>QHYJ01000274.1:0-37654 GCA_003223255.1 Acidobacteriota bacterium | reverse complement strand
GTTCCCGGTGGGGTGGCGTAACCTGGACCGATCCATCTGGGAACTTGTGGATGTTTGGCGGCCAAGGATTTGCTGCCAGCGGGTTGGACCCGGAACTGCTGAACGACGTGTGGGAATTCGTTCCCGGCGGCTCGGTCGGTGATGGCAGCTTCGCCGGCGACTGGGTATGGCAAGGAGGGTCCAGCAACTTCAACCAGAGTGGCGCCTATGGCACGCAGGGGACAGCGGCTGCTACCTGCACTGGTAGCAATTCTCCTTGCAACATTCCAGGCGGACGCTGGGGAGCTGCAAGTTTCGTCGATGCATCCAGCAATGTTTGGCTGTTTGGCGGCCAAGG
Source organism: Acidobacteriota bacterium (assembly GCA_003223255.1). Lineage (GTDB taxonomy): Bacteria > Acidobacteriota > Terriglobia > Acidiferrales > UBA7541 > Acidiferrum. The sequence continues at coordinate 37,317 of QHYJ01000274.1, read as the reverse complement.
CGTAGATTCCGCAGGCACGATCGGTTTGCTCAACGACCTCTGGAAATACAACATTGCCAGCGGCCAGTGGACGTGGGTCTCCGGAGCAAATACCGCTAATCAGAAAGGCACTTACGGGACACAGGGCACGGGGACAGCGGGCAACGTGCCGGGGGCACGGCAGAACACTGTTCTCTGGGTCGACTCCGCTGGAACTGTGTGGCTGTTCGGTGGTTTCGGCCTCGATTCAGTCCCCACGGGGTCTCCCGCAGGGGCCATTCTTAATGACCTGTGGATGTTTAGCGGTGGCCAGTGGACTTGGATTTCTGGCAGCAACACCGCTAATCAAAACGGAACCTATGGCACGCAGACGGCTGCAGCAGCTGGCAATGTGCCCGGGGCACGCTGGGGGGCTGTCGGCTGGGTCAATCCGGACGGCGATCTCTTCCTCTTTGGAGGCTGGGGATACGGCTCTTCCATTACCCAGCCGACCGGATTCCTAAACGACGTGTGGGAGTATCAGAGCAGCAACACCAAACAGTGGATTTGGTGGAAGGGCACCAGCAGCGTTAACCAACCAGGCCAGTATCTCACGAATGGCATACCCTATGTGAATAATGTGGTTGGCGGACGCCGTGGGACAGCCATCTGGCCGCTTGACGTCAACGCATGCACTTCTTCCGGTAACTGCTATTTCTGGCTCTTTGGTGGAGAGGGCTATGATTCTACTTCCGGAGCCCCCCCAGGCTACTTGGATGATCTTTGGACCTATTTGCCCTTCCCATGAGACGGGCGGTAGGCACCCCTAAGGAATATCGGGACGGGAGCCTTCGCGGATTCTGTTGTAAAGGAGAATCGGCTTAAGCTCCTGTCCACTTTTAATCGCAATTGAGAAAAGGTCGCTAGCCCCTCAATCCTGCAGGACGTCCTTCACGTTTCTTACTGTCCTAATGCCGTGTAATGCCCTTTCCCCTGGGCTCACCGTTTTAGGGCGAACATTCCGCCCGACAAAATCAGCTGTGAAATAATGCCGCCCTTCAAGTAGCAGAGCACTGGTCTCTCTAGCCCTCGGTTCCAGGAATAGTCTGTTCGCTGACACGCCTAACCCCACCTTCACGGTAACTTCATGTTAAAGCAAGAGTTAGCGTGACCGGGAGACGCTGGGGATTTGATGTAAATGTGCCGTAGGAGATTTACCTATATGGGGTTTCGTGTACTCACCGGATTGTCGATTCGGTTTCCTCTTCCTAGGCTGGGTGCCGTCTGCAATGAATGAAGGTCTGCAGACTCGGCGTGGAACTGCGGTGTGCTTCGGGACCCGCACGACCTAAGGTCATCGAGGTGGTGAGATGAACCCTGCCTATTTTCCTAGGCAACCCGCGAAATTCTTAATTCGGACCCTGGCCCTAGGCGCCGTCATGGGCGCAAGCGCAGTGGGCCAGCAAAGCAACCCACACCCGGCAACCCTCACAGAACCAAGTTCCAAGGGGATCATCCGCGCTAATAACACGCCCTCAAACACCGCCGGTACAAAATCCTCCTACGTCATTGGGCCCGGGGACCTACTGGCCATCAATGTACTTCACGAACCGGAAGTCTCGCAGAAGGTTCCGGTGCGGATGGACGGCAAGATCACCATGCCGCTGATCGGGGAAATTCAAGCCAGCGGAATGATGCCTGACAACCTTCAGGCAACGATTGCGCAGAAACTTCACGATTACATCAAAGACGCGGAAGTGACGGTGGTCGTTGAGGAAATCAAACGCCGCCAATTCATTGTGATGGGCGAGGTAGAACACCCCGGATCCTTTCCCTTGGTCAGACCAACCACCGTCCTGGATGGTTTGGCGCTGGCCGGAGGTTTCCGCGACTTTGCCAAGGTCAGCAAAATCCGTGTGCTAAGAAAGACTCCCCAGGGAACCACGGTGACTTTTCCCTTCAATTACAAGCAGGTGTCAAAGGGCCAGAATGACTCGCAAAACATCGAGTTACGGCCGGGGGACACCATCATTGTGCCCTGAGGGTTGCACTCATGGACTACGCGAAAAGATCTTTGCTGAGACTCGCAGCTTCCGTCACGCTTCTGGGAGCGCCGCTTGCCTTGCAAGGACAAGAGCGGATAGCCGCCCCCAGGGAACCCGAAAGCAATTCCCACTACGCTACCGAGCAACCTGAAGACAATGGCTTGGCCGTCGAGCTGCACAGCGCCTCGAGTTGGGACAACAACATTCTTGGGGATAACGCGCACCGCATCCACGACTACGTCTTCGAGGAGGGAGGGCTGCTCAGTATTTGGGCAAAGAAGCCTGACTGGAGCCTTGGACTGGATTACCGCCCGAACGCCTTGCTTTACCGAACCGCCAGCAGCTTCAATCAACTCGACCAACGTTTGGACTTTAACAACGAATTACACCTGGCCAGACACCTCTTTTTCCGTCTAAGAGATTCCCTCGATTATGCAACGGGCGTGCTGGAACCTCAGACGAATGGAAACATCTCTCTTCCCGTAAATGGTTCTCCCAATCTGAACAACACGGTGTTCACGCCGTTTGCGCGGCAATTTGCCAATGCTGCTTCGGGAGAAGCCGCGTACGACGTGAGTCGCCGCGGTTCCTTTGGCCTTTCCGGCGGGCAGGGGTTCCGGCGCTTTTCCAACGTGGGAAATGCGAATCCAAATGCGGTCATAAGTCTCTTTAACACCGTGAGTGACTTCGGTGGAGCAAGCTATAGCTACCGCATGACGAGGCACTTCACCGGGGGGTTGGAGTATCGATTCCAGAATTTTCGCTATAGCCAAAGTTTTCATGACGAGACCCACGGAGGGTTTGTGAAAGTGCTGTGGGAAATCAGCCCGAATGTCACGCTGGGCGCGTATGGAGGCGCGGAATACTCGCGCTCCCAGGGGGATTTCCTGGTCCCCTCGACAAATCCAGCGCAGCCGAGAAACGTTCTCACTTCGCTGAGAACCAAGCAATGGAATCCCGGAGGCGGCGCGTCCCTGACACTTCGTTCCAATCAAACGGTGATTCGCTTGACCGGCCAGCAGCTTGTTGCCGACGGCGGAGGATTATTGCCGGCAGTTACGAACTCTTATGAAGGCGCAGAGATTCGGCAGCGAATGGGCGGGAGATGGGATGTCGCCCTCACCGTATCGAACGCCAGGTCTTTAGCCCTTCAGGGGCCTGCGGGCAAGGGAAAGATAAATACGCAGACGGCGGAAATGGCCATCGAGTACGCGCTGGCTCAAGCACTAAGCCTGCATCTCGGATACAACTACGTTCGCCAACGCACGAATCAATTTACGCCGCTTGCGTTAGACGCCGACAGGGACCGCCTTACGGTAGGGCTTTTTTTTCGCAGCCATGATTACAGATTCTGAAAAAAGAATGCGGGCACAAATCGACGAGAGGGCGCGAATCGATAAGCTCACGGACCGCGAACCATTTGGGGGATTTCCTTTAGGCGTTCTTCAGGTGTTTGCGCCTATCCGGATGGGGAAGGTTACCGATTGCTCCGAGACGCATGGTTCATTAGGCTGCCCTCCAAGGGAGAGCCCCCTTAAGAAAGGCTCAAACAGTATCCGGGGAACTGTGCCACCGGAAACGGTCTTATCAAGAAATTCGCAAGTGAGCGGAGGTAGCCCGTCAGAGGCATTTCTTCCTGGCGGCAGTTCGTCAAGCGCCGCAGATTGATGGTACGGCTAACCGCAAGGTGTGGCGCCGAGGTTAGAATCGTGACGAAAGACGTGGAAGTCCATCGCCAGATGAGCACAGAGGAATTTCTGACGCTTCTGCTTCGGCGGCGCTGGTTACTCCTTCTTACGGCCGTCCTGGGGGGTGCGGCGGGCTTCCTTTTGGCAGTCGTGATCCCACCGCAATACACGTCGCATACCATGGTCCTGGTTGAAGAACCCGTAGTGCCGGACAGCTATGTCAAGCCGGTTGTCAGTGAAGACGTGAACCAGCGCCTGGCAAGCATGCAGGGACAAATCCTGAGCCGCACGAGGCTGCAGGGTCTGGTGGAGAAATTCGCTCCGTTTAAGAACGAAGCGGGGCGCGTCCCTACGGAAGTAATGATCGAACGGCTAAGGAAATCGATCAAGGTAGCGCCGCTGAACCCGATGCCGGGCACATCGTCGCACGAACTGCCGGGCTTCACCGTCGACGTGACCCTTGGAGACGCTCACCTGGCGCAAGCGATTTGCACGGAAATCACCTCTATGTTCATGAACCAAAACATCCAACTGCGTCAGAAGCAGGCCGAGGACACAACGGAGTTCTTGGCCAAGCAACTGGAGGAAGCCAAGGCAAAGCTGGATGAACAGGACGCGAAGCTAGCTGCATTTCAAAGCAAGCACATGGGAGCTTTGCCCGAAGACGAAAAGACGAATGTCACTTTGCTGGCCGGCACAACGACGCAACTCGAAGCGGTCACGCAAAGCCTGAATCAAGCGCGGCAGCAAAAGGCCTTCGTGGAATCGCTCCTAAACCAACAACTCGCGGGATTAAGAGCAACTTCTTCCGGACAGACTTCGCAGTCGTTGGAGCAACAGCTCAGCGAGATGAAAAATCAGCTTGTCGAACTTCAGAAGAAATATACGGACAAGCATCCTGCGGTCATCCAGCTCAAACACGCGATTGCCCAACTCGAAAAACAAATTGAGGCGAAACCTGCCCGAGATCAGAGCGCAACCGCAGAACAGAAGCTGGCAATTTCCGTCCCTGAAACGCCGCAGATCCAACAGGATCGCGCCCAACTCCGCCAGTTGGAGATAAGCATCAACCAAAAAGTGAAAGAGCAGGAAGACCTGCAAAAGCAGATCCGCGTGCTTCAGGGACGGATTGAACTGAGCCCTGTGATCCAGCAGGAATTCAAGGCGCTAACGAGGGATTATCAGACAGCGCTTAATTTTTACAACGACCTGCTCAAGAAACGGAACGAGTCGCAAATGGCCACGACGCTGGAAAATCAGCAGCAAGCGGAGAAGTTTCGCGTGCTCGACCCTCCGAGTATGCCCGAGCGCCCTTCCTTCCCCAACCGGCAACTGTTTACTCTCGGAGGAATTTGCGCGGGGCTGGCCCTTGGAGTCAGCATCGTCCATCTCTCGGAAGCTCGCGACAAATCCATCCGCACCCAGCGTGACGTGGAGATTTACCTTGGAGTGCCGACACTGGCTCTGATCTCGCATACAGGGAGGGCGAACAAGGTTCGCGACTTGAACAAAGCGGGAAATCGAGCGAGGCCGTTCGAATTGGGTCTGACGGCATCATCCTGGAAAGAGTGAAAATGTATCAAAAGTTTTTTGGCTTGCGAGAGAGCCCCTTTAAAGTTAATCCGGATCCCCGGTACTTGTTCTTGACGCCGGGAATTCAGGAAGCATTGGCCAGCCTGGCCTATGGGATACGCGGCCGGCGAGGCATCATCCTGCTAACCGGCGAAGTAGGCACCGGAAAAACAACTTTGCTCAATATGGTGCTCGACTGGCTTCGCCAGAACCGCGCCGCCACTGCTTTCATTTTCAACCCTCACCTGACCACTTCTGAGCTGTTCGAGTGTTTGATGGGAGATCTGGGAATCTCCTGTGAATCCCACTCGAAGAGCGAAATCCTGATGCGTTTAAACCGCTGGCTCCTGGACCGGTACAGCAATGGGCAGACGGCGGTGCTGATTGTCGATGAGGCGCAGAGCCTTTCCGATCAGGTGTTGGAAGAGATCCGTTTTCTCACCAATCTTGAGACGTCAACCGAGAAACTGCTGCAAGTGGTGCTGTCGGGGCAGCCTGAATTGGAGGAAAGACTCAGGCAGCCTCACCTGCGTCAGCTTCGCCAACGGATTACCGTACGGTGCCGGACGAATCTGCTGTCGCTGGAGGAAACGCAAGGCTACATTGCGGAGCGCTTACGAATTGCGGGAGCGAGCAACGGACCCATATTCTCGCCGGATGCTGTCGAAAGCATCTATCGCCATGCAAAAGGAATTCCGCGGGTCATCAACGTACTCTGCGAGCATGCTCTCATCAACGCTTTTGCCGATCAGCAAAAGACAGTTACACCTGCACAAGTTGAAGGAGTAGCGCATGAATTTGAGCTGGACAATGCCGGGAGCGCCGCGCCGGTGAGCACGGAACCGGAAAACCTGGAAAACCTGTTGTCGGTTGAAAAGGTGTTGCGCGATTTGTCCACAGTTCTCGAACGAATGCGGCAACCCGCCTCCTTTGCTGTCGGCTCCGGGAAGGGAAGCTAATGAGCCGGATTCATGAAGCCTTGAAGCGAGCGGAAGAGCAGAGGCCTTCCGCTTGGAAGCCTGCGGAACCGACTCCATTCGGCGTTGCCGGCGGAGAGGGAGGCTCGGCTTCGGCGGTTTCCAGAGCGTTGTATTCCCCAAAATGGGGAGAAATTCCTGCGCCGGGTCGCCGCCTGCGACTTGAAGAATTGCGCCAGCGGAGCTCAAAGCCCGGTTGGAAGTTGAATCCGGACTATGATGCCTTCTCCCCTCAACACTCATCCGCACTATGCGCGGAGCAGTTTCGGACGCTGCGTTCGCGCCTCTATCGACTGAAAGAAAAAAGCCCCCTTAGGACGCTCGTGGTGACGAGCACGTTGCCAGGGGAAGGAAAAACTTTTGTGGCCCTTAACCTGGCGCTGGCGATCGCGCGGCAGCACGAAAGACGCGCCCTGCTCATCGATGCGGACCTGCGAGCTTCGAGGATTCACGTGGGGCTAGGTGCGCCGTCCGCACCAGGCTTGAGCGACTATCTCAGCGGCAAAGCCGATGAATTTTCTATTCTCCAGGCAGACCCCAAGGTGGAACTGTTTCTAGTTCCCGCCGGCAAGCCGGTACCCAACCCTTCGGAACTACTCGCAAACGGAATGCTAAAAAGCTTCATCGATGGAGTCAGCCCGGTGTTTGAGTGGGTCATTGTAGATACCCCTCCGGTTCTAGCAGTGGCGGATGCGGGGATCATTGCAGAATTCTGCGATGGAGTAATGGTCGTGGTACGCGCAAATAAGACGCCACACGATCTGGTTAAAACCACGTTGCAAGAATTTCGCGGGAACAATCTTCTCGGCGTTGTGCTGAACGACGCCAGCGAAGGAGCGAATTACGGCGGATATTCATTCCGTGCCGGATTCGGAACGGACAAGAAGTAACGTCCCTGCTGTCCAGTCCCTGCTGGGCGGTGTCCTGCGTCAAGGCCCATCCCTGATGTTCTAGAGTCACTCCCTTGGGACTCTCAGGGCGGTAGCATGTCTCATTTCGAAAGATTCGCAGTCCAGCCGTAGAACCCCACAATGATCGAGTCGAGCAACTCCTCTGAGGCTTATCCCTGGTTTGCCGTGCAAACCAGGACGCGGTACGAAAACTTTGCGGCCAAGCAACTGGCTGGCAGGGGCTACGAATTCTTTTTGCCCTTTTATTTGTGCAAGCGGCGTTGGTCCGATCGCATGCAGGAATTGGAGATGCCACTCTTCCCAGGTTATTTGTTTTGCCGGTTTAATGCGCTGGACCGGCTACCCATTCTTACGACGCCTGGAGTGATTCAGATTGTTGGAATCGGAAAAACACCGATTCCTGTCGACGAAGAAGAAGTAAACGCGCTCCAAACGGCGGTCAGGACCGGCGTGCCGAGGCATCCATGGCCGTTCCTCAAAGTCGGGGAACGAGTCAGAGTCAAAGATGGACCGCTCAGCGGGCTGGAAGGAATCCTGTTGAATTTCAAGAGGCGCTACCGCCTGGTGCTGTCCGTTTCCCTGCTTCAACGATCGGTAGCAGTTGAAGTGGATAGCGCATGGGTGAATTCCGTTTCCCAACCAACTGGAGGAGCAGTTCCTCTAAGCTCTCCCTGTACTTAGCTCCTAGGCAGCGGGCACGCAGACGATCTGCGGGAGTTCCGCACTTCGTGATTCTCCGTGCGTTGGTCGAAGTGACTCTCGAGTGGCGGGAATTATGTGCGGCATAGCGGGCATCGTTGGCGTTGAACCTGGATACTCAGCCCAAGCGGCGGAGGTCCAGCAGATGTGCCAGACCATTGTGCATCGCGGCCCGGACGATGAGGGAATTTACGTGCACGGCCGCGCCGGGCTAGGCATGAGGCGCCTGAGCATCATTGACCTGTCAACGGGCCATCAGCCGATTCACAATGAGGATCGCCGTATTTGGGTCGTCTTCAACGGCGAAATCTATAACTTCCCGGAACTGCGCCCGAAGTTGGAAGCTCGGGGCCACCGCTTTTACACCAACTCGGACACGGAAATCATCGTCCATCTGTACGAGGAATATGGGGCCGAATGCGTGAAGAAACTAAGGGGAATGTTTGCGCTGGCAGTCTGGGATCAACGCGGAGAGAAGCTGCTACTCGCGCGAGATCGCTTCGGAAAGAAGCCGCTGCACTACGGGATGGATGGCGGACGGTTTCTATTTGGATCGGAAATCAAGGCGATTCTAGCTGCGGCGCCAAGACTTGCGGAAGTCGCTCACCACAGCCTGTTGGGCTTTTTGCACTTTGGCTACATCGCCGATCCATATACCTGCTTCAAGAGCATAAAGAAGCTACCGCCCGGACACCTCCTCGAATTTTCTGATGGGCGGGTCCGCGTTCAGAAGTATTGGGATTTGCCAGCTTATGGAACCTATGAACCGCAATCCGAGCAAGAATGCCTGGAACAGCTCGAGCATCGGTTGGCTGAAGCGGTTCGGGTGCGGCTGATCAGCGATGTCCCGCTGGGAACGCTGCTGAGCGGAGGAGTGGATTCCTCCATCGTCGTGGCGCTCATGGCGCGCTTCAGTTCTCACCCGGTCAAGACGTTTTCGATTGGCTTCCCCCATGAGGACTTTAATGAAAGTGATCACGCCCGCGCCGTCGCGCGGCAATTTGACACGGAGCATCACGAACTCTACGTGGAGCCCAATATCGAGCAAACCGTACACCTGCTCACAGGCATTCTCGAAGAACCGTTCGCGGACTCATCCATCGTCCCGACATACCATGTGTGCCGCTTGGCTCGACAGCACGTCACGGTGGCCCTGACGGGGGATGGAGGAGATGAACTTTTTGCGGGGTACGATCGGTACGGGTCTTATCTGGGACGCAGAAGAATTCGGCCGTTTTCCTTCGCCCTGGGACGATGGTATCGAGAGCACGTACACCCGATCATTCCGATGCATTGGCACGGGCGCAGACTTGTTTACAACCTTTCGCTGCCCCCGCGGGAACGCTATTTGGATGAGATATCGACGTTGCCCACCAGTTGGCGGGAAACAGATATTTTCTCCAAGGATTTCCTCGCGTGGGCCAACAGGCAACCCTCGCCCTATGAAGGGTTCCGGCAATTGCTAGAAAACGGTCCCGCTACTGACGCTCTGAGCGAAGTGCAGTATCTCGACGCAAAAACGTATCTCCCCGGAGACATCTTGACCAAGGTCGACCGCATGAGCATGGCAAATTCCTTGGAGGTACGAGCGCCGTTTCTGGATCATCCCTTAGCCGAGTGGGCAGCGATGTTGTCACCGCGTTGGAAGTTGCGCTTTGGAGAACTCAAGTATGTCCTGAAGAAGCTGGCAGAACGTCTGAACGTTCCCAAGCAAGTGCTGTACCGACACAAACAAGGTTTTGCGATGCCGCTTCTGCATTGGTTCCGTCAGAATCCTGCCCCGGCACTGCTGGACATTCTATTGGAGCCAAGGACGCTCCAACGAGGCTACTTTGACAAGAATGGTGTAACGCAAAGGTTGTTGGAACACCGGAAAGGGATTCGGGATCGCTCCTGGGAGCTTTGGCAATTGCTAATCCTCGAGCTTTGGCATCGCAATTTCATGGAAGAGCAAACTGGCGTCAAACCGACGTTCCAACGGACACCGGGACGATCGCTTCGTGATGCAGCGGTCGGCCAGAGCATACCGGAACTCGCGCGGGTGTAGCGACCGCGCCCGAGAAAGGAATTTGCGATTGAGCAGACGGCCATGATCAAGGATCCCCGAGCAAGAGACCAAGAGGAAATCCACGGGAAGCGCTTTCTTTCTTCAGGACAAAAAGGCACACGCGTGTTGATGTTCATCCAATCTCTGGAACTGGGCGGGTCGGAAACGCAATGCGTGGAAGTCGCTCGCCAGCTCAAAGCGGAAGGATATGGCGTAGCGGTAGGCTGCCTCCGGGCTGGCGGCCCACTGAAAGCAAGGCTGGATGAAGCCGGGCTTGAATGCGTGGAGTTTCCGGTTCGCACGAGCCTCCTTCGCCCAAACACGATCTTGCAAATGCTAAAACTGGTTGCCTTTATCCGCAGGAGGAAGTTTAGAATCGTTCACACCAACGATCTGTACTCGAATCTGTTTGCGGTCCCTGCAGCCTGGCTGGCAAGGGTTCCGGTTATCATTTCGAGTCGAAGAGACTTGGCGCGCTGGTGGTGGTATACGCCGGTACGGCGCAAGATTCTCCGTAAAGTTCAGGGACTCTCAACAAAAATCTTGGTCAACTCGGAAGCTGTGCGCCAAGACCTGCTGATAAAAGACGGCTTTGCCCCTCACAGAATTCATGTGGTCTACAACGGAATCGGCACCAAGAAATTCGTGCTGGCAAAGGCAGACCGCGAAAAGCTGCTTCCTGGAATCGCTTCAAGCCACAAACTAATCATCATGGTCGCCAATATGCACGCCGGCGCAAAGGGGCACGGTGATTTGATCGAGGCAGCGGGAACCGTACGAGAAACATGCCCGGAAGCGCGATTCTTGCTTGCGGGCGATGGTGAGATGCGCCCGTTTTTCGAGGACCAAGTCCGGACACTGGGTTTGGCCGAGATTTTTGTTTTCTTGGGGCATCGAACGGATATCCCACAGTTGTTGTCCTGTTGCGACATTGGCGTGCTTGCCTCGAAGTCCGAGGGACTTCCCAATGCGGTGCTGGAGTACATGGCCGCTGGTCTGCCGGTGATCGCTACTACCGTGGGTGGCGTGCCAGAGATCATTGAGAACGAAGTTCATGGCCTGCTGATTCCTCCTGAAAATCCTGCCGCTCTGTCCAGGGCGATCCTTCGGCTGCTTAAAGATCCGCAATTGCGCGAAAGACTGGGAAAAGCGGGGCGAGAACGCGTGCGGGCACGATTCACTTTTTCAGAAGTCTTGGCCAGCCTGCGGCAGATCTACGAGTAGCCGCATGCATCCCTCAAGTCTCGACCCGTGATTTCTAAGAGTTCTTCCCGTCAGGCGGACAGCAACGCAAATCTCCAGTTGTAGCAGTGCGCGAATTCTTCAGGAAAACTGCCCACAATAACCCCCAGGAGCAGCAAAAAATGGCTCGCGTAAGTGTGTTCGGCCTAGGTTACGTTGGCGCGGTGACAGCCGCTTGTTTGGCCCATAAAGGTCATGAAGTAGTGGGAGTGGACATCAATCCGGCGAAGGTGAACATGGTGGAATCGGGCAAGGCGCCCGTGCTTGAGCCGCGACTGGAAGAATTAATTGCGGAGGGTCGTAGATCCTCCAGGTTGCACGCCACGACGGATGCACATGCGGCGGTGCGGAAATCTGATATCTCTTTCATTTGCGTGGGCACACCAAGCTCGCGCAGCGGCGGCTTGGACCTAAGCGTTGTGAAGCGCAGTTGCCAGGACATTGGGGAGGGGCTCCGATCCAAAAACACGTTTCACCTGGTTGTGATTCGCAGCACTGTTCTGCCAGGAACAGCAAAAACAGTGGTAATTCCTCTGATCGAAGAGGCGAGCGGAAAGCGGGACGGGATTGCTTTTGCCGTGTGCTCGAATCCGGAATTCACGCGCGAGGGATGCGCCGTCGCTGACTTCCTGAATCCTGCAATCACGGTTTTGGGAGCCGATGATCCTTCTGCTCTTGACGCCCTGCGCGACCTCTACCGGGATATCCCGGGCCAAATCTTTGAGGCCTGCTTAGGCGAAACCGAGATGGTCAAGTACGTATGCAACGCTTTTCACGCTTTGAAGGTAACGTTCGCAAATGAAATTGGAGCTTTGTGCGCACAGCTGGATTTGGATGTTCGCACGGTAACAAACATTTTCACCGCCGATAAAAAACTGAACATCTCCAAAGCCTATCTGGATCCTGGTTTTGCGTTTGGCGGATCTTGTTTACCCAAAGACATTCGCGCGCTCACGTATCATGCGAAACAGCTTGATCTGGATTTGCCGTTACTACGAGCTGTCCTGCCGAGCAACCAAGCGCACCTCGACCGCGCGGTCGAAGCGGTCTTGGCGACGAAATGCAAAAAGATTGCAGTTCTCGGTTTGAGCTTCAAGTCGGGTACGGATGACCTTCGCGAAAGCCCCTCGGTGCAACTGATCAAGCGACTCCTGGGCGAGGGCTGCGAAGTTCAGGTTTGGGACAAAGACGTTTCCATGGGCCACCTCACAGGATCCAATCGGCAATTCATTCAAGAGGAGATTCCGCACATCGGCGCTCGTCTCTCCACCAACTTGGAAGGTGCGGTCGCGCAGGCGGAAGTCGTCGTTGTGGGCACTGACACGCTCGACACTGAAACGTTGCAAGCTGCCATCCGGCCGCAGCCGTTAGTCGTTGATCTCCGGCCTTCGCGCGATCGTTCTTCTCTTGGAAGATCGGCAAGCCCCGAGTCTGGTATGAGTCAAAAACGGTGGCAGCCCACCAGTAATATTCGTTAGCTGTCGGTCACAATCAAGAATGGCAACCCCTACCACTCCCTCCCATCCGCTGGCTGCAGTCGACCGGCGGTGTTTGCCCTTGGCCGACCGGCCGTCTCGGAAGTTCTCAGGAACTGACAGTCAGGCCATGCAAGTATCGGAGTATTGTTCCTGGGAGCAACTGCAAGAGCAGATTCCCTCTTAGGAAGCCATCCTGCGGGATAACGCGTCCTTATCCATCTTCTCCACACCGGAATGGCTCGGTTCCTGGTGGAAGGCGTTTGGGTCGAGCAAACGAATGCATGCCCTGGCTTTTTCCATCAAGGACAACTCGCTTGTGGGCCTGGCTCTATTTTACTTCGACGAAATCCATAGCCCCGTCTTCGGCAAATTGACACGGCTCCGCCTGGTCGGCGATGGCTCGGGAGACTCCGACAATCTCGATTTGATTTTTCAGCCAGGCTTCGAGAAGGCTTGCTCGCAGGCTCTTGTGCATTGGCTGACCAAACACCGAAACTGGGATGTCTGTTCTTTGAATACATTTCCAGAAAATTCTCAGGCGGCCGCAGCCCTGATACGGGAAGCCAAGAGAGTCAACTGGATGTGCGTGTCAGAGAATTCTCCGAATTCAGCCATTCCACTGCCGGATTCGTGGCCGCTTTACGTGGAAAGCCTCGCACCCTGTTTCCGTCCTTTGGTAACGCGCTACCCACGCAGACTGGGGCAGCGACACCAAGTCCGCTTCCGGCGCTGCGAGAATGCTGACGATCTTTCGGGAATGCTGGAGATTCTCTTCTCTCTTCACAAAAAACGATGGAATTTGGTGAATCAGCTAGGCAGCTTTGGTTCCCGCGAGCGGAGAGCATTTTACTTTGAAATGGCACAATCTTTCCTCCGCAAAGGATGGCTGGAATTTTGGCTCATGGAATTGAACGGCGTGCCGGCAGCCACGCAATATTGTTTCCGATATCTCGATACGGTTTCCATTTTGCAGGAAGGATTTGATCCGAACTTTGCGACCGATAAGGCGGGTTATGCCCTGCGGGCGGCAATGCTTAGGCATTTCATCGAGACCGGAGCAAAACGGTACGACTTTCTGGGAGGCCTCGCTCCGCACAAGCAAAACTGGGGAGCGAAGCCCGGCTCATATTTAAACTTGTGTTTCGCGCGGCCCGGGAGCAAGGGAAGCATGTATCTCTCCTGCACCAATAGCATGGCGAAAAGCAAGGAATGGCTGCGAAACAGTCTGCCCGCGCCTGCCTGGAACGTCTTGCACCGGATAAAGCTCAGCATGACAGGTCCGCAAGCGAATTCACCTTCAGTCTAGCCTTGAACATTTGCAAAACGAACGAGAGCAATCTGTGAAAATCCTGCAAATCGGGAACTATCCTCCGCCGGCCTGCGGCTGGGCCATGCAAACGAAATTGCTGGTCGAAGAAATTCGTCAGCGTGGGCATGTGTGTCAGGTATTGAACATCAACGAGAGCCGTAAAAAGAAGTCGCGTGAGTACGTCGACGTTCAAAACGGTTTCGATTACCTCTACAAATTGGTGCGCTTTGCCGGAAAAGGCTATCAGTTCCAGATGCATGTCAATGGCCAGTCCAAGACGGGTTATGTGTTAGCGCTGCTGGCTGCCTTGGTGGGCAAACTTAGCGGTCGTCCCGTATCCCTGAGCTGGCAGGGCGGACTGCAACAAAGGTATTTTCCGAGACCTAAGGGTCAGTTCCTACGAGAGGTGTACAGAATGCTTTTCTTGCTGTGCGGGAAGATCGCTTGCAACGACATAAAGATTAAGAAAGCGATTGAGAGCTATGGAATTGCGGGTCACCGCGTTGTGGCGATTCCCGCCTTTTCCCGACAAAACTTGGAGTTTCACAAGATGCCGCTGGACCCGGGGATTGAATCTTTTCTGGCCAACCACCATCCAGTCTTTTTTTGCTACGCTTCGTTTCGCCCGGAGTATCAACTCCCGATGCTACGCGTCGCGATGGAGAAATTCCGTCTACGATACAAAAAAACCGGATACGTTTGGCTGGGTTTCCCCTCCAAGGAATTTCCTGCCGTCCAAACATTCGTAGCTACGTGGCCACACCCGGAACGAGAAAGTTTGCTCCTGCTAGGAAATTTAAGCCACGACGCGTTTTCGACATTGCTTGCAAGCTGCTTCGCGTACATCCGCACTCCCGCCTGCGATGGCGTCGCCGCCTCCGTATTGGAGTCTTTGGCGCTAGGCGTCCCCGTCATAGCCAGCGAAAACTACCATCGGCCGCCGCAAGTGACAACCTATCGCGAAGACGATCCCGACGATCTGTGCGAAAAGCTCACCTACGTCGCAGAGAACTACCAGCAAGTGAAAGAGCAAAGCCGGTTGACCGAAGCGGAAGACAATATCGCGCGAACCGCAGAGTGGTTGTTGGAATCTTCTCTGAAAGCAAGCGAACCAGCGCAGGACTTCGCCAGTGCGGACTAGCAATCAGTGGATCAGGCACTGCCAACGGCTCACGGAAATGAGCTGGGGCGAGATTCGCGTGCGAACTCGCCAAGCGTTTGCAAAGCGTCTTGATCTCGTGATGTTCAGAACGGGCATTGCCGGTGGAAAAGGCGGCCGCGCGGAATGCCTGGACCGTAGAGGCCGCTTCTTCTTTCAAAAGGAAGAGTTGCCGGAAATCCTTTCTTCTCTCTTGAAACTACTTCCGGAGACGGCCGAACAGATTGTCGAACGCGCGGAGCAAATTTGCCGGCATCGTTTTGATTTGCTCGGGTACCAAGGCGTGAACTACGGCCCGGTAATTGACTGGCACCTGGACGCGGTGCATGACAGGCGCGCTCCTCTGCGTCCGTGGTTTCGCGTTCCGTACTCGGATTTTCGCCAGGTCGGCGATTCTAAAGTAACCTGGGAGTTAAACCGGCACCAACACTTAGTCACACTTGCGAAGGCTTATCGCTTGACCGAGGAAGAACGATACGCGCAAGAGCTTTTCCAACAGTGGTATCAGTGGCGCGACGAAAATCCATACCCAATGGGCATTAACTGGGCGAGCAGCCTGGAGGTGGCCTTTAGAAGTCTGTCCTGGCTTTGGGTATGGCACCTGCTCGAAGGTTGCTCGGTTGTGCCGCAGCAATTCCCTGCTGACCTATCGCATGCCTTGGCTCTGAGCGCGGGCCACATCGAGCGCTTTCTCTCTACCTATTTCTCTCCGAACACGCATTTGCTCGGTGAAGGCGTTGGGCTGTTTTTCATTGGCTTGTTGTGCCCGGGTCTTCCTGCGGCGGGGCGTTGGCTGGATTGCGGCTGGAACATCGTCTTGCAGGAAGCGCAGCGGCAAGTACGGCGGGACGGGATGCATTTCGAGCAATCCATGTATTACCACACGTATGCCTTGGATCTCTTTCTGCACACGCGGATCCTTGCTGGACTAAACGACCTAGTAGTCCCTCAAGACTTCGACCATACGATTGAAAAAATGCTTGAAGCTACCTGCAAGTTTGCCGCTGCCGGAAACCTGCCGCAATTCGGAGATGACGATGGGGGCCGCGTTTTTGACCCAAGCCGCAACCGCCATGAACACCTGCGCGACCCCTTAATCCTTGGCGCAGTGCTGTACAGCCAGCCCGATTTCAAAGCAGTGAACAGCCACTTGACGGAAGAACTGCTCTGGTTGCTTGGCACAGGTGGCGCGAGCCAATTCAATGAATTGCCGGCTCGCGAATCTAGAAAAATTTCGTTCGCCATGGAGCCAAGTGGAATTTACGTGATGCGCAGTTCAGGCTCGGCGTCGTACCAGCTGGTAGTAGACGCAGGGCCGCAAGGCGCGGGGCGCGCCGGCCACGGTCATGCGGACGCATTGAGTGTGCAACTATCGGAAAATGCCAAGCCTCTGCTGATTGATCCGGGCACATTTGCCTATGCAGGTCCTCGTGGCGAGCGGGATTGGTTCCGCGGTACCGCAGCGCATAACACCATACACGTTGACGACTCGAGCCAAGTTGCCCCGGCAGGCCCCTTCGGATGGAGTGGGAGAGCCAATGGCACAGTGGACTCCTGGATAACCGGCAAGACTTTTGATTTCTTTGCTGGCTCGCACACCGGGTATTCCCGGCTGTGCTCTCCTGTCCAACATCGTCGTCTCGTCTTTCATCTGAAATCGCGTTTCTGGTTCATACGCGACGTTCTTGAGGGTACGGGATTGCACAAACTACAAGCCTCCTGGCATTTTGCGCCGGGTTCTTTGGACGCGATTCCGGGAGGCGTCATGTTCGTTAGCGATCACCTCTCTTCCCTTGCCTTGTTGTTTACCGCCGATAGCAACCGGAGCATGGAAATATCCCAAGATTGGTACTCGCCCGTATATGGAAGAAGGGAGCTATCTCCTACTTTCCGCGTGTCCACCCGTGCCCCGTTACCCGCAGAATTCGCGACCTTGTTGGTTCCCGGCTCGGAGACGGCCGCACACCTGGGGCTCTTTCGGTCCATAGAGTCAGGTCACAGAGGCCCTTGCGTTCGAGCGTTTTGCTATTCCACTGAGAATACAGAGGATCATCTTTTTTTCGCAGAAAAATCGGAGAATTGGCATCTCGGCCCTTGTGCCAGCAATGCAAAATTCCTGTATTGCTCGACGGATTCCAAGAAAAGGGTGAGTCAGTTTGTCGTGTGCGGAGGCAGCCACTTTGCATGGAATGGTCGCCGGCTATTTGACACGAATTTGCCCGTAAAACACATCGAATGGAGCCGCAATGCAAAGGAGCAGCAAGTCTTGCAGCCCTTCGTCCCGGCTGTCAGCCACGAACCTGTTCCAAGTGGTATTAGGCAGTAAGAAAGCCAGTTCGTAAAAAATGAGTTTGACACCCGCCGCTTCAGTAGAAACAAACATCGCTAGAGTAAGTACAAAACAGATCTAGCCTCGAAAACGGACTATGTGTGGAATCTGCGGAATTCTCGATATGCGGGGGCACAGGCCCCCCGCAGAGGAGCTGGAAGCCATGTCGCGCGTGCTGCGCCATCGCGGGCCTGACGAGCAAGGAACGTTCTCTTCCGGTTCCGTGGCGCTCGCGTTCCGAAGGCTGAGCATTGTGGATATACTCGGTGGCCATCAGCCGATGTGCAACGAAGAGCGGAACGTTTGGATTGTGTTTAACGGCGAGATCTATAATCACGCCGACCTTCGTCATGATTTGGAAAAACGTGGTCACCGCTATGAGGAATATGGCGAAGATTGCGTTCACCACCTCCGCGGCATGTTTGCCTTTGCAATCTGGGATGCGCGATACAACCGGCTCTTCTGCGCCAGAGACCGCTTAGGGATCAAACCCTTCTACTATGCAATTGCAGGCGATCGATTCGCCTTTGTCTCGGAAATCAAGGCGCTCTTCGAATTGCGGGACTTCAAAGCGCGGCTCAATCGGAGTGCCCTTCCCGAGTTCTTCACGTTTGGTTATCTCTCGGCACACGAAACTCTCTACAAGAATGTGTACAAGCTTCTGCCAGGGCATCATCTTTGCCTCGACCTTGCCACGCAGAATGTCCAGCCACAGATCACTCGCTACTGGGACTTGGATAACTCGTTGCCGCAAGAATCGTTCAGCGAAGCGGACTACGTCTCGCAGTTCCGCGAACTTTTTACAGAAACGGTCCGCGGCCATCTCATGGGCGATGTTCCGCTAGGTGTTTTTCTGAGCGGAGGGCTTGATTCGAGCTCCATCGCCGCGGTGATGGCCTCTCTCACGAAAGAGCCGATTCAAGCTTTTTCCGTGGGGTACGCCGAGAATCAATACAGCGAATTGCCTTATGCCCGCACCGTCGCGAAACATATCGGCGCCGAATATAACGAAGTAATCCTCGGTCCCGGTGATTTCTTGAGCAGTTTGCCGCAGTTGATTTGGCACGAGGATGAGCCGCTCGTCTGGCCCTCCAGTGTCGCTCTATTTTTTGTATCGCGCCTGGCGGGCGAAAAAGTAAAGGTCGTGCTGACGGGCGAAGGAGGAGATGAGCTTTTCGCAGGTTATTTGAAGTACCGCGTCGCACTATGGAACCTGCGCGGAGCCCCCCTTTACAGAAAGGTTGTTCCGCGATTTCTCCAGCAGGCGGTACGTAAAGCGCTTTCCTCGAGGCTTGGTCCGGATTGGGCGACGCGCAAGTTGCGTCATTCTTTCCTCTATCATCCAGATAATTTTGAACAAATCTATTTCGATAACTTCTATGCCGCGTTTCCTCAGCACGAGCAGCCGCGACTTTTCACACGCGCGCTTAACAACGAGCTTCGCGACATCAATGCCTACGCGAATTCCATGCAGTACTTCCCTACAGACGGGCTGAATGGGAACGCCCTGAATCAGCTGCTGTATATGGACATAAAAACTTATCTCCTCGAACTGCTCATGAAACAAGACCAGATGAGCATGGCCGCGTCCATCGAAAGCCGCGTTCCCTTCCTGGATCACAAGCTGGTGGAGTTTGCGGCAAGCCTTCCCGCTCGATATAAGCTGCGTTTTTCTTCCGGCAAGTACCTGCTGCGCGAGGCCATGGCCCGTCAACTGCCGCCTGAAGTCTTGCAACGCAATAAGAAGGGCTTCCCCACCCCGATTCGCCCGTGGCTAAGGAATCAGCTTTTTGAACAACTCAAGGCGATTCTTACGGACGGGCGCATGGCGGAACGAGGGCTCATCGAGTCAAGCTACGTTCAACCTCTGTTGAACGCGCATCGGCAAGGCAGTTCATCCGCCACCGAAGCTTGCTGGCGGCTCCTGAATTTTGAGTTGTGGTGCCGAATCTTCCTTGACCGTGACAGTGGAGTTGCACTGGCCCCGTCGACCGACGCGCAACCCGCTTTTTACAAATCAGACGTGGCCGCGCTCTCCGAAACGCCTCTGCTTTCTTAAGGTTGTGACAGCGCATAAAGACAGCGTACAAAGATGAAGATATTGCTGACTCTGCGACAGCCACTTTTCCCGGCCGACACGGGCGGGAAAGTGCGTTCCTTGAATATCTTTTCGCGCCTGGCAAAGCGCGCCACGATTCATGCTGTTTCTTTTGCGGATCCCGTCGCCGATGCCGCGCACATTTGTGAAATGCGAAATCTATTCCAGAGCTATACTCCAGTATCCTGGCAGGAAACGAAAAAGTACTCGCTTCGTTTCTACGGGGAGCTTGTCACCAATCAATTCAGCGCTTTGCCTTACTTTCTCGCGAAATGCTGCTTACCGAATTTCCGTTCCACCGTCGAAAACCTACTGGCAAGAGAGCCTTTTGACCTTCTCTTCTGCGATTTCCTGCAAACCGCAGTCCCGCTTCTGAAGTGCTCTTTTAAACCCAAGGTCGTTTTTGAGCACAATGTCGAGTTCCAGTTGCGGAAACGAAAATGGCGGGTCGCAAAGCACCCTCTGCGCAAGATGGTGTTTAACACGGAATGGAGAAAAACGCGACCCTTGGAAGCTCGCGTCTGCCGTTTGTTTGATCACGTTCTTACAGTGTCTGAGGAAGACCGGCAGATGATTCAGCAGGAATTAGGAGCCAATCACGTTTCCACACTCCCCACAGGGGTAGACACGGATTTCTTTTACCCGCTTGGAAATCCTTGCCAGCCGGGAAGGTTGGTTTTCGTAGGCTCCATGGACTGGGACCCCAACGAGGATGGAATCGTGTGGTTTTTAGAAAGCATCTATCCCCTCATTCAGCAGTCAGTGTCCAATGCAAGTTTCGTTGTTGTCGGGCGAAATCCCTCTCCTCGGTTGCTAGCGATTGCCGCCAAGTGCCCTTCCGTCGAAATCATGGGATGGGTTCCCGATGTTCGCCCGTATCTTTCGCAGGCGGAAGTAGTGGTAGTTCCTTTGCGAGTCGGCGGTGGGACGCGCGTCAAGATTCCGGAAGCCATGGCTATGGCAAAGGCGGTGGTTTCCACACCCATCGGAGCAGAAGGACTGCCATTTGAGAACAACAAACAGATTCGCGTTGCGGAGCGTCCCCAACATTTTGCGGAAGCGGTTGTCGGACTTCTTAAAAACGCAGCAATCCGGAAGGCCATGGAAGATGCGGCACGCAAAGAGGTTAGCGGCAAATATGACTGGGAAGCCGTGGTGGATAAAGTCGAAGAACTGCTCAACCGCGTGACGTCGGGCGAGAGCTTGGAGCTCGCTGACACAGCAGCTCGTCAAACTGCGCTGGTGACGTCGTGAATGAATCCGCTTTATACACGGGCTACGAGACAATGGCAGAGCCAAGCCTCTCTCGACCAGGAAGCCGCCGAGCGAGTCTGAGCTTCCTTTTTGTCCTGCTCTTTACCGTCGCTATTTACGCAAGGCCCGAAGACGTTGTTCCTGCCATCGCCCAATTCCATCTAACTTTTGCTCTCGGCCTATGCGCGGGATTAACCTACCTGGTAGCGTATTTGTCAGGAAACGCTCCTTTTGTCTGGACGAAGGAACTGCGAATCGTGCTTCTTCTCACATGCTGGTTTATCGCCGGTGTGCCCTTTGCTTACTGGAGAGGAGGAAGCTTTCAGGTTCTGACAGAAGTGTGGTTCAAGACGCTCATTGTATTCTTCCTGCTGACACAAACTCTGGTGTCGCTCGAGCGTATTCGCAAGATTCTCTGGGCCATTATTCTGAGTGAACTTTTCGTTTGCGCCTACTCGGTGATGCAATCGTCCCACGTCATATGGCTAGATCAACGTCTACTGGGAGTCAATTTAGGGATTCTTGGGTGGAATTTCCTGGGTCTTGCTGCCGCTTTGACCATTCCCTACATCGCGGCTATTTACGCGACTCAGCCGTCATTGCTCAGGAC
Organism: Acidobacteriota bacterium; assembly: GCA_003223255.1. GTDB lineage: Bacteria > Acidobacteriota > Terriglobia > Acidiferrales > UBA7541 > Acidiferrum. The sequence continues at coordinate 15,941 of QHYJ01000274.1, read as the reverse complement.
GGGCTTGCTCATTTCTTCGGTTCTATTTCTGATGTGGATGCTAGTGCTCACCGCATCACGCAGCGGCACGCTGAACGTGCTCCTGTCCATCATCTTAACGTGCCTGGTGGTCTTGCGAGGCACCTCTCGCGGAAAATTTATCGGCGTCGGCCTCGTGCTCATTGTCCTTGCAGCCATTAGCCTGGCGCCTGGCGTTTTTTGGCAGAGGATGGCAACTGTGTGGTCAGGTTCTGAAGGTTCGCAGAGCGAAGTCGCCCTGTCCGCGATGAGGTCCGAAGAAGATCGCTTGGGCGCCTTGAAGCGGGCGATTCAATACACCCGACAGAATCCCCTTTTTGGCTTGGGGCTTGGAAACTTCGAGGTTGCCAGCGGCACAGAGCTTGCCAAACCGGAGGCTTGGTTAGGCGCTCATAACACATTTGCCGAAATTTCTTCCGAAGCGGGAATTCCAGCCCTCGTGCTCTTCGTTGCCCTTCTCTGGACGGCCGTCCGCAGCCTGAAAGCATTGGGTAGGACAACGGTCAGCGACAGGGAAAGCTTTGAGCTCAACGTCATGGCCCGCGCAACTTTCGTCAGTTTGCTGTCCTTCGTTTTTGGAGCATTGTTTGCGCACATTGGTTATGAATATTTTCTCTACTATCCCGTCGCAATCGCTGTCGGTGTTCAGTACATTGCCCGGCAGATAGAGGCATCTTCCGACGCCGTGCCACAGCCTTTGCCTCCGCAGTTACGAGCCGCTGAGATGAATTGGGGCGCATAAATATGGCCATGTCCAACTCCGAATTGCTCTTTTGGATTTGTATCGGCCTGGTGGCTTACAACTATGTTGGCTACCCGTTAGTTCTCTTCATGCTTTCGGTGCTATCTCAGGCCAAGTCTGATTTGCAGTTCCTGTTTCACCGGGGCGGCCGCCGTTGTACGCCACCAGCACAATACGTGCCGCGAGTCGCGGTTCTGATGTCCGCCCATAATGAAGAAGCCGTAATCCAGGCAAAAGTCAAGAACACGCTCGAAGCCGACTATCCAAGCGATCGACTGGAGTTCCTCATCGGACTGGATGCACCTTCGGACTCGACGGCCGATCTTTTGAGACAGATAACGTTTGGCCCGTTTCGTGTAACGCATTTCAAAGAACGCCGAGGAAAATTAGCCGTGCTGAGAGCCCTCGCGCAACAAACCTCTGCTGAGATCCTGGTGATTACCGACGCCAACACGAGACTCGAACCTCATTGTATTCGCAACTTGGTTCGCCACTTTGCGGAACCGCGCGTGGGTGCTGTCAGCGGTGAGGAGAGGCGCGTGACCTCTGAGGGATGCGACCCGGCCGCCGAAACTCTCTACTGGCGCTACGAGTCCGCTCTAAAGCTCTTGGAAAACCGTTTGGACTGTACGATGGGGGGCAACGGCAGTGTATTAGCCGTCCGCCGGTCGCTTTTCCGGCCCCACAAGCAAACCATCATCGAAGATTTCCAGATTGCACTGGAAATTCGCTTGAAGGGCTATCGCGTCATTTATGATCCTGAAGCCGTGGCAGTCGAGGAAATTGCCCCAACGCTGTCGACTCAATTTGCTCGAAGAGTCAGAATTGGCGCCGGCAATTACCAAACGCTTTTTGCAAACCTGGAATGCCTCAACCCCCTGAAAGGCATGTTGGCATTCTGCTTCTTTTCTCACAGAGTGCTTCGCTGGCTCGCTCCGTTTCTGCTGATTATTGGATTTGGCTGCAGCCTGCTGCTGGCTGGACACCGCGCCTATGCGATCCTGCTTGCCGCCCAGAGCGCCTTCTATTTGGGCGCCGGCGCCGGTTATTTGTTTAAGAAGTTGGGAACACGCGTTCCCCTCTTCTCCCTGCCTTTGCATTTCTGCTCCATGAATTTAGCGATGCTCCTGGGATTACTCCGATATGTGAGCGGTGAACAGAAACTCACGTGGAGTTCCACGCCCCGCCGACCTTCCGAGTTGCCATTGAGCGACAGAGACAGCAAGAGGGCAGTTCCTGCGAATACCGCAACGTGTCATGCTGCCACCAATGATTCCGGCGGCGAACAACGGGCCTTTCAGAGCACCTAAACGGCAGAGGTCAGCCTGGCTTTCCTCAAACCAGAGCAACTCTACTTCGATTTTTGAGAACGCGCTGACGCCAACGCACTAGCCATGAGAAGGTTTGTCAACTTTTATCATTTCTACCTCCGCATCGTGATCTACTCCTTGCCCTTCCTCTCTTTTTCCGTTGCCGGATATGCGCGCATCTTAACCGGTCATGCTGATGTCATTTCCGGGATCAACCCTTACCTTTACTTCGACCTGGTTTTGCTTACGACTTTCCTCTGGGCCATCATTGCCGAGCATTTTGGAATTGCGGCCGTCCAGACACTATTTCAGGAACGCACGGGAATTCGAGCTGCTTTCCCAGCCTGCGTCCTTACTTATTCTTTGGACATCGGACTACTCTTCTTCTTTCATCGCTACATGAACCTGTCGCGCATGTTTTTTGCGTTCAGCGGCGTCTCTTTGTTTCTAATGACGCTGACGGTGCGCGCCGTGTTCCGGCTCCTGGCCCACAGTCATTCCGGGCTCAGGAAACCGAACCGCATTCTCGTTGTTGGGTCGGATCGCTTTGCTCGGCGAGCAACGCGCCGATTAATCCGCGGACCACTTTCTTTCTGCCGGGTCATAGGCTATGTAAGTCTTCCGGAACAGGCTGTTGCCGTGGATGACGCGCCGGTCTATCCCTTGCAGCAGGTAACAGAACGAATTAGCCGGAATGAAGACATCGATGAAGTCATTCTCGCCCTCCCACCCACACGCTTTTCCGACATCCCGTACTTTATGAAAATGCTCGAGCGGTTTTGTCTGCCGGTCCGCGCCATCGTTGATTTGGGTGATCACACGCTGGTTCGTGAGAGATTATTCCAGTTTGGGCGTCTGCAGATTTTCGATCTCACCGCGACTCCCACGGATTCCATTGCGTATTCCCTGTTGAAGCGCGCGTTCGACATAGTATTTTCCACCTTCGCCATCCTGCTGACGGCTCCTCTGATGGCGGCAATCGCCCTAGCCGTGCGCCTGACATCCCCCGGCCCGGCCCTGTTTGTTCAAGACCGTGTGGGACTGAACGGAAAGGTCTTTCGCATGTACAAGTTCCGAACTATGAGAGTCGCCGATTCCCGCGAGAGCGACCGGCGGCACACGACGCCAAACGATCCGCGCCGAACTCGTTTGGGAATTCTTCTTCGAAAGATGAGTCTCGACGAGCTGCCCCAGTTTTTCAACGTATTGAAAGGTGATATGAGCATTGTGGGTCCACGTCCGGAGCTCGTTCGCTTTGTTGAAAAATTCCTGCAAGAGGTGGCCAGGTACAACAATCGCCACCGCCTAAAGGTAGGCATCACCGGTTGGGCCCAGGTCAATGGCTGGCGCGGCGACACATCCATCCGAAAGCGCGTGGAACACGACTTGTTCTACCTGCAAAACTGGAGTTTTACTTTCGATTTGAGAATCATTTTCCTTACGCTTTTTCCAAAATACCGCAACAAAAATGCTTACTAGAATTTCTGACTCTTAAACTCGCATTGCTTTTGCCGCATAGCATTTTGTATCGACCACAAGCCTTTTGCCCGTCATGAAGACCTTTCGCATATTAATGGTGTCCAACGTTCGGCCCTCGCGCACCTGGAATTTCGCAAACAGAATCCTCAGAGAAGTTCCTGGTACTGAAATTTGTGGCATCGTCCAGCGGTCGACACGCTCAATTCCTTGGGTCCAGCAGCTGATTGCTGCGGGCATAACGCGGAAAATTCCGGATGTTCCTGGGTTTGGATGTAAAGTGCGACTCCTCATTGCTTCAGCGTTCGACAAGATTGCTGATCGCCTCCTCTGGCTTGTACGTGGCTGCCCCGCCCCATTGAACAATTCGCGATTCGCGGTCGAAAGCCTGATTCGAGAGTGCTCTAAAACGGGATGGCCCCTTGCCGTCACCGGCGAAGGGGAAGAAGCAGGCGCCGCCACCCGCATCTGCCACGGAGATGTCGATCTTGCCATTTTGCTGGGAGACTTTTCTGCAATGCCAGAATTATGGGCCAATGCATCAAGCGGATGCGTGCGCACTTGCAACTACCGCCTTAGCAGCGAGCGGGGGAGCGGCACCAGGGGCACTTTGCTTAGTATCGAACACTTGGCGGCCGGCACAGGAATACCCTGCAAAATTTTTTCTCTGGTTCTCCCTTGGCAGCCTCTCGACGGCCTCCTGGGGTTTACTTTGAAAAGCGATTTGATTGCGGATGATTTGCTGTTGCAAACAAGTGTGAGTCTGCTGTGTGGCGACCCGGCAAGTGCATCAGCCGCGGTATTACAATGGGCCAATAAAATTCTCACACCCTCCGTTACACAGTGGAAAGGCATTGAGCGCCACACCTCTCAGACGGAACCCAAGAGAAAGCGTTGTCGGTCTACCTGGAAACTGTGTCTTGATACGTTGCTGCTTTTTTCCCCAAGTGTCATAGGGCGCAATTGGCGTCGCCGCATGAGCGGTCGATATCCAGTGCTTATCCTTGCCCATCACTTGGTCTCGGACCGCCCGCACCGAATGGGCGTGCCTACGGAAATCTTTTGGCGGCAAGTCCTTTTTCTGCGGAAGCATTACCGGATTGCGAGTCTTTCCGAGGCGGTCGAACTCTTGCGTTCCGGTCAAGTACGCGTCCCAACCGTCGTGCTCACCTTCGACGACGGCTACGGGGATAATTTCTTAAACCTTCGCGCGGTGGCTCATGAAGCGGGAATTTCACCTACTTTGTTTATTACCACTGCCCCAGTAGAAACTCACCGGGAATTTGACCATGACCTGGTGACCGGCACGACTGGCTTTCTTCCGTTGACGTGGGATCAAATTCAATATTGGAACGCCCGTGGAGCGGAATTTGGTAGTCACACTCGTACGCACTTCGATTGCGGTTTTGTTGATCCGGAAAAATTGAGGCCGGAGATTGTTGGTTCGCGGGATGATCTGGAAGCTCAACTCAAAAAGCCGGTGGAGTTTTTCGCCTTCCCCTTTGGAAAACCTAAAAACATGTCCTCGGAAGCAATGGACATGGCGGCATCCACGTACCGGCATTTCGTTTCTTCCTTCGGTGGAGAGTCTTTCCCCAAAGCCGGCGAACTTCAGAGTCATCTGCATCGAAAGAAATTCTATAGCAGCCAGTGGGAGCTTGAGTTGGAATTGCAATCTGTATTTGACTTCGTAGATGCCGCGAAAGAGCACCTGCATCCCCAGGTGACCCAAGCTCTTAAACACTCAGACAGTGCTCAAAGGAGGCAAGGGTATGCTTTCGAGCAAGGAAAGCTTGAGATCGGCGCTTCCATCGGAAACTCGCAGGCCCGTGTCCCGCGCTAACCTCGTTGCTCGCATTAATACGGAGAGGCCCGTTGAGCTTTTCTCCACCTGCCCGCAATCCCTTGGTTTCGACAAACAATCGTATGCCCGCCACGTCCGGAAAGTAGCTCGCTGGAGCGAGCGCTGCGGTTGCACGGGAATTTTGGTTTATACAGATAACTCGCTCTTGGACCCTTGGCTCGTGTCTCAGATTATCGTCGAGAGCACTCAGAAATTAAGTCCACTCGTCGCTATTCAGCCCGTCTACATGCACCCCTATTCGGTGGCAAAAATGGTGGCTTCTTTCGGTTTCCTTTATCATCGGCGGCTCTATTTGAACATGGTCGCCGGCGGCTTCAAGAACGATTTGGTTGCGTTAAATGACCCAACGCCCCATGACAAGCGATATACACGCCTGATTGAATACGCGACCATTATCAATCAGCTCTTGTCTACCTCGGCGCCCGTCACCTTTCACGGCGAGTTTTACAACATCGATCAACTGCGAATGACTCCTCCCCTCCCTCCCGAGCTTTTCCCTGAGACATTTGTCTCGGGATCGTCGGAGGCCGGCCTCGATGCGGCAAAAAAACTCGGCGCGACCGCCGTAAAGTATCCCCGCCCGCCAAGCGAGTGCGAGGCTGAACCTGCAAGCAATATTCTAAAATCAGGGATTCGTGTGGGAATCCTTGCGCGTGAAAACGAAGATGAAGCTTGGGAGGTCGCCGAGGAACGATTCCCTGAAGACCGCAAAGGCGAACTCACTCACCAATTGGCGATGAGAGTTTCCGATTCCCTATGGCACAAGCAACTCTCGGAGACGGCAAACAAAACGCGAGCCATGCGGAGCACTTACTGGCTCAGGCCCTTTGAGCAATACAAGACTTTCTGCCCTTACTTGGTGGGAGGCTATGACTCAGTCGCCCATGAATTATCCCGCTACCTCTGTTTGGGTTATCGCACGTTCATTCTGGACATACCGCCCGAGGAAGAAGAGTTACAGCACGCTGGCGCCGCGTTCGAACGAGCGCTGGAACAAATCGGCTTATTCGCTTGAACCTGCCCACGCAGTCGATTCTCCGATGCCGCAATGTAACCGGCGCGTGCCCGAACAACATCGATGACAGCACAAAATTCATCCCGAAACCTTATCAGCGGATTCCTCGAATCGGCTGAGTGCTTCCCTGACCGAACGGCTCTTGTTGTTGACGGTGAGTCTCTGACCTATTCGAGCCTGCATCGAAGGGTCCGCCAAATCGCCTGGGCAATTCAACAAAATGAGCAGAAGCCCTACCCGCTCGCTGCTGTTTGGGCCCACCGGAGCCACACGGCCTACATTGGAATCCTGGGCTCTCTTGCGGCCGGCAAGGGATACGTGCCGCTGAATCCGAGATTTCCCCTCGAACGCACCTGTCGCATGCTTGCTCTTTCCGGGTGCGACACTCTCATTGTCGGCAAAGAGTCTCTTCCTCAGTTGTCCGCGCTACTCCAAACAGCCGATCGCTCTTTGACAGTCATTCTGCCGGAAGTTGCCGCGTCAGAGGATCTGCAATCGAAGAATCGGCGTCATCGATTCCTTTTTGCCGAGCAATTACCCAGCGGAGAAGACTTCTCTTCTGAAAAAACCTCCACTCCCGCTTCGCCTGCTTATCTTTTGTTCACGTCCGGAAGCACGGGCATGCCCAAGGGCGTCCCCATCAGCCAGGGAAATGTGCGGTCGTATGTTGACTACATCTGCCAACGCTACAACGTGAATGAACACGACCGCTTCTCTCAGCAATTTGACCTCACTTTCGACCTGAGCGCACACGACATGTTCGTCAGCTGGGAACGCGGCGCTTCTTTGTATTGCGTTCCCGAGAAGTCCGTCATGGCACCGGCCAAATTCATCCGCGATCACCAGCTTACGATGTGGTTTTCTGTCCCTTCCATAGCGGGCCTGCTGGCCAAACTGCGGCTGCTCTCTCCCGGCTGCTTTCCCTCGCTGCGTTGCAGTTTATTTTGTGGCGAACCTCTTCCGGCGGCCTATGCCCATTCCTGGCAGGAAGCCGCTCCAAACTCCATCGTCGAAAACCTCTACGGCCCGACGGAAGCCACCATCGCCATCGCCCACTACCGCTGGAATACTGAGAGATCTCCAGCGGAGTGCGTGAACGGTATCGTCCCGATCGGCTGCGTTTTCCAAGGGCAACATTTCCGCGTAACAGGCGCAGAAAGAGAGAGCGTCCCGATCGGAGAAGTTGGCGAACTCTGTCTCTCCGGATCACAAGTCGCCTCCGGTTACTGGAGCGATCCCGCGAAAACTCAGAAGCAGTTCGTGCGTCTACCCACTGGAGGCGAACGGGTTTGGTACCGGACTGGTGATTTGGTAAAGCAAGTCGCGGGCGGCAATCTCTGTTATCTGGGTCGGATCGATCAACAGGTCAAAATCCGGGGCTACCGCGTGGAGTTGCAGGAGATTGAGGCGGTATTGCGTCACGCCTGCGGAACCGAGCAGGTGGTTTCGGTTCCCTGGCCGGTTCATGATGGCAGTGCCGACGGTGTCGTCGCGTTCGTCTCCGGCGTTAAGTCGTTCGATCCGGATCGCGTTTTGACAAGCTGCGGCAATGTCTTGCCCGATTACATGGTCCCAAAAAAGATCTATTTGATCGACCAGTTGCCCTTGAACCTGAATCAGAAAATCGATCGTGCAAAACTCTCAAGCCTGCTCGCAGGGCTTCAAACATGAAATCCGTCGCAGAAAAAGAACTCATCGATTTGGTGGTCGGTTGGGTCAAAGAGAATGGGCTCAAGGGCAGAAGCCACACGGAGATCTCCGAGAGCACGAATTTGCTCGAAAGCGGCCTCTTGGACTCGTTCGCCTTTGTCGACCTTATTCTTTTCATCGAAAATCACACGCAAGAGAAACTCGATTTGATCGACGTTGCCCCGGAAGAATTCACTGTTGTGAAGAGTTTATGCCATCTGGCCCTGCGGAATGGCCACTAAGAGCCGCCATTCCCAATCCATAGCCTGATCCGGGACGCTGGAGACTAACCTTGCGCAAGCTTATCAACCAAGTGAGCGGGAGCGCGTCAAGGCCTTTAGCTTCGGGGTTCATCCCGCCGATTTGCAGTACTTCCAAGAATGCAGCAGCGCTATCCAAGGCGGGCTGCGCGCAAAATACCTATGCTCATCCAAAAAGAATCCGCCCGTTTACGCCCGACGATATTCCCCAAGTCGTGGATTTGCACCGGAAGGTATTTCCCGAAAATTCCTTTTCTGCGGCGGAGCTTCAGACCCATTTCCGCAACCTTTTCTTTGAGAATCCTTGGTGCGACGAGGATCTTCCTTCGCTCGTTTATCGTGAAGATGCCGGAAAGATTTGCGGTTTCTATGGCGTGATACCGAGGCGAATGCGCATGAACGGCCGGCCGATTCGCACGGCCGTCTCCAGCCAGTTCATGGTAGATCCTTCCGTCAGAAATCGTCTGGCGGCTGTCGAGCTCCAGAGCGCCTTCTTTGCGGGTCCCCAAGATCTGTCTTTCACCGACGGAGCCAACGAAGCAAGCCGCAGAATCTGGGAAGGCCTGGGCGGGATGACGGCTTTTCCTTATAGCGTCCACTGGACACGCCTCTTGCGGCCCTCGCAGTATTTTCTCGAGCGCTGGAAAGAACGCAGACTCTTTTCCCCCTTGCAATTCGCGGTCGGCCCAGTGTCCGCCATCATAGATTTTTTCGCGGCGCGGCAACGCAGCAGCCCATTCCATCAGACGGAGCAGCCTCCCGAGGAGAATTTCACCCGGGAAATCCTGCTCGAGCAATTGCCAAAATTCGCCGCAACAAAGTCCTTGTGCCCGGATTACGACGAACGCTCCTTGCGCTGGCTTCTGGAACAGGCGAGCCAGAAGAAACATCACGGCAAGCTGCGCAACTCATTAGTTCGCAATGATTGCGGGCAAATCGAAGGCTGGTACATGTATTACGTTAATCCAGAGGGTATCAGCCAGGTTTTGCAGATCGTAGCCACTAAAAATTCTATTCGTCGCGTTCTCGATCAACTCTTTTTTCATGCCTGGCGGTCGGGATCATCGGCAGTCTCCGGACGCATGGATCCCGAATTCACCACCGCTTTTTCTGAAGAACGTTGCCTGTTTAGCTTCACTGGCCCCCGCATGCTCCTGCATTCCAAGCGAGCAGATCTGCGCGAAGCCGTTCAACAGGGTGATGCGTTCCTTACGCGATTGGAAGGCGAATGGTGGATGCGCCTGCAAGGCGGCTAGCGGCCGTTGCCGCATAAATAAAAACATCAGGAAGCGACAGGTCCACAGAATTGATCCGCCCAAGCATCCTAAAGACGCAGCGTTGCTGAACGTCAATCCCTGCCATTTGGAGATTGCATCGATGGTCATTCTTGGAATTAGCGGTTTCGAGGGGTCCATACCTTTCAAAAAAGCTCATTGGCCCAACCTGGAAGATCGCGAATATCGCATCTCGCAAGGGCACGACTCCGCGGCTGCCTTGTTCATTGACGGCGAACTGGTCGCTGCTGCCGCCGAGGAGCGCTTCAGCCGGGAAAAACACACGGGCGATTTTCCCATCGGCGCCATTTCCTACTGTCTTAAAGAAGCAGGCATCGCACTCGACGATGTGGACGAGATCGTGCACGCTTTCGACTACGCCCCGCATCGCGCCGTCTACTCTCTCGATCCAACCACCGCCGCGCTCTACAAGAATGTCTACTCCCGTGACGCTGTTCTCACACAAGTCATTCGCTACTTGGACGCTTACCCTGCTGACCGCGTCCGCCACGTCGATCATCACCTGGCACATGCGGCTAGCGCCTATTTTTGCTCTGGATGGGAAGAGTGCCTTGTCCTGGTCACCGACGGCATGGGTGAAGTTCAAAGCGCTTCGCTTTATCACGGCCGCAACGGCAAACTAGAAAAACTGCAGGAAATCTCCGCCCGCGATTCCATCGGTATTTTTTATTCCGTGGTCACCTTGCATCTCGGATTCGACTTCAACGCTGATGAGTACAAAATCATGGGCCTTGCGCCCTACGGCAACCCCGCGCGCTTCCGCTCCTTGTTCGAGCAAGCCGTCGAACTGCGCGAAGATGGCACTATCCGCATCCCGCTCCTTCGCTTGAACCGCACTCGCGACGAACGCGAAAACTACCTCGCCACGCGGAGATTCCTGACCGAACACTTAGTCAAGCCGCGATATCCGCATGACGAAATCACTGACGAGCACCGCGACGTCGCGGCCGCTCTCCAGGAGTGCCTCGACCGCGTCATGCTGCACATCTGCAAGCACTTTGGAAAGTGTACTGGCTTGCGCCGCCTTGCCCTCGCCGGCGGCGTCGCTCTCAATTGCACCGCCAACGGAAGACTGTTGCAGTCTGGCGTCTTTGACGACATCTTTGTACAACCAGCCGCGGGTGACGACGGCTCGGCTCTGGGAGCAGCCGCCTACAGGGCCGCTCAGAACGGCGGCGTTCGTAACACCCGCTTTCCCGTGCCTTTCTACGGCCCGGCTTACTCCCACTCCCGGATCGAAGAAGCCCTCAAAGAGTTCGACAGCCGCATCGACATCCATTCTTTTGAAAGCCTCTCGGACACATGCGCGGAAGCCGCCCGGCTGATCGCTAACGGGTGCGTCGTCGGTTGGTACCGCGGCCGCATGGAGTTCGGGCCACGTGCCTTGGGCCATCGCAGTATCTTGGCCGACCCCGGCCACCCTGAAATGCGCGATCGCATCAATGCCATGGTGAAAATGCGCGAAGCTTTTCGCCCATTCGCGCCCGCCGTTACGCTGCGCGAAGTGGATAAATGGTTTGACGTGCCCGCGCGCGCCGAATTTCCCTACATGATTACCACCGTAAATGTCCGCCAAGAGCATCGCCGCCGCCTGCCGGCCATCACTCACGTCGATGGTTCCGCGCGCGTTCAAACCGTCTCCGCTTCGGACAATCGGGAATTCCATGCTCTCTTGGAGGCCGTGGGGAAAACCACCGGACGCGAAATGCTTTTGAACACCAGTTTCAACGTCAAAGGCCAGCCCATCGTCAACACCCCGCGCGAAGCCCTCGAGACTTTTCTCTATACGGGCATCGAGTTCCTATTCCTCGAGGACATTCTGGTTGCCCGCCGCTCTGCGGAGCGCGGCAGCCAATTACACGGAAACATGCAAATCGCCGCCGGCGTGGGCGCCAGTGAGGGCGCCTCTTCAAAATAAATTTCCGTCTCATTCATTCGCGTTGCACGATCTGTTCTCTGTTTCTAATTTTTCTGCTTCAACCCAAGCCCGCTCACAACACCAGGTCTGAGGATTCATGCGCCTCTCTCTCATTCTGAGAGCAGTCACGACGAGTTGGGTTGCGGTCATCGCCAATGCTTCGGTCGGGATCTTCCTGACACCCTACGTCCTTCACCGCCTAGGTGATGAAGCCTTTGGCGTCTGGATCCTCACCACGAATCTTGTGGGCTACTACGGCATCTTGGATGCCGGCGTCCGCTCCGCCATCATTCGCTATGTCTCACGCCACAAGGAACTCAACGAACCGGACCGCGTCAACGAGGTGGTTGCCTCAGCCTTCTACTATTACCTCGCTGCCTGCTTCTTGATCGTTCTCGCCACCCATCTTTCGGTCAATCCTATTTCCCACTTCTTCTCCATTCACCGTGACGTCCTCGGGCCGTTTCGATCTCTTTTCCTCCTTGCCGGCCTCGTCCAGGGCCTCACTCTGCCGCTGCTGGTCTTCGTCAGTTCTTTGGAAGCTGCCGGCCGTTTCGACCAGGTCTATCTCACCACTGTCACCTGCCTGGCCCTTCGCGTTGCCGCAATCATTTACGTCTTGCACGCGGGTGGCGGCCTGTTCGCCGTAGGCGCCACCACCATTCTTTCTCAACTGCTCGCCTACTGCATCCAGGTGCCTCTCGCTCTCCGCGCACATCCGGGCTTTACCCTTCACCCCAAGTGGATTCGCATGGCGGTGTTGCGAAATATGTTTCGCTACGGCTCCATCAGTGTGGGCGTGGGCATCGCCGAGAGGATGCGCACTTATGTTTACCCCATCTTGATCGCCCGCATCCTTTCCCCTATCGCCGTGACCGTCTTCGCCCTGCCCATGAAGATTCTCTCCTTCCCAACCGACGGCATTGGCACCATGACTGAAATCATGAATCCCCTCTCCAGCCAGCTGGAAGCGCGCAACGACTTTGCCAAGCTTCGCGAACTCATTCAGATGAGCGTCCAGAGCGCATTCCTCGTACTTGCCCCTTTCGCCGCGTTCCTTTTTATCTTTGGCCGCGAACTGCTCACTCTTTGGGTCGGCCCGCAATACACCATTGCGTACCGTCTCCTGGCTTTTCTCACCCTCGGCGTCGGCGTCGCCGCCACGCAGTGCTGCGTTCAATCCATGCTTTTCGGCATCGAAAGGCACAAGCAGCTGTTCTGGTACCGCCTAGGAGAGGGAATTTCGATTACCGCGTTCGGTGCAGCGGCACTAAGAATTGCTGGTCTTCCCGGGCTAGCCAGCGTCATGGCCGCCACCTTGCTTCTCACTAGCCTGTTCCTTGTCCCACGCCACTTGTGCAAGATTTTGAATCTGCCCCTGCGTCGCTATTTGCTTCACGGTTGTGTAAAGCCGTGCCTCTTGTCTCTCCCCACAGCCGCCACGTTCCTTGCCTTGCAAATCCTGTTCCGGGTGGACAGTTGGCCGGATCTCCTCGCCGTTGCTCTGGCCGGCAGCTTTGTATACGCACTCACTCTCTTCTTCGTGTGGCGCAATAATTCCAAGCCGATATTTCGTGCCTTGCGCCTGGATGTGCTTCAAGTCTTGGGACGAAAAATCTGGCTCGCCGCGCAATCCAACTAGCAGCCATCCCACAAATCGACGATCATATCGTTTGGGTAAACGTATAGGCCGCGGCAGCCGTGCTGCCGCTTTTTGGTTTTAGGCGAAACCTCAGGGCCGGCCCGGGCTTTATTGGAACGAGGGACGGTGCCGGAGAGGCGCCCGGCTTTGCACCATTCTTGTGCAATCTAACCCCTTTAGAGTGGTCAACCTAACGCCGCTAAACGCAGCTGAGATCGTTACCTGGTTCAGCAGACATGGGACCGCGCGGGTGTCCATGGTGAACCTCGCATTGGTAGATCCGGCTGGCACCGTCACATTTGCTGGTACCCTTGCAACCGCGGGGTTGCTGCTCGAAAGCGCCACGACCACCCCTTCGCTCGGGGCTGGCCCGCTCAGGGCAATGGTGCCCGTGGAGGAGCTGCCCCCGGTCGCACTGGAGGGGTTCAGCGCCAACACGGCCAAGAATAGGAGGTAGGACTGTCAACGTCGCCGTCTGTGTCACGCCGTTAAAGGAAGCCGAAATCGTGATTGAAGCGGGAGTAGAAACCGCTGTGGTGACCACGTTGAACGACGCGCTGGTTCCTCCTGCGGGAACGGTCACAGAGGGCGGCACGCTCGCTACGGCGGGATTGCTGCTTGCTAGCGAGATCGTGGTTCCGCCCACCGATGCTGCGCCACTCAGGGTCACGGAGCTTGTCGCGGAGTTCCCTCCGGTCAGGCTCGGCGAGCTTAAACTAAGTGAGGCCAAGGAAATAACAGGCGGTGCGGGCGCTGCACCGCGGTCGAAAAAAATATCGCCATTGCCAGTACTGACGACTTGCGACCAGACGGTATAAATGTTGCCAGCGGAGTCCACAGCTGCGGTCAGATTCTGTGCTCCCATGCCGGCGATTTGCTGATGAGGTGAAAAGGTTTTGCCCGAATCTGTAGACCTGGTGAAAATCACGCCGCCCGGGACGCCAGGCCCGCCCCCTTGGGTCCACACAATGTCGATGTCGCCGCCTGCATCCGTGACAACGGAGGCAGGACCGGGGTTGGCGAAGTTGTCTCCCTCGAGGGTCTGCGTCGTAAAAGTTGCCCCTTCATCCGCGGAGCGCGCAAAATGGAGAACCGGATTTTGTCCACCGGAATTCCAAACGACGTCGATGCCTCCCTGCGAATCCACAGCCATTGCGCCAAATGGAAAGGAGTCACTGGGGCCGCTTTGAAAATTCTCTGCCGCAAACGTCGTCCCTCCGTCGCTCGACCGGCTGAGAAAGGTGTTCTCAACGCCGGCATTGGAGGCGGTCCACAGCACATGAATGTTTCCGGAGCCATCTACGTCAAGCGCATTTACGCCAAACAGGGTTCCCGCCGAACCGGTCACCCGTGCGGGCACAGAAAAACTCGCCCCATTATCCGTGGACCGGCTGAACAGAATAAGATTGGGACCTTGCGGCGATGCGCTCTCGGTCCACACCACGTTTATGTTTCCGTTAGAATCCAGTGCAAGATAGCCGGGCGTGCTGCTCCCAACAGAAGACGTGTTCACTCCAGTCGCGGAGTTCGAAATGGTCAGGTTGGAAAACGTTGCGCCCCCATCGTTGGAGCGGCTGAAGACAACCTGCGGAACGCCCGAGCTATCGTTTGCGGCCCATAGAAGGTAGATCCCGCTCGACCGATCGACGCCCAGAAAGATGGGCCATCGCACCGCGGGCCCACTGAACGACGGAGAAAATGTGGTTCCATCGTCCGTCGACCGGCGAAAGAAAATGCTCGGGCTCCCCGAGTTGCTGTCGAACCAAACAACATAGATGTTGCCGCTGGAATCCACGGCAATTTGCGGGAAAAGCGCCGACCCTCCCGGGTTGTTCGAAAGGTTGACCGGAGCAGAAAATGTTGCGCCACCGTCAGAAGATCGGCTGAAGAAAACAGAAGAATTGCCGGGGCTGTTGTCCCGCCAGACGACATTGATATTCCCACGGCCATCTACGGCAATCTGGGGGACCTGCGAGTTACCTGCATCATTTGAGACATTCAGGGCGGGAGAGAAAGCTACTTGTTGCGCCTGCGCTGCCAGCGCTGCAATACCCAGGGCCAACACCCACAAGCTTACTCGCTGAAAGCGCTGCAACCCGCGACCCCCGAATCGCCTCATGAGATCCCCCCTTGTCCCCAATTTTCATAGAACTGCAACCTGGAAGGCGGGATTCCAGTCGGCCCTGCTATGGTTCAGGCCCCCATGCGGGCTTTGCTCGCTGCTCTGGAGTCTTTGACCCTCAAAATGACGAAGCCCCAACGGCCACACGGCGTGCAAGGGTATGGTGATTCAGATGTCGCCACAATCAGGTGTTTTGCTGAACTTCCAGGCGGGGCGCGCATGAGGTGCTGGTGGGTGGATTCTCCGCGATAAGTGACCGCCCGTCGGACTGCCGACTTTAGGCGGCAGGTGAGGGCGTTGAGGGCGTACAAGTACTTGAAAAATAGATAGGAGCATGGCAGGCTTATAACATAGGACTTAAGCCTCCAAAAGACAGTCGTTACGTCAAGAACGCCGGAGCCGTCTTCAACCTGTCGTACCACATCGTGTTCTGCCCGAAGTATCGCCGCAAAGTTCTTTTCGGTGAAGTGGAACAACGGCTCAAGCACGTTCTGTATGCCACGGCACAGCAGTACGGCGTGCTCATCGAGACTATGGAAGTGATGCCAGACCACGTACATCTGTTTGTCACATCTGACCCGACTCGATGT
>QHYJ01000272.1 GCA_003223255.1 Acidobacteriota bacterium | reverse complement strand
TCATCGAGAATTCCGAGAATGAGCTCCTCTTCAGTGCTGCGACCCTCTGGGAAATTTTCTTCAGAAATTGCGCACTCAACTGATTCACAAAAACCAAGTGATTCTTGTTGAGACGCTCCGCACCACGAACCTACTTAAGAATCGCCGCTTAGCCAGAGCCATTTCGGATGCGGGCTTCGGTGAGTTCGTTGGCATGTTGGAATACAAGGGCAAGTGGCATGGAAGAACGCTCGTCAAAGTAGATAGGTTCTTCCCGTCATCAAAGTTGTGCTGCATTTGTCACCAAAAAAAGGTAGACCTCAAACTCCAAGACCGTTGGACGTGTTCGAGTTGCCATACGGAACATCAGCGGGACGAGAATGCCGTCGTAAACATTTTCGTCGAAGGTTTGAGAATCTTAGCCGAGGGACGCTCGGTATTAGCCTGTGGAGGCACAGTAGGACCTAAACGCGAGTTTAGGCGTGTGCCCGTGAAGCAGGAAACATCGTCGGAGGTATGTGGCAATGTCGCATAGTAACTCCGAGGAATCCCCAGCCTTGAGGCGTGGGGAGTCGTCAATGGTCTTGAATTTGCCCAGAAAGCTCTTTGCTGCTTTGCTGTCCTCCCAAGCCTGCCTGCAGCAGGCAGGCCGAGCCAGGGATCAGCTTTTTTTGGCAAACGTGCGCTCTCGCTCAACGCTTCCCGGGTTTACGGCCAATCTCCACGTTCAAATCATCACCCGCAGCCAGGTCGCGGATGCACAGCTTGGTAAGGTCGCTCGCATCGCACTGATAAATCTGTTTCAGCGGAAGATCCGTTTCGTCCACCTCATACTCACCCGAGGCCATGTCTTCCGCAGTGTCCGTCGAGGAGGTGACCACCGGGCTTCCTTCCCGCACCCGTATGCGAAATTCGCCCGTGGACGGCTCATAGTTCGCGTAGCTAAAGCAACGCCCAATGCACGCGCGCTCGACAGAATGGTGGATAAACTGGATCCGCGAGCCCGCAGGCGCATCAATGGTGACCACCACGCGCGTCCCGGGAGCCAAACCGCTCGTTAGTTTTTCCGCGCTGGCTTCCAGCCGATTCAACCATCCCGTGTCCTGATAGAGAAATACAAAGAAGACCAGCGTGCATGCGCCAAAGCCCGCGAGATGCCATCGTCGCGTCTTGAGCAACGCTAAAAGGCAAAGACCAAGAATCGCGGAGACGGTGGTGAGCCGCGAACCCAGCAGACCAATCCAGCCCGCATAAAGCAAAGGGCGCAGATTTTCCGGCAGCAGCGTCGTCCCGCAAAAAGTCACGACATACAGTTCGAACGACACTTCGAATCGTCTCCAGGAATCGCGGTTGCGCGTCCCGGTAACAAAGTCCACGACAACACAGAAGAGACCGAAACAAAACGCCGCCACCGCCAGCCCGATATAGCGCTTGCCGTACAGCGCTAGTTGATCAGCACCGCTGTAAAGATAGAACGCGGCGCGGTTCCAATCCGCCGAAAGCTCAGGTCGATGGGATGTGTGCCAAAAGACCGCACAAATTCCAGCCGCGGCTCCCAAGGGCGGTGCCAGCTTCCACCACCCCGGCAATTTCGTTTTGATTTTGACGTACGCAACTGTGCCCGCGAGCCACAAAAAACCAATCGGGTGCGCTGCGAAAGTCAGCATCGCGAAAATTCCGCCGCCCATCCAGTCCACTTTTCGTGCGCGCCACGTGACGGCCAGGGCGAAGCAAGCCAGACCCAGCGACCAATAGAAATTCATGAAGCCCATGCTGAACGAATACCCGTACGCCAGCATGGCCATGCACGGTGTGAGAAACCATGGAGGCCTCCCGGTAACCGCGCTAATCAGTGCGAAAACTCCCCAGAAGAACGACAGCACGCAGAGGGACACGGCAATTTTCTGCGCGGCCGCGAAGCCCACGCCTTTCGCGAGCCACAGCAGCGTCACATCAAACAAAATATTGTTCCACTGAGGCGCGATGTAGAGTCCGGGCGCTTGCCCCTCCTCGATCAGTTGCGCCAACCACGCGTTGTACACATGGCTTCCCAGGTCACCGGCCTCGATGCGCGGGTGCCAGAAACAGGGAAGCAGCACCACCGCGCTCACCGCAAGAATCAGCCACCGCCAGCGTCGCAAAAATGCCAGCGTCGCGTTCTCCTCGTACAAGAAGCGCGCCCAAGTCTCAAAGATGTCTTGCAGCGGTCCCAATCACACTCCTAACAGCGGCTTCTTTGCGTGAAGCCCAAGCGCGCCATTCTATCTGAAGAGGGAAATTTTCCCTCAGAATTTGCGGGGAGACGCAGTTGCATTCTGCGCGTAGCGGTCCATCGGACAGCCGGATTCTCTTACTTCGAAGCTTGGCTTTCGCCCAGGCGTTTTAGGCGGTCGCGCAAGCGCCGCTGCAATGGCAGCGGCGTGTTGGGGTTAAAGGCCACCAGGTACCACAGGGGCTGACTGCGGTCGCGGCTTAGCCACGCGAGCGTATTCGCGTCCGCGTTCGGGTGCCTCGCAACATTTTCGCGAATCGCTCCATAAGGATGCTTCGCCAATTTGCTCAGTGTTTTGGCATTCGCGCGCGGATGCTCGCTGATCAGCCGCAGCAGATAGAAATCTTCCGGCGGAGCCTGCTTCGCCAATTTTTCCAGCATTTCCGGCTTGGCGTCCGAGCTCAGCACCAGCCCGATCTTTTCGTCCCATGCCACGTTGATTTGATTCAACTCTCGCGTGCGTGCATGAATCAGCTCTTCTAGAATGCGCCGCTCTTGCTGCCGGCGAGCGATCGGCAGGTCTGTGCCTTCCAACGAATCTAGAACGCGAAGCAGGTGCTGCCGCTCCCCAAAAACAATCTGGGAAGTCCGGGAGACCGTGCCTTTTTCCTTCTCCTTGTGTTGCACCAAGTCAGAACGTCGCATCGTCGGGCTGCTCCATACCGTTTCCCCAGGGCTTGTTGGGAAGTCCAGCATCTCCGTTTGCACTTCCATTCGACCTCACACATGCAATTGGGGCTGGCTCTGGCGGCTCACGAATTATGTTCCGCAGGAAGGATGGGGTAAAGTTGAGCGGAAGAGCTTGTGTCCGAAGCGCCACTCCGGTTTTTGTTGGCATCCGGGCGTGGTATGAACCCGGCGTTTCGGCACGGGCTGCGGCGCAGCGCGAGTTCTTGCCCCATCCGGCAGGCGGGCGCCAGCCCTGCGGCAATTCGACGCCTGCGGTCTTTTTTTAACCCAGGACCCATTGGACTGCAGAGATTTTCTTCAACGGAAAGAAACCATGTCCGCATTTCAGGAACTCAAAGAAGAGTTGGAGCACTACGAACAAATGTTTGGCCGCGAGCGAGGCCGTCTGGCAGTCTCGCTCGACCGCATCACCAACGCCCTGGTGCTTGCCGGACAACATGGCGTGTACTGCACCAGTCAGCGCAATCCCGCCGTACCGGCAATGGATTTGCGGATGATTCATCAGGAATTGGTTCACGCAAAGGAATTGGTGCAGTCGGTGATGGAAGAATTGCGCAAAGCGAAAGAAACACCCGGAATATAGCAACGACCCTCGCTTACTAAACCACCTTCCGCTTCAAAGACTGCCATCCCAAACCGCCCAGGAAGGCAAGCGTGTGAGGGATCTGCTTTTCAGAATTCACTATCTCCTTGCTTCCTTGCCTCTTTACGCCTTTTCTTCGTCTTTTTTTACTCTGGCTGCAAAAATGGATTCGTCTCGCGCTCCCGCCCAATTGTCGTCGTTGGCCCGTGTCCCGGATGGACGATCGTTTCATCTGGCAGTTGCATCAATTTGCTGCGGAGCGAATCCATGATTTCCTCCATCGACCCGCCCCACAAATCGGTGCGGCCGATGCTTCCGGCGAACAGGGTGTCCCCCGCCAGCAGTTGCGGTACGCGAATCTCCGCCTTTTCCATAGGACCGTTGGGGGACACTTGGATTTGCGCCGTTTCTTGCGCCCTATTTCGCGAACCATCCTTTGCATCCCCTTGGGCATCCTTGTCCGTCAAAGAAATTTTGCCCGCATCGTGCGGAAGGTACAGGGACACGCTCCCGGGGGTGTGCCCGGGCGTATGAATCACCTGTGCCTCAAGCGATCCCCAGCGCAGCACGTCGCCTTCCTTTAACAATTGATGGACTTCTATCAAATCGGGCGGGAGCACTCCAAGAAACGATGCCTGCGCATCCATCGCCTGATACAGCGGCAAATCGTCGCGGTGCATCAGCACGGGCGCGCCCGTATATTGGTGGAGCTTGCTCAATCCCCCGACGTGATCAATGTGGGCGTGCGTGCTCACGATGGCTTTCACCGTGAGCCGGCGCCGACCAAGCAAATCCAAAATGCGCGTAACCTCGTCGCCCGGGTCCACGACCAGTGCTTCGCGCGTCAGCGGGTCGCCGATGATCGAGCAATTGCACTGTAGCATGCCCACCGGAATGGTGATGTGAATCAAATTCTCTTGGGCGGCATTCAGCGCGGGCAAGCCTCGCAAGTCATCTCGCACCATGGAGTGATTATAGCATTGCCTTCGGAAGCCTTTTGGCGCGGTTGCTAGGACGCAAGCTCTGTTTTGGTAGACTGGGAGAGGAACAGGACAAGCCAGATGGAAACGCCCGCAACCTTCAAAGCACCTTCGACCGAGAAACCGCTCGAGACGCCGCTGGCCGCGTTGCACGCCCGTGCCGGCGCAAAAATGGGCGTCTGGTTCGGCTGCACCCTCCCCGACGATTTTGGCGATCCAGCCGGAGAGTATCGCTCTGCCAATCAAACCGTGGCGCTGGTGGACAAAAATTACCGCGCTCATTTGAAATTCACCGGGCCGGATCGCGTTCGCTACCTCAACGCAATTCTGACGAACAACATCAAAGACCTGGCCGCAGGACAAGGCACGATTTCACTGCTTCTCAATCCGCAAGGACACATCCTCGCGGAACTCGAAACGTACGCGCTTCCCGATCATCATCTTTGTGCGTCCTACGCCATGATTCGCGACCAACTCATTCAGTGGATGGACAAATACATCATCATGGACGACGTCACGCTGACCGACGAGACCGCGCGTTGGGGCGCGCTCGCGCTCGAAGGACCAAAAGCCGCCGCGCTGGGGCGCGAACTTTCGGGAGTGGATATCACGTCGCAGGGCGAGCTTGTCTCCGTCGACGGCGCGGTCAACTCCATTCCCTGCCGCGTGGTGAAGCGTTCCCCGGGCGGAGTAGCGGGAGCTGAATTCGTTGTCGAGCGCGCGCATTTGCCTGCGCTCTGGCAGATCCTGCGGGAAGCAACACGCAAACACGGCGGCGGCCCCGCAGGCTACACCGCGATGAGCGGCCAGCGCCTGGCGCAAGGAGCGCCGTGGTTCAGCTACGACTTCGGCGAAAAGCAGATTCCGCACGAAGCCGGCTTGGAAAATAGCCACATCAGCTATACCAAAGGCTGCTACACCGGTCAGGAAATTGTGGAGCGCGTGCGTTCGCGCGGCCACGTGAACCGCCGCCGCGTTTCGCTGCTCTTCTCCGGCGACGCAGTTCCCGAAGCGGGCGCTGTCCTGAAGAGTGCTGACGGCAAAGAAGTGGGCTCCGTTACGCGCGCTGCGCGCATATGGGATCCCCCGCGCATCATCGGCATGGGTTATGTCCACAAAGAAGCGGAAGTTCCCGGCACCACATTGCATTGGCCCGGCGGCACCGCCACGGTCTTACATTCCTCATGAACGGCGGCGGGGAAACACAAATGAGTAGCCAGCGTACTTCTGCGAGTGAAGTCCTCAGGCGCGGGAGACGACGGCTTCTACCGCGGCGCAGAATTGGTCGATCTCGTCCGACGACGTGTACACGTTGGAGCTGACGCGGATGCCGTTGAAGCCCGGACCAGTAATGGGCGTAACGAAAATGTTGTACTTACTCAGCAGGGCGTCGCCCAGCTTTCCTGGATCGATGGTATCGAAGTGAATGGTAGCAAAAGCTCCGGACTGGTTCGGTCCCAGCTCGACTAAGACTTTCGCGCCGGGAACTTTGCTCAAGCGCTCGGCCCAGCGATTCTTCAAGTAGCGCAGGCGCGCGAATTTTCGTTCCGCACCGATCTGCGCGTGGAACTCCAGCGCTTGCAGCGTGGCGTTGTGCATGGCGGCGGGGTGCGTGCCGATTTCCTCGAACTTGCGGATATTTTTGTCCATCGATTCCGGCGCGGCCATCAGCGCCCAGTGTTTTTCGATGCGGTCCTTGCGCACGTACAGCATGCCGGTGCCGATCGGCGCCGAGAGCCACTTGTGAAGGCTTGAGCCGTAGAAATCGCAATCCACATCGGAAAGCTGGAAGGGCACGTGCGCAAACGCGTGCGCGCCATCCACGATACTGGTGATCCCTCGCTCTCGCGCCAGCGCGCAAATTTCCTTGATGGGGAAAATCTGTCCGGTCATGAACACCACATGCGAGACGTGAATGACGCGCGTGCGCGGGGTGATCCCCTGATCAAACAAGCGCACCAAATCGGCCGGGTTACGCACGGGTACGGCGAAGTTCAGTTGCTTGAGCACAATTTTTTCGCGTCGCTCGCGCTGCTGCCAAGTAGTGATCATGCGCGGATAGTCCTGGCTGGTCGTCAACACTTCGTCCCCGGGCAGCAGGTCCAGGCCAAACTGCGCAATCTGCAGCGATTCGCTGGCATTGCGGGTGATGGCAATGCATTCGGGATCGGCGGTCCACATGCTCGCAAGTTTTTTGCGCACGTCCTCGATTCCCGGTTCCAAATCGTGCCACATGCGGTAGGCCGGGAGCTGGTTGCTGTAGCGGATCGCTTCGATCTCGGCGTCCAGGACGCTGGTTGGCGCAGGAGCCACGCCGCCGTTGTTAAGGTTGATGAGCTTCGGATCGCGGGCGTACGCGCTGCGAATTTTTTTCCAATATTCTTCATCGCCGGCCAAATCGTCCGCAGCAACGTGCGCATAAGCGCGGTTTGAGAGCGAAGCTAACGCCACAGCCTCCACCCCGTACAAAAAATCACGACGGCTCACTTCGGCACTCATTGTAGTAAACCCCCGCCACAGGGTTGCAATCGCAAGCATACCGCAAGTGGGCGGGTTCGGCGCTACCGAGTTTGCAATTCCACTTACGCTGGCGGATGCTTCAGGATCTCTTCCAAAGCATGCAGCCGCGTGGAGTTTGCTGGGTTTTTCGTGGTGGCGGCCTCTTTTTCCAAGGAGGGCGCCAGACCCTTCAACTTCGCCACTTTCCTCTTGCTCGGGTGCGAACTCTCTGCGCTCTGGATTGCGTTCCGTAGAGCCGCGATGCGTTCTGCGGGCAAGGCCTGCGACCGTTCCAACTGATCCACGTACGCCTTCGCTACGACGAACTGCGCAGGCCATTCGATCTTCTGCTGGTTCTGCACATTCAGCTCTGCGACGTGAACTGTTTTGGCCGCGTCGATTTCGTTCTGAGTCAGAAATTTGGTCGGCGTTAGCTCAAAGACGTCCAGGCCGCGCGCAATTTCGGAAGCATAGATGTAGCCGTTATACCAATAGGCTGACCAGTCGCCGCCGAGCACGAGCATTTGGGGATCAATCGGCCCGCGGTCGAAGTAGGCAATCTCGAAAGGGTGCTCCGGATCGGTAAAGTCCATCACCGAGACGCCGCCTTGATACCAGGCCTGCACTTCGATGTCGCGGCCGGGAACGGGAATCAGCGAGCCGTTATGCGCCACACAGTTCGACGTGTCGGGTTGCGCCGCCGGCATCTTGTAATAGTCCGCGAAACTCAGCTTGTCGTCCTTCAAACGGAAGATCGCATCCGCGCCCCACTTGTTCGGGTCGTTCGCGCGGCAGCGCGCGCCCAGGCCGCCGCCCCACTCGTCCGTAAATACGACTTTGCTTCCATCGTTCGAGAACGAAGCCGAATGCCAATAGGAATAGTTGGGATCGTTGACCGCATCCAAGCGCTTCGGATGCACCGGGTCTTTAATGTCAAGGATGATTCCATTTCCGGAGCACGCGCCCGCCGCCAAGCCAATCGCCGAGTACACCGTGATGTCGTGGCACTGGTCGGTCTCTCTCGGCTTTTCCGCGCCCTTTTTGCCGTGCGTGCCGCCGTTAGTCAAAGCGTTCAACGCGCCCGTGCGCGGGTCCATAAACAGCCGAGGACTGGACACTACTTTCGCGTTCTGCGGCGCAGCCAGCGGAACCTGAATCACTTCAATGCGAAACAGCGCCGTATTCGGATCCTTGTCCGGTTTTTCACCGGAGCATCCTGCCAGCTCTTCCGGCTGTCGTACAAAGGATGTGCCCGACACGTAGATGTAAACGTTGTCTTTGGCGTTCGGATCGAGCACGAGCGTGTGGGTGTGCGAACCGCGGCAGGTCTGCACTGCCGCCACCTGCTTCGGATTCCGGATGTCGGAAATATCGAAGATTCTCACGCCGCGGAAACGCTCTTTCTGCGCGGCCGGAATACGCTCTTTTTTCTTCTCCTTGTCTTTGTCTTCGCCCGCGGGTGGCGGAGGCTCCGGAGAAAATCCTTGTACGCCGCAATCCAAGCGTCCATTCGGCATCTCCACCGACATGAACATCAGATTTTTGTACACCGACACATCCCCCTGCCCGCCCGGGCACACCATGGAAGTCACCAGCTTGGCGTTCGCCGGATCCGAGATGTCAAAGATATTCATGCCATAAAAATTTCCCTGGAACAAGTGGTTGCCCTGGAACGCCAGATCCGAGTTCGCAAAGGCCAGCTGCGCGATCGCCAGATGCATCTCCTTGGGAATCTTTGCCGAAATCTCGCCAATGCCGAGCAGGCCAATCGTTTTCTGCACTCGTGGATCGTCAGGGTCAGAGGCACCCAGTTGAAATGTATCGGGCTTCTTGAACAGTACCAGATGCTTGAGGCCCATCGACGCCTCGCCCGCGTCATATAACCCGGGCGCCAACTTGGCCCGCGGATCGTTTGCATCTGAACCCATCATCCCCGGCGGCAGCGCCGGAGCCGGCTCCAGAGCAAAGGGATTCCCTTCGTCCGCATCTTCTTTCTCCTTGTCCGCCTCTCTGCCTTTGTCTTTGTCCGCGGCTTGCTGCCCCGCTGCCTGAGCCGGAGGAGGTGTCGCCGGGGTTTGTGCCTGCGCGTTCACTCGGCTCACACCAAAACACAGGAATAGTGCGGCCGCCAGGACGCAATAAACAACATCAGCTACTCGCTTCATTGCTTCTCCCTCTAATCCTTCTTGTCTAGCATTCCTTGCATGATGCGTACCTCGGCCCGTTGCCCCGTGTCCACATCGGTCGCGAAGTTAAACAGTGCCGCATCCTGCCCCGAGCCCGCGGTGTCGAACAAATCCTTCACCATGGTCAGCGCGCCACCGTGGTGCTGAATCATCCCCGTGAGAAACAAGCGGTCAAACTCGCCGTCCCTTGCCTTACGCAGCGCTTCCATCTGTTCCGGCCTAAGCATACCGGGCATAAGATGGATTGACCCGTGCGACATACCCGGCATATCCATGCCCGGCATTGTCCCTGTCGCCGGGGAAGAGGTCCCTATGGAAACTGGTTCCCCCCGCGCCTCCAGCCAGCGCTTCATAAACTTAATCTCGTCCGACTGCGAGCGGCTGATGCGCGCCCCGAGCTTCTGGAGCTCCTGGTTTTCCGTGTGTGACGCAATCAGCGCGGTCATCTCAACCGCCTGGGCATGATGCAGAATCATGCCTTGCATGAACTCGACGTCCGCCTGGGACAGCGGCGGCAGCGTAGCTTTCGTAGAGGGCGGCAGCGCCTTGCTCGGCTTGCCCGGTGCGCCCGGCTGCACCACTGCCGGCTTTGCCGGATCCCCCTTTTGCGCCGCGGCCAACGGGCAGAAGGCGGCAGCAGCACACAAGAACCCGGTAAGACAGGGAAATGTGGGTGTGCCCTGCACGATTGAGTGGCAGCATAGACCAATCGTACAGGCAATGGCAACGATTGAAAGGACGCTTTTTCGGGACTGTTTGCGAGCTGCCGACCAATCCAGAGTCGGCTCCAGGTAATACCCCTCCCGCGCTCGTGCTAAGATCGCTGAGGCGCAAAAGGGCGCATCCGGTCCGCGGAAAGGACAGAAGTCCACCTGATTCGCAACCATCCTAGTCGACGAACTTACTTTCTGCCCGGCAATGCGGACCTCGGGCGTAGGAAAGGAAGTTCGCCATGCCAGTACGACCTCTTCCGCCAAAGCCCAGCCTGGATCACCTCAAGTACCAGGCAAAAGATTTGCTCAGGGATATTGCCGCGAACGATTTAGGAGCGGCCCAGCGGATTCGCGAATTTCATCCAGCCTTCACCGATGCAACCGATGCTGAAATCTTCGGCGCTCCTCTTCGGCTTAGTGATGCGCAACTTGCCATTGCGCGAGAGTCGGGATTCCCGAGTTGGACAAGACTGAAACAGCACATTGAGAAGCCCACCCTTTCCGACCAGCTCAATTTGCCTCACCACGAGCGAATTAAAGACGCGATCTTTCGCCGCGGTGTGGAGCTTCTGGATGCCGGCGACGTAGCGGGATTGCGCCTTCACCTGAAGCAATATCCCGAACTTGTAGTTCGGAGGGTCGTTTTCGAGGGTGGAAATTACTTTCGCAATCCAACCTTGCTGGAATTCGCAGCGGAAAATCCGATTCGCCATGGCAAGCTTCCGCCCAATATCGCTGAGCTAGCCAAGGTCATTCTCGATGCCGGTGCGGAACTGTCCGCAATTAACGAGATGCTTACGCTGGTCGTGACAGGCAGAGTGGTGCGCGAATGCAACATGCAACATGCACTAATCGACCTCCTTTGCGATTACGGAGCCGATCCTAGCAGTGCCCTGCATGCCGCCTTGCAAGGCGGAAGAGAGGCGGTGAAGGATTTAATTCGGCGTGGCGCGAACGTAGATCTCCCCGTTGCGGCAGGTTTAGGAGACATGGACGACGTCCGGCGGCTGTTGCCAGGTGCTACTGCGCGCGATCGCCACTTGGCACTTGCCTTGGCGGCACAGTTTGGCGAGGTGGAAATCGTCCGCTCGTTGCTCGATGCAGGCGAAGATCCCAACCGATACAATCCGGTCGGGTGCCATTCTCATTCCACGCCTTTGCACCAAGCCGCTGCCGCGGGCCACCTCGAAGTTGTACGGCTGCTCGTCGAACGTGGCGCAAGGCTGGACTTAAAGGATACGCACTGGCGCGCTACGCCAGCCGGCTGGGCAAGACATGAAGGAAGAAAAGAAGTGGAGGCATTTCTGCTTGCCCAGGACCAGGACCAGGACATGGACAACAAGAAGAGGTGAACCCAGTTCCTAAGCACACGGACAACGAGCAATTCGGAAGGAATAGGCCGACAGCACGCCACGGCGCGGGAAGATGGCGAGGTAAAGTCGCCGCTACAAATTAATCGAGGGCGGGGACGGCGGAGCGTTCGGCGCGGCGGTGCAAATAGCGCATGGCGATGTTCAGGAAAATTTCGCCGCAAGGCGTCTCGATGCAAATGACCAGCGCTTCGGTATCCGCGCTGCCCGCCAGGCCCGCCTCATTCATGTGCACTTCGGGCGGAAACACTTTGAAATGAAAACCCTGGTCGTTGAGCAGCGTCACGGAGTTGCCGATGACCATGTTCGCGAGTTCGCAGACGGTTTCGCGCACAACCTGCTCGCTGGCTTCCATCTCTGTTCCCGCGAGCACGCTGGCGACTTTCACCGCGACTTCCGGCGAAAGATCGAGGATCACGCGGCCTTCAATGTCGCCCTTGATGAGAATCAGCGCGGCGACGCCCTTGCGGCGGTAAGCGTCCTCGTCCATCTCGACGTCGACGATTTTGGTCGGGGCTTGCAGCGATTCCGCAAAAACCGCGTCGGCAGCGTTGATAAACGGCTGAATCAGTTCCATTCTCATGAGCGGCTCTCCCCGGCCAGCGCTACCGGCGCACCCGCGCCGTTGGGATCGTCGCTGAGGACGTAGCGCAGAATTTCGTACAACACTTCCGGCTTCACCGGCTTTTGCACGAAATGCTTCGCGCCCTTCTGCAGTGCCGCCAGAATATTTTCCTGGTATCCCACGGACGACACCATCACAATGCGCGCGTCAGCGTGCTGCCGCACGATGCGCTCGACCGATTCGATGCCTTCCATCTGCGGCATGGTGATGTCCATGAGCACAATGTCCGGCTTGATGCGGTTGTATTCCGCGATGGCGGTCAGGCCGTCGCCGGCTTCCCCGGCCAGTTCGCCGCCGAACATCTCAATCATTTTGATGAGGTTCTTGCGCGCGAAGACGGAATCGTCCACCACGAGGTAGCGGACCGGTTGATTGTCTTTTCTCAATAGAGCGCCGAACTGTTTCATGGCTTTCTCCTTGTCCCCGCGCGCGTTTTCACGAGCGATGGGACGGTACAGGTGTCCTTTCCGGTTTTTCTGATTTCTCGTCTTTTTCAACTTTTTCACCAGGATCTCTTTCCACGCCGTAATGATTGGCCAAAAAAGTTCCCAGTCCTTCCAGCGGAATCACTTTGTTCGCGTAACCTTTCAGAATGGCGGCGCGCGGCATGCCGCTGACCACGCAGGATTCTTCGCTCTGCGCGATGGTCATGCCGCCGGCGGCTTTAATCGCGCCCAGACCTTCGGCGCCGTCTTCGCCCATGCCGGTCATCAAGACGCCCACGGCCATCAAGCTAAATTCCTGCGCGACGGAATGGAAAAGAACATCCGCAGAGGGACGATGGCCATTGACCGGCGGACCGTCGGAGAGAACCAACATGTCGCCGCGAGGCATTCTGCGAACCATCATGTGGCGATTGCCGGGGCAAATCAGCACGCGGCCAGCGAGAAGGAGATCGCCGGAGCGCGCTTCGTGGACTTCGAGCGGGCAGCATTCATCGAGGCGCTTGGCGAACATTTCCGTGAAGCCTTCGGGCATGTGCTGCACCACGAGAATCGTGGAAAGAAAATCGCTGGGAATTTGCGAAAGCATGTATTGCAGCGCGTTGGGTCCGCCGGTGGAAATTCCCACCGCGATGACGCGGCGCGGCGGGAGCGGGGCGCGGGTGCCTTTGGTTGCGCTAGGGGGTTCCTCCTTGACGGTGACCGGAGGGAGTTTGCGCTTTGCGGCCCACTTGGCAACTTTGATTTTGGCGATGAGTTGATCCGCGATTTCTTCCAGGTGTCCGGCTGCCGCATCTTTTGGCTTCTGCAGGAAATCCACGGCGCCGAGCGCGAGAGCTTTCAGCGTGGCGTACCCGCCTTCTTTCGAATGCGTGCTGAAAAGAATGATGGGCAGGGGCGCACTGCGCATGATGAGGTGCAACATTTCTAAGCCGTCCATGCGCGGCATTTCGAGGTCCAGCGTGACGACGTCGGGCTGGAGTTCCTGAATTTTTTTGAGCGCGAAAGCGCCGTCCATCGCGGTGCCCACGACTTCGATGGAGGAATCGCGGGCAAGGATGGCCGGGATCAGCTTCCGCA
Organism: Acidobacteriota bacterium; assembly: GCA_003223255.1. GTDB lineage: Bacteria > Acidobacteriota > Terriglobia > Acidiferrales > UBA7541 > Acidiferrum. Next base: position 4,127 of record QHYJ01000272.1, on the reverse strand, counting down.
TGAGCGCGGAATCGTCGACGACGAGGACGCGGATACGTTCGCTCATGCAATCGCTCCCAGCGGCGTGGCGCGCGAGAGGCGCGAAAGAATCGCCGGAACGTTGAGAATCAGCACGACCGTGCCGTCGCCGAGGATGGAGGCACCGCTCACGAGATCGGTCGTGACGATTTCACCCGGCAGCGCCTTGATGACCAGCTCTTCTTCGCCGACGAGGCTGTCGACCACCAGGCCAAAGCGTTTCTCGGATGCGCCGATCACAACGACAAAATTTCTTTTCTTGGCGTTTGGCGAATCGACGCTGCGCAGGCGGCTGAGATGATTCAGGCGTACGAGCGTGAGGATTTGGTCGCGGAGGCGCAACACTTCGCGCTGGTCCACTTTATGAATTTCGTGGTCGGCAATGCGCGTGATTTCCACGACGGATGAAAGCGGCACGGCAAACAGCCGACCGCCGACGCGGAAAAGCAGCGTTTGGATACTGGCGAGCGTGAGTGGAGCACGAAGCTGAAACGTGGTGCCGCGGCCCTTTTGTGAAGTGACGTGAACGGTTCCTTTCAAGCGGTCCATCACGGTTCGAACGACGTCCATACCGATGCCGCGACCAGAAACTTCGGTGACTTCCGCGGCAGTGCTGAAGCCGGATTCGAAAATCAAGTTGAGCGCGTCCTGGTCGCTCAGGCGCTGCGCCTCTTCCGCTTTGATAATTCCCTTCTCGACCGCGCGTGCGCGAAGCAGAGCGAGGTCGATGCCGCGGCCATCGTCGCGGACTTCGATCACGACCTGGGTGCCTTGGTGGTAGGCGTTGAGATAAACGGTACCGCGGGCGGGCTTGCCAACGGCGAGGCGCTCATCGGCAGAGCCCACGCCGTGGTCCACGGCGTTGCGAACGAGATGCATGAGCGGCTCGGCGAGAGCGTCCAAAATGCCCTTGTCGAGGTCGGTGTTCTGCCCCGAAACTTCGAGAGCAACGTCTTTGCCGCACTGCTTGGCGACATCGCGAACGATGCGCGGAAAGCGCCGGAAAAGCTGCTCGACGGGCACCATGCGAATCTTCAGCACGCACTTATGGAGTTCGTCGAGGATGCGCGCTTGAAACGCCATGGCGTCGGCCAGTTTGCCGCGCACGGGGTCCCGCGCATGCTGCTTGTCGAATTCGGCGAGCGTGCGATGCAGCATGGACTTGCCGATGATCAGTTCGCCGACGAGATTCATGACCGCGTCGATGCGCGTTGCGTCGACGCGAAGGGTGCTTTCGGCGACGGCCACGGCTGCAGAGCCAGGCTTTGGAGATTTGGACGTTCGGTCGGACTCCGCGTGCTCGAGACTACCGGCAACCACTTTCGCCGCCTGGGCCTCGAGCATGTCGCCAAGCAATTCGTGCTCCGGCATTTGCGAGGGCGTGACGCGTTCGATGTGCACCTCGGAGACGATCGAAGGAATGCGGCAGCGGTGAAACAGCTTCTCTTGGGATTGCGTGCTGGCAAGTGCGGCTTCGACGACTTCGACAGTAGCTGCCGCAACGTTGTCTTCCGGACGCAGGGCGATGACCGTGCCGCTGCCATGAAGAACGTTGCGAATGAGCTGGAAGGCCGCGGCACGCATCAGACTGTTCGGGTCAATGCGAAGGGCAATGTTGTAAACCGCATCGCCGCGGTGAACGGCTTCGGAAATCATAAGCTGCTCGTATTCGGTCCAGGCAAAGTGCGCAGGCTTCTGAGCAGCTTCCGAAGAAGAACTCGCAGTGGATCCCGGCGTGTCCAGCAAGCGGCGGATCATGGCGTGAAGCTTGTGCATGGCCGGCGGTTTCGCATTTTTCTGATAAGCCGACAGCATTGCGCCAATACTGTCGGCTGCGGTAAGCACGACCTCCGGAAGATCCGCGCCATGGACGCGGGCCACTTCAGGAGTGAGCACATCTTCGAGTTCGTGCGCGAGTTCGCTGAGTTTGTGGAGACCGCAAGCCGCGGAATCACCCTTCAACGTGTGGACCACGCGGCGAACCCGGCGAATCACTTCCTCATCCGAGGGACGAGCCTCGAGCTGCAAGCCGGCTTCATTGAGAGACTGCAACAACTCTGCGGCGCTCTCAAAGAAGAGCGCGCGCAGCTCGCTGTTGCGATCGTCGGAGTTACGGCTCACGTGTTCGCCTCGATACGCTGATAAGCAGTGCCGTTGTTTTCGTGCAGCATGCGGAATTTCTGCGTCAGGCCAAAGAGGCTTTCGGCATGGCCGACGAACAAATAACCGCCCGGGTTCAAGCAGTGCCAAAACTTTTCAATCAAACGCTTCTGCTCGGCTTCGTCGAAGTAGATCATGACGTTGCGGCAGAGGATGATGTCGTTGCGGCGCGGGAGGAATTCGGTTTTCAGATTGTGAAAGTCAAACTGGATTAATTCCTTCAATTTCGACTTGACGGCGTATTTTCCGCCGGACTTTTCAAAGTAGCGAAGTCGGCAGGTGTAGTCGACGGGCTCCATCTGCTGCTCGGTGTAGAGGCCTTCCTGTCCGATGCGAAGGCTGGCGTAGCTAATATCGGAAGCAACGATTTCCACTTTCCAGGGCGGAGGAATCAGCGGCTTCGGCGAGGGCATGTCGAAAGGAAGCGGATTGCGCAGGTAGTAGTAAGCAAGGGCATCGCAAATCAAAATGGCGACGGTGTACGGCTCCTGACCGGAGGAACAACCGGCGCTCCAGACACGCAGCGTGTAATCGCGGCGTTCTTGCTTGCGGTGGAGCAGGCCTTCCAGGACTGATTTTTGGAGCAAGTCAAGCTGCGGCTTGTTGCGGAAGAAACTAGTCTCGTTGACGGTGAGATTCTCCAACAGGAGCGTCAGTTCGGCGCGGCCTTCTCTGCTAGTCAACAAACGATAGTATGAGTAAAACGAGTCGAGGTCGCAGGCCTTGAGGCGGCGCTGGAGCCGGTCCTTCAAGAAATGGGAGCGGCGCTCGTCGAAAAACATGCCGCACTCCTGATAGACCAGAGTCTGCAGGAGCTTCAGCTCCGCTTCCGTGAGTTGAATCGGGGCGGTGGTAATCGTTCCCATGGCGTGCGTATGCGGCGGAACCTTCAGGGAAAGTGAAAGAGAACTACCTGACGGTAGCGACGGGTTCCGCGACCTCCTCGAGGCGTCTGTATTCGGGACGTTGCAGGAGTTTCGAAATATCCAAAAGGATGACGAGGCGGCCCTTGAGTTTGCCGACTCCGGTCACGTAACCGGACTCGCCATCGGCAAAAACGGTTCCTGGGGCTTCGATTTCCGAAGGAGGAATTTTGAGCACTTCGGAAGCGGAGTTGACGATCAGTCCGACAAGCTTGTTTTCAAGCTCCACGACGAGAATGCGGTTCTTTTTGTCGGGCTGAATTTCCGTTTGGCCAAAACGCTTGCGCAGGTCCATCACCGGAATGATTTTGCCGCGCAGGTTTATGACACCCTCGATCAGATCGGGAGCGCTCGGGACAGCGGTAATCTCCGGAACGCGGACAATTTCACGCACGGAGCCGATGCGGACTCCATACGTTTCATTGCCGATCCGAAAACCCACTACCTGAAGATCCTTTTCCATCAAGAAGTCTCCGGCCCCTTAGGATCGCGTCAATTCCGCGTACTCGGGTTCCTGGTCGCGATCTTCTTCGTTGCCACGACGCTTCGCTGCTTCTCCACGTCGCAGGCGCTGTTGGGCGGCGCGATCCAAAACAAAACGGTCCATGCCGTCAAGCAGATTGCGCGAGAGTTTCAACATCTGTTCGGCAGCGGCAGAAAGCTCGGTAGCGCTGGAGGCGGACTGCTGCACCAGTTCACGCATCTTGTCCATGGCTCGAACAACGGCTTGCGCACCAGAGGCCTGTTCTTCGACCGCGGAGTTGATTTCCTGCGTAATTTCCGTGAGGCGGCTGGTGGCCTTGGCGATTTGCGCGGAGCCCACAGACTGCTCGTTGGTCGCCGCGCCGATTTCCTGGGAGAACTTGTAGACTTCGGTGACTACGTTCGAGATTTTGTGCAGCGCGGAACCAACTTCATTGCCGAGGTTCAGCCCTTCCTGGACGATGCGCGTGCTGCGCTCCATGTTTTCGACGGCCTGGCGCGCTTCGCGTTGAATGCTCTGGATGAGGTCGGCGATTTCTTTCG
>QHYJ01000271.1:5549-6937 GCA_003223255.1 Acidobacteriota bacterium | reverse complement strand
TCTCGGATTTTCGGGCTGCGGTGGACGGGTTTGTGTCACGGCTCAAGTCGAACGCGGCGTTCAAAGTTGCGATCCTCGCTCATCCGTGGATTTCTGTACCCGAGCAGCACACAGAAGAAATCTTGGATGACCCCGAATACCTGTCAAGCATGGTCGTGTACCTGCATGCCGTTGGGCAGGAAATTCCGCCAGCCGTCATGAACGTCCTTGGCCTGTCTCGCAAGCGAATTCCCGAATTGAAGCTTGAATGGCTGGAAATCCTGCTCTCGAATTGCCTGTATCGCGACGCCCAAAGTTTCACGAAAAGCGAGGTGATCCTCAAACTCATTCGGCACGACTTGCTGGATATCGGCGCGATTGAGCGGCGGAAGGTAAAGCTCCGAAACCCGTCAGATCACCTGAAGCTCCTGACAACATCCGTCACGAAGCTGAAGTCCGTCGAGGAGATCGTGAAGCTCGAATCGGGCGCACTGGGCGACAGCCTGCGCTGCGTGGTTCTGACGGACTTTATCCGAAAAGCCGAGTTGCCGAAGTCGAGAGACGAAATTCCGATCTTTGAGGACATCGGGATCGTCCCGGTGTTCGAGTCGCTGCGCACTGCCTCCTTGCGAGGCGTTCGCCTCGGGGTTTTGAGCGGGTCCTTGGTCATCGTTCCCGCCAGCACTGAGTCGATGGTGAGAGAGTCTGCAAAGGCCTTGGGAATCGCTCCGCAAGACTTGTCCATCTTGCCACTGTCTCACGATCCCTCCTTCGCGAAGGTCGAGATTCACGGCGAATACCACCGAGGCCCGGTTTGCCTGATCACGTCCGTCTTCGACAAGGGTGGCATCACGGTGTTGATCGGAACGAAGTCTCTGCTGGGAGAGGGGTGGGACGCACCGTGTATCAACACGCTCGTGCTTGCCAGTTTTGTCGGCTCATTCATGCTCTCGAACCAAATGCGAGGGCGGGCGATCCGAGTGGATTCGGCGCAACCACAGAAAACGGCCAACATCTGGCATCTGGTCTGCGCGGAGCCGGGAATCTTCGGGCCGGGCGATGATTACGAGCTGCTCGTTCGCCGATGCTCCGCATTCGCTGGCGTGAGCGCCACCGCTCAGGTCATTGAGAACGGAACCGACCGGCTTGGTTTCGGGCACCCGCCGTTCAGTCGTGAGGAGCTTGAGCAGATCAATGCTCGGACTCGGAAACGTGCACTCGACCGCGGCGGGCTTCGCAAGTTGTGGCAGGACGCGCTCAATGCGGGCTCCATCAAGCAGATGACCGACGGCCTGAAAGCACTCGACGAAGCACTGCCGCGAGGCTTCGTTCTTGCCAACACTATTGCTGCCCTGCTGATTCAATCTGTTTACATCTTCTTTGCGATGCTTGAGTTCTTAGGACGAACG
>QHYJ01000271.1:0-5413 GCA_003223255.1 Acidobacteriota bacterium | reverse complement strand
GAACGGAGCGGCTTGGTTTCGGGCACCCGCCGTTCAGTCGAGATGAGCTTGACCAAATCAATACTAAGACTCGTAAGCGTGCGCTAGACCGCGCCGGGCTTCGCAAGTTGTGGCAGGACGCGCTCAATGCTGGCTCCATCAAGCAGATGACCGACGGCCTGAAAGCATCCGACGAAGCACTGCCGCGAGGCTTCGTTCTTGCCAACACTATTGCTGCCCTGCTGATTCAATCTGTTTACATCTTCTTTGCGATGCTTGAGTTCTTAGGACGAACGTTGGGTCGTGTTCGATGGACTCATGATTTTTGGAACTTTGTGCTTACTATACTCGGGATTGCCGCCGCTGTGAGCTTGCCGTGGAGCCTGCTTGCGCTGTGGCGGCTGATCCGGCACGGAACGCCGGAACGGAGCATCAGTCAGATTGGACGGGCGGTTCTGGATGCTCTCGAATATGAGGGTTCCATTGACCAACGTGCGGGAGACTTCCGTGTGTACGCGAACCGGAACAAAGATGGGACCGTGTTTTGCTGCATCGGCGGAGGCACTGGACAGGAACAGGCGACCTTCCTTCGTGCCTTGAGGGAAATGCTGCGCCCAGTCGACAACCCACGCTACTTACTTGCGCGCCGGAAGATTTGGCGGATTTTCCGTGAGGACTATTTCGCAGTGCCGGATGTGCTGGCCCGGAAGAAGGAGTTTGCGGAATTCTTTGCACAACGTTGGAAAAGGCTTGTTGGTCCCGTGCAGCTAGTCTTCACGCGCACGGCCGAAGGTCGCAAGCTTCTGCTCCGGGCTCGGAACTACTCACTGTCCGGGGCATTCCAGAAACGCACTGAGCGAGTGAGTTGCTGGAAGTGAGGCTATCCAAGCCTTACCTTTCCACGCTTACGGTGATCCCTAGCTGGTCAAATGGGGGCGAACTTGCGCCCAACCTCTCTTGTCTCGGAGTCAAGGTCGGTCCCTTCCGATGAACCCGAAGACCCTCACGCCCACCATGACGAAGCCGACGTGCGGTGGCGCCGAAAGCCTGCTGCTGGGGAGGGCACCGCCCTCCCCAGCGGCTAGCAAAACCACCCGTCCTCAAGGAGGTGCTGTAACGGAATGGTATAAAGGGAAAACACACGTCCCCATTTGGCGGCAAATCTCGCCCGAGATTTTGCCGCTGTCGTCATTCATGGTCTACCAGTCCCGCAGTTTAGATGCGTTTGATTGTCGCTAGCCAGCCCGGAGCGCCATGCTCGTCGTGGAATCTCGTCTGAACCCGCTCCGGTGCGATGGCGGCGACGTTCCACCCGGTGCTGGAGTTGAACGCTGCTCTCAGCTCTTTCTGGCTTACGGGGTGCGGGCCAGTCTCGGGACCCTCGTCACTGAAGCACAACACATATAGGGTTCCATCGTGTTCAGTCACCGACGCTAGACTCGCCACGTATCCTGGCCGCTCGTCGCCGTCGAACGTGTGGAACAGTCCGCAGTCCAGCACCGTCGCGAATTTGCGCCCAAACGCTCCAACTGGAACGCGTCCGCCACAGCGAACTCAACCGCGATGGCTCGGTCGTGGGCCTTCGCTCTGGCCATCGCCAGCGCCGTCTCAGCCACGTCCACGCCCAGAACCGGCAATCCCAGCGCGGCGAGGTGCAGAGTGTTCTCGCCAGTCCCGCAGCCCGCATCGAGCACTGCTCCGGCGAATCCGCCTTGGGATGCCAAACGCACTACTGCTGACTGCAGCTGGCCAATATCCCAAGGCGCAGGCTCGTCGCCACGGTACGACGCATCCCAGGGTTGTCCCGCCATCCGTTCGTGACTGGTTGGATGCCGACCGCCGAACGGATCGTCAGCGAGGGTTCCTGATCGCTCCGACAAACTTCATCCCTCCCTGCAACGGAATCTTGTCATATGGTGGCACACCAATTCCACAGGTCTCGACTATTCCTTTGCGTCGCCTGCGCCGTCCCTCAACTAGGGCAGCGGCTGAAAACATGGTGGAGGGGTTCGATTTCCTTTCCGCGAATCGCGAGCCGCGATTCGCCGTGCCCCGCGATAGTTGTCTTGATTGTGGCCCAGACGAGCTTCCCAGGCGCCTGAATGTTACTGAATGAATTACTCGCAGGAACAACCCTTCGGGGAATTTGAGCAACCAATATGACAATTGGTGCTGGTGCGCATTCTGCCACGGAGGGCGGGAGACGATGCGGACGGGCATCCTGCGGGTGGTTTTGCTGTGTCTGTGTGCTTCCTCAGCTTCACTTCTTGGATACGGTGAAGGGCGCGCTGCTGCGCCGTCGGTCCACGCGAACGAGCCCGGCGCGCGTCTCGATCTGAAAGACGAGACTTCTGTCTTTTCCATCGACCTCTCAGCGAATGCTCCGCAAATTCTCTCCGCGACACTCTCGGTCAAGGTCATGGCGCCGGATGACAAGCTTCTCGCTGAAGCGTCTATTGCTGTGCGTCTCAGCTCAACTCCAACGCGAGCAGAGGTGCCGATCCGGTGGGTTCCTGACACTGGTCTCGATCACGTTTCGAGTTCCCGCCTTTTTTACGAAGTGCGGCTTGAAGCAGCATCCTCGGCGGCAGCTTCTGGAATCCTTTCGCCCTGTGCCCTGATCCCAGACCTTTTTGAGCTTCGCTTCATGGGACTGGATGCCATCGGTCTGGGACACAGCTACGTCGCTCGCGTCTGGGCCACGCGTCCAGATTCAGACAAGCCGGTGCAAGGAGTCTCGCTTACCGCCTTCATCGGTGATGACGAACAGGACACTCCGAAGGGCACGAAGGCTCGCGCGAGGACCAACGCGCGTGGACAAGCACAATTGACGTTCCAGCTTCCCGAATTGGCAGGTGCGCGTGAAGACCAAGAAGTCGATCTCGAAATCCGAGGGACGAGGGGCTATTTCCATAATTCCCTGACTTCAACACTTCACTTTTGGCGCCGAGCGGCCATTCTGCTGTCTACGGACAAGCCTCTCTACCAGCCTGATCAAACCCTGCACATGCGTGCGTTAGTCCTCGATGACCAGCGCCACGCCTGGAGCAAGCAGCCCGTCCGCTTCGCCGTCCACGGTCCCGATGCCACTGTCGTGTTTTCGGCTGATGAAAAACTGGGCAATTACCGCGTGTCCGCCGATATCGCGGGCGACGCCGATAGCAGGGATTTGGAAGGAGGCCAATTCGTCCGCATAAGCCGCTATGAGCTTCCCACCTTCACCGTAAACGTCGTGACGGACAAGCCTTTCTATCTCCAAGGCCAGAATGCTGATCTCACCGTCAGTGCCAGCTATATGTTTGGCAAGCCTGTTCTTCGAGGCCGCGTGCGGATTGTTCGTGAAACTTCGCGCCAGTGGAACTACAGCGATCAGAAATGGGAAACGGAACAAGGACAAGTGCAGGAAGGCGAACTAGATGCCAAGAATGAATTTCACGCAACCCTGGACCTTTCCAAGGACCATGCCGACTTACGTGACACTGACTGGAAGCGCTTTGAGGACCTTCGATACGCGGCTTACGTGACCGATTCCTCGTCCCGGCGGACCCAGGAGCGCCATTTCGATGTACGCATTTCCCGCGATGCGGTTCACCTTTATGTGCTGAACACCGGCGGAGTACTGCCGGTCGGCCTCCGGCCTGTGTTTTACATTTCGAGCTCTCTGGCAGACGGGACTCCCGCGACTGTCGACGTCCTCGTCAAGCTGTACACCCAGGATCTCGCCGGCGCTGGATCGTCAAAACCGGCGGCCCAGCCTTTTGCCACGGCACAGGTACGTACGAATCGATACGGCATCGCCCGAGTCCGTTCCTCCGAGCCGCTTCGAAATCAAAGGAACGACGAGAACAAACGTACCGACCGCATCTATGTCGCCCTGGAAGCAAAAAGCCCGGATGGGCGCACCGGTCGCCACCTCGAATCCTATTCGCTGCAGGAAGAACCAGCTCTGCGAATCACTCCCGTGAAGGCCATTTTGAAACCGGGCGATCCAATCGAAGCTGAAGTCGAATCTTCGGTACCGCAAGTCCGCGTCGGCGTCGAAGTCATCCAAACTGAAACGCAAGCCATTCTCGCGTCCCAGGAACTCAAGCTCTCCCATACTTCGGGCCGCGTCACGTTTCCCGTGAATGAGCAATTCACAGGCAGACTCTTGCTTGCGGCCTATCCGCTCAATGTCGAAGTCGAGCCGTACGCGATGTACTCACGCACCGCCAGTGCGTCCGTCGTTGTTCCAAAGCCGAGCAATCTTCAACTGGACGTTAAACCAGTCAGGACGACTTATCGCCCCGGCGAGGCGGCGACAGTGAACCTCAGCGTGCGTGACCCCGAAGGTGATCCCGTTGAAGGCGTCCTCGGTCTGTTGGTTTACGATCAAGCGGTTGAAGAACTCGCCCGTACCGAGGCCAGCCTATTCACCGACGGGTACGAGCGGTTTGACCCTCGCCTTGGCTTTCGCTCTTTGGACGAAGAGAGCGACTCAATCGGAGGAGTCTCCGTTGGAAAACTCCTCAATCGCCAGCCGGATGCTGCCGTTCCTCAAGACCTCGAACTGGTGGCGGAAGCTTTGCTCTTCAGTCAGGGTGGCGCTCCCTTCCGCATGGAATCTTCGGATAACCCACGCTACCTCGACCAGGTTTTTCAAAAGCAGATTCACTCCGCACTCGATCCGGTTACCAAACTTTTGCAAGAGCATTTCGCCGACACGGGCCATTTCCCGGCAGATGACGTGGAGTATGCAACCCTCCTTAGGGAAAAGGGAATCGATGCTTCCCACCTCATGGATCCGTGGGGCCGCCCTTACCACGTTCGACGGACCTATGAATGGGTGAACGAAGTCCTCGAATTTCGCAGCGAGGGACCTGACAAGATTCTCAGCAGTTCCGACGATTACACGGCGCTGAGCCTCTCTCGGCCATTTTTCGAGCATGAAGCGCAGCGCCTTCGCGGCATCGTTGATTCGTATCACGCCCGCATGGGCAGCTACATCCGCGATCAGGCCACACTCGAAACAGCCTGTGCCCAAGAGCACACTTCACTTTCCACTTTCATCGATCCCTGGGGCACGCCCTATCATTTTCTCTTCGAAGTCGTCCGCGAAAACTACACGATCAAAGTCGTGAGCGCCGGGCCGGACAGACGCTTTCGGTCAGGCTCCAACGATCCCACCGACGATTGGGACGACTTGGTCGTGTCGGTTCAGAACATGCCCTATTTTGGCGAAATGGCTCAGCGAATTTCCGACGCGCTCTTCGAAAGTGCCAAGACTTCCGCTCATTTTCCCGAAACCGAGGAGGAATTCCGCAAAGGGATGGCGGATCACGGAATCGACTGGGATGCTCTTCGCGATCCTTGGGGTCGGCAATATCGCATCGTGCCGACAGTCGAAACAGGGTATAGCGACAAAATCGCGCTGCGCGCGTACGGGCAGAATATC
>QHYJ01000270.1 GCA_003223255.1 Acidobacteriota bacterium | reverse complement strand
TGATCCAGCGTGTCCGCGCGCTGCCTGGTGTCGAAGCGGCTGCTTACGCCCGCGCTGTTCCGCTCGGCTATGGATCATTCTCTTCGACGCCCATTGCCGTCGACGGCTACGAGGCGCAACTCAACGAACAGCCCACCGCCGAATACAACGAAGTCAGCCCCGACTACTTCGCCACTTTGGGTATTCCGCTCATCTCTGGGCGCGAATTCACTCGCGCGGACGATGAAAACGCGGCGCGTGTCGCCATCGTAAACCAAACCATGATCGCGCGGTATTGGCGCGGGCGGAATCCCATCGGCCAGCGTCTGCAAGTGAAAGGCAATTGGGTGCAAGTCGTCGGCGTCGTCAAAGATTCGAAATACTGCAGCATGGATGAAGCGCCCCGGCCGTTTTTCTATGTTCCGCTCCGCCAGTATTTCTCTAAAGAACCTGACATCCACATTCGAACGACACAACCTCTGCAAACCGTCCAAACGGCGCTGATTCGCGAAGTGCGCGCGCTCGATCCTAACCTCGCCGTATACGAAATGATTACGCTACAGGAGCAAGTTGAGCGTTCCACTTCCCACGAACTTGTGGCCGTAGCTTTGGTCGCCCTGTTCGGAGGCTTGGCGCTGCTGCTTGCCAGCATCGGCCTTTATGGCGTGTGTCATACACCGTCTCGCAGAGCACCCGAGAGTTGGGGCTGCGCATGGCTCTTGGCGCCAGCCCATCGAAAGCACGGTAAATTTGTTCTGGCGGATCGCGACAGAAATTTATAGCCTTGGTGAGTTCCAGTCATTACTTCACCACGCGAGACCCACTGGCTTTCGCCGCGGCATTTGCGGTGATGACCCTTGCGTCGGCTGCAGCGTGTTTCTTGCCCGCTTGGCGCGCAACGCGAACCGATCCAATGCGCGCCTTACGGGCGGAATGATTTTCTCACTCCGCTTAGGCATATGAAAACGATCTTTATATTCTTGGCCTCCCGATTAACGGCCAACTCTGACCTAATCCCAAGGTAAGGTTTGCCGACAAAGCTAAAAGGGTGATGGCGGTACATTAGAGATATGAAGCGCGTGGCTATTATCGGTCGTGGAGCCTCAGGCAAATCGACTCTCGCGATGCGCTTGGGCGAGATCACCAGGCTGCCGCTGGACAAGGTCTTCTGGCAGCCACGTCTTGTGGCAACACCTCGCGATCACTGGGTAGCGATCCAAGAGAGACTTGTCGCGGAAGAGGAGTGGATCATGGATGGTGACCTGGGGCTGTACGACGTTGTCGAGATCCGGCTTCGTTCGGCGGACACGATTCTGTTTTTAGATTTTTCGCTCCTCCGTTGTGCTTGGCGAGCAATCCGGCGGTCGCGCGAGCGCGCCGACTTCTGGCGTTGGCTCTTGGCGTATCGTTGGCAAGGTCGTCCGGCTCTCATGGAGGCGATCGCTAAGCACGCAGTCCATGCGGACCTCCATGTATTTCGGAACCCTGAGGCACTTAGGAGGTTCGTCGCGGAGGTAGCGCGCGAATCACGGCCTGAATAGGGCAATCCGAAAGTCGGCGGTTTAGCGGTGCGTTGGTACGAATTGCCGCTGCTGTACACTACGTACAGGCGACCGCCGAGATTAGCCCGCTTTGAATGTCCGCGTCCGCCACGCCCGGAGAGATGCCATCACAGATGATCATCACTTTCCTTGGAACTGCCGCAGCAAATGCCTTCCCAGAGGCTTTTTGCAAGTGCCAAAACTGCGCACAGGCGCGAATGCTAGGTGGGCCGAGCTTGCGAAAACGGTCTGCTGCGCTAGTCAATGACGATTTGCTGATTGATCTCGGGCCGGACATTATGGCGGCGTCGCACATGCACAGCTGTTCTTTAGACAACGTACAGTATTGCCTGCAAACGCATCCGCACACTGATCATCTGGACTTGTCGCATCTCCTCTCTCGCAGCCCAGAATATGGCGTGGTTGGGGCACCCGTCTTGAATGTCTACGCTTCCCACGAGACCTCGGAGCGAGCCGCAGAGACGTTTGAGAGAAACCTTGCGGGTTACAGTTTGTTGTCTTCTGAAGCTGAGAAGCGTCTTAATTTCAAGATCCACGAGGTCCAGCCCTTGGAGCCCTTTATGGTTGGCCCGTACTCGGTGATGGCCTTTCCCGCCTGAAGTAATCCGGCACACCCTGACATGGTTGCCTTCGCAAAACAACACGGGTATGAAGTGGCGTACGATGGGCTGGTTCTCACGACCTAGCGCCTGGCAGGCGCAGGACGTTCCCAGTTCTCGCTGTCTAGCCCGCGTGTTTATTGACGTTTCCGGCGCAGAATCGAGTGCTCCGGTCGGTTGACGGGCTACTCTTCCAGAACCGGATTAGGTTAGGTTTGCCGACCATTCGCCCAGAATCGCAGGGTGCGGTTAGCGAATACAGCCTCATCACAATCCGTCAGGATGTCTGTTCAATTCCCAATCCCTGAAGCAGCTGATTAACTGCCATTCGGAAGCGACTAACCCCAGGGATAGTCGGCTCGCGAAACATCCACTTGACTCGCAGGCCGCGCCGTCTCAATATGTTGTGACGCCATATATGGAGAGAACAATTTCACAGATGGAATGGAAAAGGGGCAGCGCCGAACTCCTCATTCTCTCGCTCGTCGAAGCTCGCCCGCGCCACGGCTACGAAATCAGCAAACTCATCGAGCAACGCTCCGGCGGCACCATTCGTTTCCACGTGGCCTCGCTCTACCCAATGCTGTACCGCCTGGAACGACGCGGCTGGCTGCAGGGCCGCTGGGTTGAAAAAAGCGGACAGCGCCGCCGCCGCTATTATCGTGTGACTCGCCAGGGCCGCCAAGTTCTCGCCTCGCAGCTTCGCGGCTGGCGGCAATTCGTGGCCGGCATCGATCGCATCACGGAGGCAGAAAATGCCTGAATGGAAGCCGGAAATCCTCCGTCGCCTTGCTCCGCTAAAGCTCTCGCCAACGCGAGAAACGGAAATTGTGGAAGAGATCGCGCAGCACCTTGAAGATCGCTACGAGGAACTTCTCGTTACTGGCCAGTCTGAAGACGCAGCTTTCTCCACGGCCGTCGAAGAACTGAAGGGAGAAGACTTCCTCGCTCGCAATCTTCGCCCTGTTGAGAGAGACTTGTATCGGGAGCCCGTTGCGTTGGGAAATGGCAGCAGCAGTTTTTTCGGGGGTATCCTTCAGGACGTTCGCTACGCGCTGAGGATGCTTCGCAAATCCCCCGGCTTCACCGCCGTCGCCGTGCTCACTCTCGCTCTCGGCATCGGCGCTAACACCGCCATCTTCAGCCTCATCAATGCCATCATACTCCGATCTCTTCCCGTCAAAGATCCGCAGCACCTTGTTCTTTTCCAATGGGAGAGCGACAAATGGCCTCCGCATTTCTCGATGACGGGCTGGAAGT
>QHYJ01000269.1 GCA_003223255.1 Acidobacteriota bacterium | reverse complement strand
GTGGCTTTCACCGGCTCTTCCTCTTCCAGAGCAATCTTCCCTGCCAGAGCATGAGCCGAGGCGTCATTAGGATCGAGCCGTAGGGCCTCTGAGGCGGCCTGCCAAGCTTCTTTCCTGTCTTGAGGCTCCGACATGCGAGCTGCATCCGCCAGATAGTAATATGCGCTCGCGGTTCTTTCCCCTAAGGCGATCGCTGTCCGGAGAGACTGCAAAGCTTCTTTGGGTTTTCGGTGAGTGGCTTGGATGATGCCTTGAATCAAATAGCACTGACCCCATTCGGGCCATCGTGACTGAATCTTCTTTAGGAGATCTTCCGCCTGCTCGGTCTTTCTGACAAGCTCCAGAACTACGGCTTTAGTGAGCAGAAGGTCTGCGGCGTCCGGCACGATGTTCGTGGCCTGTTCCAACAACGCCAAAGCCTGTTGGTCCCTCTTGTGCTTTAGCAAGAACAGCGAGGCCCATAAGTACAAATCAGCTCGCTTCGGCTCCATCCGGAAACCGGCGTTCAAGGAATCCACAGACTCCTCGAATCGACCTAACGCATCCAGAACCTGAGCCTTCAAGAGGTACACATCGCCGTTGCGATTTGCGACAGAGATCTTCTCGATTTCCTCCAGGCTGGCCTCCGGGCCAAGTGCATGAAATGTAGCCACCGCAAGTTCTAGACGGTTCTCCACGGAAGGATCCGTGGCAACGAGTCGAGTTAGAAACTCCCGAGCTAAGGCGTGCTGCTTATGCTCAAGGAGCGTCATCGCGCCCTCGTTCAGTACTCGGGGCCCCGGCGACAGCTCCAGAATCTCCCGGAAGGCTGCCAACGCCTCCTCGGTCTTGCCATCGTAGAGGAGCAGCCCCCCCATCTGGACTTTCAATTCTGGATCAGACGGATTGGCTGCTATGGCATTGGTCAGGTTACGCCGAAAACGTTCTCGTTGTTCCGAAGGGTCCAGACCCAAATAATCGAAGATCTGTGCCGAGGCCTTCAAAGGCGTAGGATCAGGCTCAGCGGTTTTCAGTGTCTCGAGTACAGCTGCCGCCTCTTGATTCTGTCCCAACTTTCGCAGTGCGCGATGGAGTTGGGTGAGCACTCCCCTATGGTCTGGAGCCACCTCTTGTGCGCGACGGAGAAATTCGACGGCCTGCGCTGGCTGTTCCAATGCCAGATAGATCTCCCCTAATTGCAGCAGCGCCATTGCGTTGTTAGGCTCACGCTTGACTACAGATTTCAGGTCAGGCAGCGCTTCGGTCCACTTTCCTTCCCGGTGCAATAGCCATCCGCGAGCCTGCTGCGCCATTGGAAAATCCGGTTTCAAACGTAAGGCTTCGTCAAGGTGTCGCAACGCCTGGATGGTATCGCCCAATGATTCGCACAGACCTAGCTCGAAATGCCCAGTGGGATCGAGCGGATACTGTTTCACATACCAGTTCAAATCCGGGAGCGCCGTTTTGGTTCTGCCAAAGCGGCAATAGCTAAATCCCCGCTCACGTCGCGCGCTGTGATCGTCGGGTTGAAGTTTCAGGTATTCTTCATAGGACTCCGCGGCGCCACTAAAAAAACCCGCCTCTGCATACATCCTGGCTAGGTAAACGAGAATATCCGGTCGGCCGGGAGCCAGGCGACGAGCTCTGGCTAACAGAACGAGAGCGGTTTCACTTTCATCCTTTGCCGCGTGTACTCGGCCGAGATTGAAAATCGACTCTACGTCATCGGGGCGCTGCTGAACTGCAATTTCGAACACTTTTTGCGCGCGGTCCAAGTGACCGGCATGAAGCGCTGCGAGCCCCACGTTGTGGAGGATTTCGACGTTGGACGGATCCGTCTCGAGGGCCCGAGAAAATGCATCCTCGGCTCGTCCGTATTTCTCCCACTCTGCTAGTATCACACCCAATGAAAAGGCCAGGCGAGCGTCCCCAAGCGCGTCTTGCTCGAGCCGATTGACAATAGCCATGGCCGCATCAAGTTGTCCCGCCGAATGGAGGCAGCGTGCGCGGAGGAGCTGGACTGCTGTGTCACTCTGATCCGAGGGCTTCAGCTTTTCCAGGTAACTCAACGCCTCGGCTCCCTGCTTGTGTGAGAGGGCGATTCGGGCGAGTTGCAGATTAGCGTTTGCATGCCCGGGCTCGATGGCTAAAACTCGGCCAAATGCTTTCCGAGCTTGATCGTCGTTGCCGCGCGCCAGGTAATGATTGCCGAAGTTATTCCACAAGCCTGCGGAGCGCGGTGCGAGATTTAGCGCCCGCTGGTGAAACACCTCTGCCTGTTCGTATTCCTTCTTCGCGTCAAGAACAACACCCAGCAAACCCAGCAGATCTG
>QHYJ01000268.1 GCA_003223255.1 Acidobacteriota bacterium | reverse complement strand
AAGCTTAATGCTTTAGTGGTTTTGGATCAGCCGCCCAAGAAGGGAAGGAGGTGGCTTCGCGCTCGACATAGCGAAACACCGCCGCGTAGAGCGTGCCGGAACAAACGGCGTTGCCCGCGTGGATGGCCGCACGGCTTCCATCACGTCTTCCGCAGAAGCATCGCGCGGGAGGTACCCGCGAACGCCCGCGCGGATGCATTGCAGGTCATACGGAATCCCCTCCATTGCCGAATTTTCTCCGCCGCTTGGACGCTGGTGGCTTTCTTGTGGAAATGCTGTGCTGTCTCTCGCGCGTGCAATTGCGCAACCGCACTCGTGCCCAGGCTAGTTTCTTTCGTTCTCCCTAAGTTGTTAAAAGAAAAGCAGTTATCTGTTTCCAAGAACTGCCGGCGACATCTGGATTTTTCCTTTTGGCTCCTTTTCCGGTACTCCAATGTGGGGCGGTCTGCACTGTTTTCTTCAGGCTTAACCTATTTCGTGCTCACTTTTTCCCCAGTGGTCCGCTTCCTTTTCTAGTACCCCCGTACTATTATTCTGTGGCGATGTCCCCCTCCCTTACAGGTACGTCTTTGCTATAGGTTTTCCTGTCGCCTGCGGACTAGACTTTACGTGGATAGGCAGGCAGTATTCGTCCGGAAAGTCGGCTTCCCGATGGCGACCCACAACGAAGCAGTACGTGACCTGATGACCAAGAAACCGGAAACAGAAGCACCTCTGAAGAAGACCGCGACGCAAACCGAGCGTCGCGGCAACCGCCGCTGCCGCATTACGCAACTGATGCGCATTCGGCCGTCGGATCCCGAGAAACCGCATTTCGAAGACTTGCGCGGTTCGGTGAGCGTCTCCCGCACGGGAGTCTATTTTCAGTCGAGCGAACCGGGCTACGAAATAGGCTTGCGGCTTTTTGTGACCATGCCGTATTCCAACGATCCCGCCTCCTTGAATCGCGAGTATTTAGCCGAGGTTGTGCGCCGGGACGTTCTACCCACGGGCATGTATGGCATTGGAATCAAGATCCTGGTGGAGATGGGGATTCAACACTCCTACAATTTCGGCACCAGCACCGCATTTTGAGCCAGCCTAACTTAACTAACTGAGAGGAGAAGCGCCGCGTGGGTGTGCCCCGGCAGAACGGCTGGCAGCCAGGAGTGTGGGCCACGGAAGAAGAACATCGAGGACAGAAGGCAACGCAAATTCGGAACCAAACGAGTTCGGACTACCGTGAAAACAAGAACGGGCGCCCTGGTTGATCAAGAGCGCCCGTTCTCGTGTTTGGGGGGTGGAGAGAACTCGTTACGAGACCTGCCCGAAAAGCCGCATGGTGCGATGCCGCAGCATTCCTAGTTGCCGGTTTAGCGGGTGCCTGCGGGAGAGAAATGCCAAAACGGGCGCGCGGCGTTGCGTCAGCTTTTTGATCGCGACAGTCAGCCGTACGTCGCTCCGGGCAAACTTCAAACCAGATTCCAGAGTTTCCCGGGCATCCTCGCGTCGACCAGCTGCGGCGTAGACTTCCGCCAAATTCAAGTACAGTTGCGCCTGATTCCTCTTCATGCGAACCGCGGAGTCACAGAGCCGCTCGGCTTCGCCCCATCTTCCCTCTGAGCGCGCCAAGACCACGCCCAGATAGGACATGTAATAAGGATTGTTTTTCTCGAGGTCCACGGCGCGCCGCATGTGGGGAAGGGCCTTCTCCGCGTGTTTTTCTCGAAGGAGGGTCAGGCCGGTCTTGAACTCCCGAAAGGCTTCCGTATCCATCATGGTCTCACCTCATCCGCCCGCGCGAATCGGGGGTGTTGGAATTTCCAGGAAGTGGGGGCGATCCCGCGCGGCGCGAAGGGTGTGCGCGCCAAGCCGTATTCAGGAGCTCTAAAAAAGAAGGTTCCGCGAAGCCAGGAAATCAGCGGAACAGCAAGCGCGACGGCTGCGAGAAAGGTTCCCATTCCGGTCATTTTCGAACGTACATGACGTTTAACCTGGAATCTACTGACCAGGAGGACAGTCTTGGTCCAGCGGCACTGGAGTTGTAGGGGTCGCGGCCAAGGACAGGTAGTACTTTCTTAGGTCCTTGGTTCTAGCTCAAGCGCACTTTTCGCCGAGCCTTCCTCGTCACGCCAGGTGCCGAAGTTCTCGATGTGCAGGTCGCCGACGGCGAGAACGGAGGGTGCTTTGGCCAGATCGGAGCAGATTTCCGGCCAGAGCTGGAGCCAGCGGTAAAAGGTGGCGCGAAAGAAGGGAAACGCCGATTCGGCCATGTGCTGGTGCTTCCGCGCAATGTCTTGCCGCACGATGGGAAGCCACTTCGCCAGCCAGCGCTCGAAATCGCCGGTCGCTTGGAAGATGTTCGTGCGGCGGCTGGGCGCTAAGCGCGGGCGTGGTCGGAATACGCATTGCGGCGGCTATGCATGCGGGCTTCGTAGACGGGGAATTTGGCGGCCAGGTCAGCTACTTGTTTGCGGACGCGCTGCTCGACTTCCGTGCTTCCCATGTTCATAAGGACATCGGCGATCCAGCCGCCGATTTGCTCCATCTCGGCTTCGCGCATGCCGCGCGAGGTGATCGATGGGCTGCCCAGGCGGATGCCGCCGGCTTTCATCGGGGGAAGCGGGTCGAAGGGAATCGAATTTTTGTTGACCGTGATGCCGGCGCGGTCCAGGGCCTTTTCCGCGTCCGCACCCGTGATGCCGCGGGAGTGGACTTCGATCAGGAAAAGGTGATTATCGGTGCCGCCGCTGACGATGCGGAATCCGCTCTTGGCGACGGTTGCCGCCATTGCTTTCGTGTTGGCCACCACTTGTTTTGCGTATTCTTTGAAGGAAGGCTCCATGGCTTCTTTCAGGCACACCGCTTTGGCGGCAATCGTGTGAACCAGGGGCCCACCTTGCGTTCCAGGAAACGTCAGCTTGTCCAATTCCTTGGCGTACGCGGCTTTGCAGAGGGTCAGACCGCCGCGCGGGCCGCGGAGCGTCTTGTGCGTGGTGGTGGAAACGATGTCCGCATGGGGAATCGGAGTTGGATGCACGCCTGCCGCGACGAGTCCCGCGATGTGGGCCATGTCCACAAAGAAAATTGCGCCCACTGCCTTAGCTATCTTGCCTATGCGTTCGAAATCGATGATTCGCGGATAGGCGCTGGCGCCTGCCACGATCATTTTCGGCTTGTGCTCGTGCGCGAGCCTCTCAATTTCGTCGTAATCGATGCGCTCGTCTTCCTTTCGAACTCCGTAGGCCACGAACTTGTACATGCGGCCGGAAAAATTCAGCGGATGCCCGTGCGTCAGGTGTCCGCCGTGCGACAAGTTCATACCCAGAACGATATCGCCAGGTTGCAGCAGGGACATGTACACGGCAACGTTTGCGGAAGTTCCGGAGTGCGCTTGCACGTTGGCGTGCTCGGCGCCGAAAAGTTCTTTTGCGCGGTCGATGGCGAGTTGCTCGACTTTGTCGGCGAATTCGCAGCCGCCGTAATAGCGCCGGCCGGGATAGCCCTCCGCGTATTTGTTCGTGAAAATCGAGCCCATCGCTTCGAGCACGGCCTCGGAGGCGAGATTTTCCGAGGGAATGAGCTCGAGCCCGGTGGCCTGGCGTCGTGCCTCTTCGCGCAGCAAATCTGCGATTTGCGGATCGACGGAGTCGAGCGGGCGGTTCATGCGGTCATCGGCAGATGTGAGCGGCGTCATCGCGAGTCCTCGTTTCCTTGCGGCACGTGCGGCGGAACTAAGTAGCGATTTTATCGGATGACGTGAAAGAAAGCCAAATTCGGGTGCAGGGGATAGTGCGTCAGTTTTGCAGTTGCCGATGACCCACCGCAGAGTTTGCGAGTTGCAAGTGTAGTGATCACTCCGTCGCCTGAAAGGCGA
>QHYJ01000265.1 GCA_003223255.1 Acidobacteriota bacterium | reverse complement strand
TCTTGCTGGGTCATGCCTTGCTCGCTGGCTTGCACAAAGTGCTCGACGGTGTTCTTCGGAGTTCCATATTGGGAGAAGCGCGCTCCCTTGCAGCTCCACAGTCCACGGGCATCGAATTCGGCGACTTCTTCGATGGTTAAGAACTTT
Source organism: Acidobacteriota bacterium (assembly GCA_003223255.1). Taxonomy (GTDB): domain Bacteria; phylum Acidobacteriota; class Terriglobia; order Acidiferrales; family UBA7541; genus Acidiferrum. The sequence continues at coordinate 8,909 of QHYJ01000265.1, read as the reverse complement.
CCCGCTAAATTATAGCTGGAGAAATTATGTCATATTCCAGCAAAACGGAGGAAGGGAAAGGCTCGAAGAAGGTGAAAATGGGCAATTTAGAGATCACCGCAGATGCCGGCAGGCACCATTTTGGCATAGTCAGGACTGCTGTGAAATCTGATTTGCGCTCCTAATCGCTGATTATTGCAGCTATTCAGCGGAAGACTTGAAAACACTATCTAATGACCCCTCGGGGCTAATCCGTGTGCAAGAGATCAGCTTCGTTCGCGAAAGAGCTGGCTACGTTTGCCTACGATTCGATCCGGGACCCTGCTTAACGCGCACAGAACTCACCCTTAAACTTCCGTGAGCCGACGAAGACATTGATACTTTTTGCGTATCAAGAGTGGGCGTGCAGTTAGCGCTCCAGCAACCGAGCCAGAGAAAAGGCCACGGTGCTCTCCTTCGAAAGAAGGGATACGGCCTTGAACGGGGCAAAAACCACCGTTAGTCCTCTCCCAAACTTTCGAAGGCATCTTCTCTTAATTGGAAGTGGAGCGACATGGTCTGTCTCAAGATGGTTTGTCCATCAACACAAACAGCGTAGGTCTCTCCGGTGGAACTCCGCACTCGGACCATCGATCAGGCTTTGGATTTTATGTTTCAAGTCGAGGGCTACCGTCAACAACTGGTAGCAGAAAGTTAGAGGAGAACAATGAAAATCTATAGGCACGGTGATGTTCTTTTCGAGCAGGTGGAATCGATTCCCGAGATGCACAATCCGCGCACGACCGATGAAGAGAAGAAGGGTGTTGTTCAACTCGGGGAAACCATTGGTCATGCCCATGTCATTGAAGACATGACCGGCGTCGAGATTTTCTCCGATAGGCGCGACCGCTTCTTGAAAGCGGAGCAGGCTTTCACCATTAGCCATCAGGAGCACAAGGCGTTGACTTTGCCAGCAGGCAACTATCGCATCCGAATTGCCAGAGAGTTCGATTACATCCGGCACGCGGCACGAATGGTAGCCGACTAGGGTACTGAAAGGAAAGGAAGGGAATTCTTAATAATGCCCCCGAAAATTCCTATCGTGGGCCGCAAGATGAAGGTCGATTACAAGCCGCCTCAATGCCCCGCCTTTTCCTATGATGCGCACAACTCTGCGATTTGATTCGCGCACTGCTTTCGGTATTGCTTGCGTTTAGAATGTCCGCATTCTTCAACGAGGCCCGCCGAACTTTCACACCCACTTCGTGCTCACGCAACGAGCACGAAACGTATGCCATCCGAAACGCCCCTATGCCGGCTGTCCGCGCCATCGCGAACACTGATTTCGTCGAGGGCCCGCGCAAGACGGTCACCCGCCGCGCACAAGACGCGCTACTCTTTCACCGGCGCATCTTTGCGATGCTGGTGTCGCTGTGGAGTGCTCACCATCCTCAGACCCACGTTCCAGATCACTAATCAGCAGACCCAAAACACTCTCTTCCAGCACGGCCTTCCCACGCGAATGCATCTGTGAGGAAAGTTGATCGTCCCATATCGCATCGAGGGCACGGCCGCGGAGGGATGGGCCAGCGGTGCTCACGGCGGAAACATAGTCGGCGGCGCTCATCCGCCATGGGTCGACGGCGAACCGCTGCATCAACATATTAGCGATAGCGATTCCTGGCGGGTCCAGATCGCCGTGGTAGCGCAGCCGGCAGCCGGCTCGGCACAGAAGGTCGAGCAGAAGCTGTGCCGCGGACGCGGGTTGCCCGGCGGTGCAGATGAGCGGCAGGCTGCGCGGACCGAGACGCTGGGCCGCGGCTGCGATGACGCTGGGATTCTCGCAAACCGACACCGTGCGCTTGTTCCATTCTCCGAAGACAGGTTCGTCCGCCCTGCGAAGCTGGCGAACGGTGAGATGACATGGTTCGCCCGAGTCCGCCATCAGATTGAGCAATTGACCGACGAGCGTTGAGGCGGCGCCGCGCAGGTTGAGCACCAGCACAGGCGCAGAGAGTTCGTCGACCACGACGCCGACAGAGTCCCACAATTGGCGTCGGCAATCGGCAGAACGGGACAGCTTGAGCCCTTGCTGCTGCGCGATCGCCTGCAAACAGAGTGTCGACAGTGGTTTTCCGGCATCGAGCGCGTGGCTGTCGCCGGTCGTGCGCGTCGCAAGTTCAGCCAGTGGAACCGCGGGCTGGGGAAGCTGGCGCAAGACGAACAAGGCCTGACGGAGAAGCATGCCGGCGAACACGCAATCGTCACCGCTGTATTTTTTGAGCAGGCCGGTCGAGCGAATCCTCGCGAGCCAGTCGCGGTACAGAGGTAGGTCCGCCATGGCCGCTTCGATGGAGCTAAACAGGTCCGTCCATCGGTGCGAAGAGGAATCACGAGCACGACGTTGGTCTTCAATCGGGCCGACAATGGCCTGAACCCCTTCGGCGAGCGAATCGCACATACCACTTTCGCACAGAATCCGTTCCATTTCGGCCAATCGCACGACCAACGGTGTTCCCGAGGAGGGGCGCCGCCCAAGAAAGTGATCGATTGCGGAACGCTCATCCGCTGATACGTCCGGCAAGGTCAAAGTGCCGCCAAGCGATTGACCGAAGCGCAGACGCGCCGCTATGCCTTGGATGAGGCGCGCCAATGTGGCCTTGCCGAGTGCCTGCTGGAGGCGATCTGGATCGTGGATCATATCGAGTGGCCGGCGCTGCGGTCAGGAAAGACCCCGACCAAAGAGATTTCGACGGTCTCCCGGGTTTTGCCGTTAACGTTCGCCATCCTGAGCACCGTTACCCTGCAAGCGTTCTCGGCCATTCCATACCCAGCGTGAGGTCCATACCGCATCAACGCCCGCCCGCGCGGAAAGCTGATAAATCGCCAGCCCCGGCAGCGTGGCATAACAACCCCATTCACGTTCGCTGGTCATGACGAAATCGAGGTCGAATTCGTGCAGCATGCCCATGCACTTGCTGCGCATATCGGAATCGATGCCCACGAAAGCCTCATCGAGCAGGATCAGCCGCGGCGCGAACTTTCCCGCGCTGCCGTAATATGCGGCGGCGGCGGCGAATTGCGGGATGGTCAACGCCAGCGCCTTCTCGCCGCCTGAAGCAGTGCCGTGTGTGCGCTTTGTGAGTCGCTGCCAATCGCCATCCTGTTACCGTTCGACATAAAATTGATGCCAGCGGCGATAGTCGAGGGCGATCGCGAGTTGTTCCGCCCAGGTGCCGGTCGTCTCGGTCTCTCGCACCAAGCGGATCTGCTCCTGAAGAAAATCGCCGAGCAACATGCGATCCGCCTGCGACCAAGTGGAACTTTCTCCCATCAGCTTTTTTCTGGCCTCGTCAAACGCAGCAGGCCCCTCCGACAGCGCCTCCCACTTGAATTGCAGCATCATGCCGGTGCTGGTCGGGCGCAGTTGCAGTTGTTTGCTCATATCGCGCACGAGTTCCGCGGCGCGGCGGATGAGCGATCCGAGTTCGACAGCGACATCGTGAATGAGATAGTTCTCAAGCACCTCGCGTTCCTTGGCGGTCAACAATGCGCCGCGATTGACGATTTCCTCAGCCAGCAAGAAACTGAAGTCGTTCATCCGTCGCCGCTCGCCTTGAAAAAGGACCGTCACCACCAACACATCGTTATCCGTCGTGTGCTCGGGGCGATAGTCGTGACTTTGGAGAGCATTGGTTACTTCCTGCACGTGGTGATAGATCGATTTCTGATTCCTTTCCCAGGCACCGTCGCTGTACCGCTCCTCGGCGGCAGCGAGATGGAGCAGGCCCGTGTTGGCGAAGCGCAACAGATGTTCGATCGCCCGCGTGCGGTTGGCCATATCCGCCGCAATCTCCCGCTCAAGGTCGCCGATGGACGATGCCATCAGTCGGACGCGCTCTTGCGCCCCACCTAAGGTTTGAGCAGCCTCCTGTTGTTCCCTTTGAATGCGCTCGAGACGCCCCTCAACCTCGCGCAGCCCTCGCTGCACCTCCTCGACCGCTGCGCCAACCGTCTGATGAAGCACGGCGAGTTGTGCATCAGCAGCGGCGGTCTTTTGCTCCGCCTCCTGCTTCGCCGAGTGCAATCGATCCTCGCGAAGGCGGTTGTTTTCCAACCGCGATTGCTCCTCACGCAAGGCCTGGTCCGCAAACATCCGCTCGCGCGCCGCAGGCCAGAGCGAGCCCAGGGCCTGCTGGTACTCACCGAGGGCATCTTCGAGCGACCGCAAACAGTCGCTCCACTCGCGCAGGCCCAGATCGACCGCCGTCGCATCCCTCTCGGCGGTCTTGCGTTGGAACGCTTCAGCGGCCGCACCAACACGCGCCTCGGTCTCGCGCAAGCAAACTCGTCTCTGGGTCAGCTGCTGTCGCTGCGCATCCCGTTCGGCAACGGACAGGCGCACGCCGCCGTCATCGGGAACGAGTGCTGCTTCCGCCTTTGCCGCGGCGTCCCGTTGATCTCCAACTCTCGCAGCCGCCGCAACCGCGCGGCTTCGCGTGCCGCCTGGCCAATGTGTTGCGCGGCAGGCTTCGTCCACCGCCCGAGCTTGGGCCCAATTCGCCATCGTCCCGCGAAATCCACCCACACTGGACCGCTGTCTTCGCCAAGCCCGATCCGGTGAATAATGCGCCCAATTACCTCCACAGGCACTCTTGCAGGGCCGCCGGTGCGGTCACCCGACGGACGAAGCACGTCCGCCAGCGTCGGATAGTTCGGCAACACCGCCTGCGGCTTCTCATCCACCAGGAACGTGTCTAGACGCTCTTCCTTGCTTCGGATCGCTCCCTCAGAATTCACCCACGCGTCCAGCAAACCCGACGATTCCATAGCCGCCTCAATGGCGGCCCTGTGCTCGGCAGGCACATGCTCAAAGAACTCACAAAGCATCCAGAATGGCGCCCCATCTCGCGCGCGGCGAGATTCGGGATCGCGCGTATACGGCGGTGGCGGAGGCTGATGCTCACCTTTCGAAAGCCGTTCCTGTTCGTCGCAAAGTACGCGCAGCTTTTCTTCAACCGACTGCAATTCCTGCTCTTCCGCTGCCCGCTCGGATGCCACGCCGCGGTGGAAGTTCTCCATCGCCTGATCCACGGCTGCACGCACAGGGCTGGTTGCGGCGATGTTCTCCTCACACCACGAGGAGATGTCGGGCACGGTTTCCGGAACCGGCGCCGGCGCCAACACAACGACAGCGGCACACCACTGGCGATACGCTTCCGCCAATGCGCCAACCGAACCAAGGACTTCTCGCTCCGCGGCGCGGACCGCCTCGGCAGCTTCGGAGACCCGCCCTTGTTCCTGGTCGCGCTTGTCCGATTCAGCCTGAAGTACGCGCCCCGCAGAATCCACGTCCGCATTCAACTCATCGAGCAGCCGAGCCGCTCGACGCCGCTCGCGAACCGCCTCAGTCAGCGAGCGATGGACTTCCTCCTGGAGCGTCGCGTTGTTCGTTTCTGCTATCACGCCTCGCAGAATCCCCTCGTCGTGTTCTTTATCCATGCCGCATGCAGCCGCGGCGAGATGCGCTTCATCAAGGTATTTCGTTAGAGCGGCAGTCACTGTCTGAACTCGTTCCTGGTATCGTTCAACCGCGCGCTCACAAAATTCCCGCTCCCGCAACGACTCCGCATGCTCGTCGGCAGCTCTTTCGGCATCGCGCCGCCGTTCCGCGGCGCGTTTCGCGGCGGCATCGAGATCCCTTGCGGATCGCATTTCGGTACTGCTCTCCAGTGTGTACTTCTCTCCCAGCGCAGTTGCCAGCTCCATTGACAGCTCCTCCTGCCGGGCCAGCAATGACTTGCCTTGTTCCTTTGCCTGATCGCAAGCGCTCTCCGCCTCTCGGAGTTTCCGTTGGCGATTTTCATACACACTGTGGGCCTTGCGCACTTCTGCGGATCGTCGGCACGCGAGTATCGCGGCATATTGGCGATACTCCTTCAGAAATGCATCCGCCGACTGCTTGGCCGCGACCAGGTTCTCGAGGGCCAGCCGATCTTCCTCCAGCCCGCGCATGGCCTCGGCCACCTGCGAGATAATCGTTTGCGACACCGGTGGCAGCGCGTTGCTCAGCGCATTCGACAGCCGCCCTTCATCCAACTGGCGCGCCAGCTGAGGCTGGCGCAGCTCAATCAGCAGATCGACCAATGCCTCGTAGCGGTCCTGCCGCAGTTCAAACATCCGGCGGTTCACTTCCACCCGATACTCCGAAGCGGTCGTGAACAGCTGGCCGGCGCCGGCGAGCGCTTCGAGCAGCGCGTCTCTTGACAGCGGGTTGCCTTGCGAGGAGCAGAGCGTAAGATCACGACCAATCCTTTGCGGCGTGACGAAAAACCACCTCCCAGCGATGCCTTTCCCGCTCGCCGCATCCAAGTGTGAGGTAATGGTCGCAGCCGGCATCGTCCCGGCGGCCGAACTCGATCCAGGTGTAACCAAGACGGTCGTCATACTTCCCCATTAACAAGTTCCACTCAAATCGCTTGGCAGAATCGCCGTCTGGCTCGACACGATGCGGCGACGTCTCTCCATCGAGCAGAAACGGGAGTTGCAGAGCCAGCACCCTGCTCTTTCCCGTGCCGTTGTTTCCTCGCAGCAGCAGCCGACCGCAATGGAAATGAAATTCCTGATCGTCGTAGCGATACAGATTCACCAGTCCCGATCGTAGTGGCTGCCAGCGCGCACTGGCCGCCTGCGGCAGCGGAATACCCTGAGGTCTCACCGTTTCCATGTTTTCTACTCGATCCGCGCAGACCCTCAGTAATGTCCTGAAGTCACGGAGTCCTTTCTCTCGTCGGTGATGCATCGTCGCGTGGAGTACCAACCGCAAAACGGCCGATCGCCGGCAAGGGCGTGACCACATGATTCTTCGGGTCTACATCAATCAACCTCAACATTTCCATGCGACCCAGCGCTTCATACAGCAATAGGCTGGCTGCGCCCGGCTCGCCGACGTCCTTCCGCCAGTGATGTCGATGTTGCCGAATCAGCGATTCGACATAGCCCTCCAGCTCGGAAATGCTCACGGGGTCCCTCCGTTCGTCACGAAGCCGGTTTGCCAGATGCTCGGCGATCAGCAGCGTGGCATGGCCGTCCGTGCCTTCTTCCGGCATCTTCACGTCGGTCATCAGTTCATCCGGGTCGATCATCGCCACACCCTCGCGCCGGGTCTCCTGAACCAATCCGGTTGCGCCTTCAATTTCTTTCACGATCGAGGGGCGCTGCGACACAAAATACGCGCGTTCCTCCTCGCTGAGCCACGAATAGTAAGTTACCGGGTCGTTCAGCAATCTGCGAAATAATCGCGTGCGCAGCCGGCGATGCCGGCCCTCTTCGGTGTCCGGAAACGGCTCGTCCACGATAGCGTTGATGCGCTCTTCGGTCGATCGTGCAGCCATCGTTGACGGCCCGCGCCGCACGTTTAGCATCGCCGCCAATGCCGCGCCGTTGATGTTGTACAGTGCGTCTTGGTCCGGAGAGGTCAGGAAGTACTGTTCGTCGCCATCCACGCGCGTCAGAACACGCAGATCGATCAGGTGCTTGATGACTTCCACCAGATCCCGGCGATGTTCGCGCAGCGCCAAGTCAAAGGAAACTCCGTTGCGGCCCAACTGCGGATCGGAAGCAAACTCGCCGGCGATGGCATCCGCCAACCGCCGCAGCACGGTTTGCCGCTCGGATTTCTCCAGCACTGCCAGCGCCAGACACAACACCACGTACCGCCGCCGCGTGAATGACTGCTCCTTGCTATCGAGCAGCGGCCGCGTGGAATCGTTGAGGTCGCCAGGCGTCTTGCGCAGGCGCGCCATTTCGCTTTCGACGTGCAGCGTCCATTGGCAATGTCTCATGAACCACTCCCGCAGCCACGCCGCATGCCGGCGAACGAGCATGAAATCGGAGGCCCCTTTCTCGCCCGGCGTCAGCAGCGGCCGCCGCAACAGCGCTGCAATCGCACGCCGCCGCTCATGCACGGTTTGGGCCTGCAAGCTGCTCGATATCGTCTGCCGCGGCAAAGAGGTATCCATGTCCATATCTATCCCTCCGCCACCAGCGATTGCACATCTTCCAGCCCCCACGCCTCATCCGCTTCTTCGCCATCCTCCACCAGGGGGCGAATCGTCAGATAGTGGTCTTCGCCGATCCGCACACCGGTAGTCGCGCGGATAACAGCCATGGCCCCATCCTCGGTTCGCTCAAGATCGATCTGCAGAACGCCATCGCTGGATGTCACCGAGACCGCCGCTGCGGATCCTGTTTTGGCCGCCAGCGCATCGCCGAGAAGATCAAGAAACAACTGAAACGCTCCCTCCGGCAACTCGCCAAGCTGCGACAGACGTAGGCGCCGCCCGCCTGCCAGCATCCGCCGCCACCGGCGGATCTCCCCCGCCTCCTGCACTGCCAGCTGGCCGAGCTTCGCTCTTTCCGCGCTCCGGTCAATCACGTTCTGCGGCCGTCCCCGCGCCGCATATCGCCCGGAATTGTGCAGCCGCGGCGAAATGTGTACCGGCGGGGCATCAATCCAGCGCGTCGTTGAGGACACAGGCTCGGCCCCGCGCTGATCCAGCGTGTCGACGTCAATCGACAGATGCCGACAGGAATCGAGCCCAAACGCGCCCCGCCACAGGCGATGGGCCGCCTGATCATCCTCCGCTTCAGCAAACCACAGAGCCAGTGCCCGCAGGTCGGCCGCCCGGTCGCTGCGCCCCGCTCGCCGGTCATTGATCCCCGTCACTGCCGCTACGAGAGGCGGAATCGCTGCCCGTGCCGCGCCGCGCAACTCCTCCGCTTGCGACGGCCGTGTGTCGCTCCCGACAAACCAGGAACAAAGCCCCTCCCAGCGCTGCTGCCAAGCGCGCCGCGCCACCGCGCGGTCTTCGTCGGTTACCGTCAGCCGATCAACCAATTCTCGCTCCGCCACTCGGTGTAGCAGGGGTGCGATCCTCTCCGGTTCGATC
>QHYJ01000266.1 GCA_003223255.1 Acidobacteriota bacterium | reverse complement strand
AAGAAAAATCATGCACTTGGTGATTGTCTTGCTTTCTCTGTGGGAGTAGGATTTTCTGGAGTTTCTTTCGCACGCGTTCTTCGGCCAAGCTCATTTTGGATTGGACTGCCACTTTGGGGCCACTGCTCTATCTCAGGCTGATCGGCTACACGATAGGCACGTTGCTGCAGCTGTTCTGGATGGTGGTGATTCTCGGGTACCGGCGGCGGCGCAATTTTGAACGAGTCTTTTTTTTGCTATGCCTTGCGTTGTTCCTGTTCTATAGCGGCTCGCTACTGGCGCTGAATGCGCAGATTCACTACGCGATCCCCCCTGTAGGCGTGCAAGTCTTTGCAGCGACGCTTTTGCTTGCCGGACTGTGCCTTGTGCCGCCCACGTTGGTGCATCTTCACCTGGAGTACGCCGGCACCAGGAACTTAGTGCAGCGCCCCAACGGGAAAAGAATGATCGTTGCGGCGGCGTATGTTCCGCTTGCGTATTTCGGAGGGCACCTCTACCCGCTGCTCGCTTCGGGTGCCAAGTTTGATTTGTTGGTGCCGGGAAGAGTGCTGGGGCTCGTTTATGGAGTTTGGCTGGCCGCGGCGACGCTAGTCAGTTTCTGGTGGCAAGACCGCTTTTGCGGTGAAGCGCCTGATGTTCGCCAAAAGACATTTCACAAGCAGCTCGCCAGGTTTTTCCTGCTAGTTTCGGTCTTAGTGTTGATTCTTCACATCTTCCAGAAAGAAGTAAGCGCAAGCGCGGCAGCGGAAATCAGCACTACGCTCGCCATCGCCGCGATTATCCCGTTCGCAGTCATGCTGTGGTTGGTGCTCAAATTCAATTTCCTGAACATTGGGCGGCAGAAGAACCTGGTTTATGCAGTGACCGTAACGTTTCTTGCGCTGCTGTATTTGAGCCTGGTGCGAAGAGTGGGTGTGTGGCTCGAACCGGTGCTGCCGCCGGAGGCCACCGCAGCGATTTTGCTGTTCTTGCTGGTGGTCGTTATCGAGCCGCTGCAGCGGGTCCTGGGCCGGAGCCTGAAGGAGACGGCTCAACTGGAGATGGACCGGGTTCAGAAATTGATGGCCGAGATTCAACAAGAAGCCCGCCAGGGAGATGTCGCAAGACTGGTGAATTTTATCGAGCGAAGAATCAAGGAACAGCTGGAGCTCCGCGAAGTTCGGCTGGTCCCGGCTGAGGAAGAAAATTCTCGCGTGGCCGGGTTGAGATTGGGTGAACGCCCGGCGGCGCTGGCTTTCGATCCGCGCGAATTTCCCATCGTGGGTGGAGGAAAAGGCGAGGGCGTCCTGCATATCGAGCCACACGGGGCAATCATCTCGGGAGACACGAGGGCGGCGTTGGAGTTCTTGTGCGAGCAGTTGCCTGGAGCGCTCGATTTGTGCCGGCTCATTGAGGAGAAACTCCGCCTCGAAAGGGAATTGGCGGAGCGGGAGCGGCTCGCGCTGGTGGGACAATTGGCGGCGAGCATTTCGCACAACTTGAAGAATCCGCTGGGCTCGATGAAGACGATTCTGCAAGTGCAGTTGGAGAATCCGGAGCTTCCGGATGCGATTCGCGGCGAGACCAAAATGGTGCTGGAGGATATTGGCAGGCTCTCAAACAAACTGAATCAATTGTTGAAGTTCAGCCGGCCTGGAGTGCGAGGAGGAAATGGAACCGGGAGGTGTGATGCGGCGGCGGTGATCGAAGAAGTGGCGGGCGTCTTGTCCCATGAGGCGGAACGCCGCGGATTGAAATTGAAAGTGGCGATTTCCGGGGGGAAGGCGCAAGTCGCCATAAGTGCGGAGGCGCTTAATGACATTGTGTCGAACCTGGTGGTGAATGCGGTGGAAGCCACCCCGCGTGGGGGAGAGGTAAAGGTGAGCGCGTTGCGTGAAAACGGAAGTTTGCGCGTCCTGGTGGAAGATGATGGTCCTGGGATTCCCGCCGCGTTGCGGGAAAAGATTCTGCAACCTTTCTTCACCACGAAATCGCAGGGAACGGGATTGGGCTTGGCAATTGTGGCGCGGCGTGTGGCGGAATTTGGCGGGAAAGTGGATTGGGAGAGTCCGGTGAGAGTTGGACGCGGAACGAGATTCAAAGTGACATTGCCCATGGAAGAAACCAAGTAAGGAAGTAACGAAGTAAGGAAGCAAATCATGAAGACGATACTGATTGTGGATGATGAGCCGGCGGCGCGATACGGGCTGAGGCGAGCGCTGGAAGCGAAATATCGAATTGCAGAAGCTGATTCTGCGGAGACCGCGCGAGAGGCATTGCCGCGCGAGCAGCCGGATTTGGTGCTGCTAGACGTGGTGCTGCCCGGAGGGGACGGATTGTCGTTCTTGAAATGGATGCGCGAGCAGGGGAGCGAAGTGCCGGTGCTCATGGTGTCGGCGCTGGACGCGGCGAAAACGGCGGTCCAGGCGCTACAGCTTGGCGCCGCGGACTACCTGGTGAAGGGTTTCGAATTGGACGAGCTGCGGCAGCGCGTGGCGAATCTGCTCAAGCTGGCGACACTCGAGAAAGAAAATGACGCCTTGCGCCGGCGCATGGCCACAGAAGGGCAGTTTGGGCAGATGATCGGGCGCTCCGCGGAAATGCGGCTGGCATTCGAAATGGCGGATCGCGTGGCGCCCACGGATTCGACGGTGCTGATTCTGGGCGAAAGTGGAACGGGGAAGGACTTGTTGGCCCAGGAGATTCACGCGCGGTCGCCGCGCGCCGGAAAGCCCTACGTTGCCGTGAACTGCGCGGCCCTGCCGGAAGCGCTAATCGAGTCCGAGTTGTTTGGCTACGAACGAGGCGCGTTTACCGGTGCGGCGCAGCAGAAAAAGGGAAAGTTTGAGCTGGCGTCGGGCGGAACGATTTTTCTGGATGAAATCGGGGACATGAATCCGGTGACGCAGGCCAAAGTGCTGCGCGTGCTGGAAAACCGGACGATCGAGCGGCTGGGCGGGTCGCAACCGATCCCCGTCAACGTGCGAGTCATCAGCGCGACGCACCGCAACTTGGCCTCGGAGATTCGCAACGGAAAATTTCGTGAGGACTTGTTCTACCGCTTGCGTGTGGTCACCCTCGAGCTGCCACCACTGCGCGCGCACAAAGGAGACATCGCGCTATTGGCAGAGGCTTTCCTGCAAATGCACGGCGCGCGGTTGGGACGGACGGCGCGGCTGACTCGCGAGGCGCTGTCGGCTATTGAGAAATACGATTGGCCGGGCAACGTGCGCGAATTGAAGAATGCCCTAGAGCGGAGCACGGTGCTATGCCGCAAGGAAGAAATAAGCGTGGAGGACTTGCCCGCGGAAGTGGCGCACGGGGAAGCGATTTCCATGAAGCACGATGGCGATCAGCCGGATCACGGGATGGGCGAGCGGGATTTTCGCGAAGCCAAGCGGAAATTTGAAGTGGCGTACTTGATGAAACAGTTGGCGGAGCATCGCTGGAACGTTTCGCGAACGGCAGCGACCATTGGGCTGCACCGCCAGAGTTTGCAGGAAAAGTTGCGCGAGCTAGGGATTCGGCGGCCGGGGCGCGAACCGATGGAAGAGGAGTAGTTAGTTTTAGTTGCCGGTACGGGAAAGGGATTTAACTTGATTTGGTTTGCGCCGGGATTTTAATGGCGAGCAATGCCCCGATAAACGGATATGTCATGGCGGGAGGCGCGAGCACGCGATTTGGCTTCGACAAGGCGCGCGCGGAGTTGAACGGCGAGATTATGCTGGTGCGGATGTGCAAGGTACTCACGGAGGTGACGGGATCGGCGAGCGTGGTGGCGCCGTTTGGTCGCTACCGCGAATTTGGCGAGCGCATCGTGGACGATCGCTGGCCAGGCCAAGGGCCGCTTGGCGGTATCCTCACCGCCTTGATGCACGCGCGCGCGCGAAATCACGAGCATGCATGGTGCTTGATTGTGGGCTGCGACATGCCGTTTCTTACGCGCGAGTGGCTTACTTACTTGAAGGACCGCGCCGTTGCCAGCAACGCCGGCGTAGTCGCGCCGCAGTCGCCTGCGGGGTTCGAGCCACTCTGCGCGTGTTGGCACACCGGGGCCACGGGCAAGTTGCAATATGCGTTCGAGAACGGCATACGCAAAGTGACCGAGGCCATGAAACGCGTTAGCATGGAGGTTGTTGAAGAAAGGGATTGGGCACGATTTGATGAAGCGGGGCGACTTTTCTGGAACATGAATACTCCGGCGGAGTACGAAGAAGCGCGGCGATTCGTGGAAGCGGAAGGAAGATGACCGACATACTGAAAATCAACCGCGGCGGGCCAACGAAGCTGAAGTTTCCCAGCGACGACGCGGGCGATTGGACAGCTCAGAACTATGTGGATCCACGTTCGCAGTACTTTTTCGAATTTCGCGACGTTGTCAAAGCCTTCGACGAGCGCCCCGTGCTGGATCACGTCAGCTTTGCGGTGAGGCACGGAGAGACCTGCGTGATCATGGGCCGCAGTGGCGTGGGAAAGTCCGTGACGCTGAAACACATCATGGGTTTTCTGCGGGCGGATTCCGGGCGAGTCACCGTGGACGGGGAGGATGTGACAAATTATACGGAGGAACAGTTTGCAGAAGTGCGCCGCAAAGTGACCATGGTGTTTCAGTCCGGCGCGCTTTTTGACTCGCTGACGGTGCGGGAGAATATTTCCTTTCCATTGGATGGCCAGTCCGGGCTGACTCCCGAAGATATCGACGAGTACGTTGCGAAAATCGCGCATCTGCTCGAAGTGGACGATGTTCTCGACAAGCTGCCCAGCGAGCTTTCCACCGGCATGAAGCGCGCGGTGGCCATCGGGCGCGCCTTTGCGCAGAATCCAGAAGCGATTTTGTACGACGAGCCGACAACCATGGTGGATCCCATCATGGCCGGTCACATGGGCGATTTGATTTTGCGGTTGAAGGAAGCGTTTCACAAGACGTCGATCGTCGTGACGCACGACACGCGCCTGGCGAAGAAGCTGGCCGACACCGTCGTGTTTTTGCAAGAAGGTCGAGTGACGTGCTTCGGGCCTTGGGGCGGCTTCGAGAACTCAGACGACCCATTTATCGTGAACTTTCGCAAACAGGACGAACTGGTTCCCGCTCTGGACAAGACTCTGTGAGTCAGCCGGCGAACGGCTCCTCCGATTTCATCTCTTCCAGTCCGATTGGGCAGCTTCGCAAAGAGATGGGGTTCTGGGACGTCCTGCTTTTCAATATCGCGACCGTGCTTGGGCCGCGCTGGATCGCTGCGGCCGCGCATAACGGCACATCGTCCATCAGCCTGTGGGTCATCGCGGCGGTATTTTTCTTTGTTCCTTCAGCTTTGGTGATCAACGAACTATCTTCGCGCTTTCCTCACGAAGGCGGGCTTTACGTTTGGTCCAAAGAAGCCTTTGGCGATTTTCATGGCTTCGTGGCGGGCTGGTGCTATTGGATTTATACGGTTTTTTATTTTCCGGGACTGTTGCTGGCGAGCGCTTCGATGAGCGCCTATGTGATTGGCGAGAGCGGCGCGCGCTTAGAGCACGACCGCACTTTTCTCTTGCTCGTATCGCTGGGATTGCTGCTAGTGGCGGTGGTGCTGAACATCATTGGGCTTAACGTGGGCAAATGGCTGCAAAACGCCGGCGGCGCTGCCACATACTTGCCGTTGCTGATGCTGGTAGGGGTGGCGGGTTTGCTGTTGATGCGGAATGGCTCGGTGACGGGCTTCAGTTTGGGCAACGTCATGCCCGTGTGGCACTGGGACACGGTGAACTTCTGGTCGCAGATTGCTTTTGCATTTACCGGACTGGAGCTAGTTTCGGCCATGAGCGCGGAAGTACGCGATCCACAGCGCACCTTGCCACGGGCCGTGTACGGAGCCGGAGTGCTTATCGCCGCAATGTACATTGTGGGAACGCTGGCTGTGCTGGTGCTCGTGCCCGCCGCGGACGTGTCAACGACCAGCGGGGTTTTCCACGCGATTACCGTCGGCTCGATGGCATTGAAGGTCGGTTACTTCGGGATGCTTGCGGCCGTGCTCGTTACTGTAGGCAACGCGGGCGGCGTGGGCAGCACCGTCGCGGGCATCGCGCGCGTTCCTTTCGTCGTAGGCATCGACCGTTATCTGCCGGCGGCGTTTGGGAAAATTCACTCGCGCTGGAAGACGCCGTACGTCTCTATTCTGGTGCAAGCAATTATTTCCGGGCTAATTCTCCTCGTCAGTCAGATCAATCAGTCGACGCGAGATGCCTACCAGCAGTTGGTGGACGCGGCCATCATTCTTTATTTCATCCCATTTCTGTACATGTTTGCAGCGGCAATAGGGCTCTCGCGGCGCAAAGACCGGGCGGAGAACAGGCAGGCAGTGCTGATTCCCGGGGGGCTTCCCGGCGTGTGGATTGCCAGTGGAGTCGCCTTTCTCATTACATTGCTTTCCATCGTGTTATCCGTGTTTCCCCCGGGAGAAAGTTCCAACCGGCGTGCCTTCCTTTTCAGAACGCTTCTGTGGGTCACCGGCGCCCTGGCCGTGGGCTTGGCACTCTATTGGCGCGGGGCGCGCCAAAAAAATCGGGGAACGCAAAGCTGTTCAATAGATTGACCAGACACCCGGAGTGGCCAATTCGAGGAAATGCTATTGCGACCGCCGACGCTGTACGCTCGAAATCTGTCATCGCTCGCAACGCAACCCGAAGAGTTCCTCATAGAAGCGCGTCGCGCGGTCCAGATCGTCGGGACTCCAGTGAGCGAAGGCCTGGGCGCTCCCCTGCAGGTTAAAAACCCTCTTCCATCAAGCGAGCCACCGTAAGCGGTGAAGAGATCGGGGCCGTCCGGGCTTCCAGGTAACGCTCGATGTATTTTCCGAGGATGTCGCCTTCGAGGTTGACGGCGTCGCCCGGCTTGCGGTCGCGCACGTTGGTGTGGTCGTACGTGTAAGGAATAATAGCAATATCCACGACGCTCTTTTGCCAGCGCGCGACGGTGAGGCTGATGCCATCAATGGAGACGGAGCCCTTTGGCACGATGGAGCGGGCGAAATCTTCAGGCACTTGCACGCCGTACCACCAGTTTTCGCCTTCCGGCGTCAAGTGCGTCACGTAGCCGACCGTGTCCACGTGCCCCAGAACAAAGTGGCCGCCGAATTCCCTGCCCGCCGTGAGCGGTTGCTCGAGATTGACGCGCGAGCCCACGCGAAGCCCGCGCTCGTTTGCGCCGAAGGAGGTTTTGGCAATCGTTTCGCCGGAGAGATCAACGGAGAATCGTCCGTTGTGGATTCTCACGATGGTCAGGCAGCAGCCGTTCACAGCGATGCTGTTCGCGACCGCGAGCGACGGGCCGAGCGACGGTGCGTGAATCGTAACCCGGCCGCCCTCGCGATGCAGATCGAGAGATTCGATGGTGCCGCGGTGCTCGATGATCCCTGTGAACACGTTTGCTTGCGCCTCTGCGATTGAGTGTACAGCATTTCGCGTCGAGGGCTACTTAGCACTAGACTGTAGCCGGGCAGCTCTTGCCAGAGGTTTGGCGATGAAGGCTTCTGTCTTGCGGGCGCCGGCGAAAGTGGAAACGAATCCACTGGAATTTGCCGACGTTGCGGTTCCAGAGCCGGACGAGGGCGAAGTTCGAGTGCGCGTGCATGCTTGCGGCGTCTGCCGCACGGATTTACACGTGATTGAAGGCGAATTGCCACCGCGCAAGTCGCCGGTCATTCCCGGGCATCAAGTGGTTGGCGCCGTTGAGAAGCTTGGCAGAAATGCGCGCCGATTCGCCATCGGGGCGCGCGTTGGAATTGCCTGGTTGCATAAAACGGATGGAACTTGCGAATACTGCCGCGCGGGAGCGGAGAATTTGTGTGACGCTCCGGAGTTCACCGGTTACAGTGTGAACGGCGGCTACGCCGAGTACATCGTCGCGCCGGAGAATTTTGTTTACGCCATTCCGAAAGGATTTCCCGACGAGCAAGCCGCGCCGCTTCTTTGTGCCGGAATTATCGGATTTCGCTCGCTGCGGCTTTCGGCGATCAAGCCCGGAGGAAGGCTGGGATTTTATGGCTTCGGGGCCGCGGCACATGTTGCGATTCAAGTGGCGCGGCATTGGAAAGTGGAGGTTTACGCCTCCACGCGCAATACGCGACATCAGAAGCTGGCGCTGGAATTGGGAGCGGCCTGGGCGGGCGGAACGTTTGATGAGCCACCGAAGAAGCTGGATGCCGCGATTGTCTTTGCACCCGCCGGAGAAATCGTCCCCGGGGCGCTAAAGGCGTTGAAGAAAGGCGGCGTGCTGGTGCTCGGCGGAATTCATATGAGTTCGATTCCGTCTTTCCCCTACGACTTGCTGTACCAGGAGCGGATGATTCGAAGTGTAGCCAACAACACGAGGCAGGATGGCGAGGATTTCCTCCGCGTGGCGGGAGAAGTCCCGATTCAGACGCACGTGCAGATTTTTCCGTTGCATGACGCCAATCGCGCGCTCAAAGCCCTCAAGAACGACGCCATTCCGGGCGCCGCGGTCTTGCGTGTTTCGGAGTGAACAGAATTATTTCCTGCAGGCGTCCTGCAAATAACCTTCGATGGCAAGATCAGGGCCGAACTGGTATGTGCAGATGTTCTGAAGTGGAAGCAACTTGAGACTGGGAGCCAGCGCGAACGGTACTTTGTTCTCTCCCGCAATTTTCGGTGCGTAGAAGAGAAAAAGTTTGTGGACGATGCCCGCGGCAAGAGCAGCACCGTTCAGCGTGGGGCCCGCCTCCAGCAAAACGCTAAGGATTTCGCGACGGCCAAGCTCTGCCAAAACGGTTTGCAGATCGATGCGGCCGTTTTTTGTTTTCGCGTGGACGATCTCGACACCGGCATTCTGCAATTTCCGCACTTTGGGTGATTTCAGCGAAGCCGCCGTAAAAACGAGTAGGTCGTCGTCGGCCGTTTCGACAATGCGCGCGTTCGGCGGTAACCGCAGCATTGAATCAAGTACGACGCGCAAAGGCCGTCGGCGGCGTGGCAAACGGCTGCGATCCGTAAGCAGCGGATCGTCTGCGAGAATCGTCCCGATTCCGGTGAGCAATGCGTCCGATGCATGACGCATGCGATGAACTTCGGCGCGCGACTCCTCGGAAGAGATCCACCCGGACCTGCTGCGCTTGCCAGAGTTCTTTGCTCCTCGCTTTCCCGATGGTGGCAGAGCGAGCTGACCATCGAGCGTCAGTGCGGACTTTAATGTAACAAAAGGCTTCTTCGTGCGAATCCAGCAGGTAAACGACTCGTTCAGGCGGCGCGCTTCCGCTTCGCAAATGTCGGTTACCACCTCTATGCTTGTCTGGCCCAGAAGTTCGAACCCGCGGCCGGAATTGACGGGATTCGGATCTTGCATCGCTGCGACCACGCGCTGCACCCCTGCGGCGATGATCGCTTCCGTGCACGGGCCCGTGCGGCCTTTGTGGTTGCACGGTTCGAGTGTCACGTACAACGTCGCGCCGCGCGCTTTTTCTCCTGCCGATTTCAGCGCTACGATTTCCGCGTGGTCACGCCATTCATATTGATGAAAGCCTTCGCCAACGATCTGTCCGTCGCGCACGATGACGCAGCCCACGGTCGGGTTCGGGCTTGCCAGGCCGATGCCTTTGCGCGCGAGCCCGAGTGCGTGCTCCATGAAGCGAATGTCGTGTTCGTTCACGATTTAGTCGAAAAGGGAATTGGCGTACGCTTCGGCGTCGAAGGGCACCAGGTCGTTGATTTGTTCACCGGTGCCGACAAAGCGAATCGGCAGGCCCAGTTCGCGCGAGATGGCCACGACGATGCCGCCCTTGGCCGTGCCGTCCAGTTTGGTGAGAATGATTCCCGTGACACCGACCGTCGAAGTGAACTCGCGTGCCTGTGCCAGACCGTTTTGCCCCGTGGTTGCGTCGAGAACCAAGAGAACATCGTGCGGCGCGCCGGGAATCACTTTTGCAGCGGTGCGTTTCATTTTTTCGAGTTCGGCCATGAGGTTCGATTTGGTGTGCAGGCGCCCGGCGGTATCCACGATGACCACATCGGCGGTGCGCGCCTTGGCTGCCGCCATGGCGTCATAAACCACAGCAGCCGGGTCGGCGCCGGATTTCTGCTTGACTACTTCCACGCCGTTGCGCTGCGCCCAAATTTCGAGCTGCTCGATGGCTGCAGCGCGAAAGGTGTCCGCGGCACAAAGCACAACGTTGCGTTTTTCCTGCCGCAGTCGGTTGGCGAGTTTGCCGATGCTAGTGGTCTTGCCCGCGCCATTGACGCCGACGACAAAAATCACGCGGGTTCCAGCACCGTTCGGTGAAGCCGGAATGCCGCCCGCGTCGGCCACATCCGGTTTCGTCGAGGCACTCAGGATGCGAACGATATGCGACTTGATTTCTCCCTTGAGCTGCGCGGCGTCCGAGAGCGCGTTACGATCCAATTTTTCGCGCACGGCGTCGAGAATTTCGCGCGTGGGTTTCACCCCCAGGTCGGCGGAAAGCAGCGCGGTTTCCAAATTCTTGAGGATCGCGGGATCGATTTTGCGCTCGCCGAGAAAAATCGTATCCACCGTCCCGGAAAGCGCCGCCTTCGTTTTGCTGACGGATTTCTTCAGCTTCTCAAGAAATGTCGGTTCCGGCTCGTTTTTTCCAAATAGGGAGATCATACGGTCGCACGCCAAGCTTCCAGCGCAACCCAAAATTGTAGCAGAAGCGGTCAACCAACTATGAGGTGACCCCGGTGTTTGGCTCGGGCCCGCTCTCGGAGTCTGTCATTGCAAGGCAGCGAACGCTTACAAGTATGGCGAATGCCAGGGACAGGATTCCGATGAATGCCCAACTACTCCAGACGAAAGGTGCGACCAAGGGAACTGAGTATTCGCCCCTAAAAACTCGGCGAAAGGGACCTGGAGCTAAGAAGTACAAATAAAAAGGCATGCACAAGAGCGAGGCGGTAAGAGCCATGGCGGTTGTCGTGCGGCGATAGAAAGGCATGAGGAGTATTGCCAAGAGGAAGAGAACAATTCCATTCTCGACCATCTCAAACAAAGGACCTGTAAGCTTGCCTCCTATGAACTCGGAAGCTCCTAGGGTGTCGAGGTGCAACCATGCCACCACAACACACAGAAAACAACTGATGGTCTGCAAGATTTCCAGCTTTCTGCTTCTTTTCATTTCAAGCCCCGTGATCTAGAGCCTTAACGTCATTAATTAGTTAGCTAAACATGGACTTCCACCGCGCTGAGCCGCAACTTGCCGTGCTGTACGGCAGATTCCAGCGCATTTACGACCACCGCGTCGAACTTGGTGCCGGTCAGGTTGCGGATCCGTTCGAGGGCGAAATCCAAGTCCATGGCCGTCTGATACGGGCGGTTGGTGGTCACGGCATCGAGAGTATCGGCGACGCCGATGATCCGCGCCATAAGGGGAATTTGCGGCCCTGTCAATCCGTAGGGATAGCCGCGGCCATCCATGTGCTCGTGGTGCAGTTCGATTCCCGGCAGTACGTCTTTGAGCTGCGAAACCGGACGCATGATGTTGGCACCTTTCACCGTGTGCTGCTTCATCAAGCCGAATTCTTCGGTGGTCAGCGCGCCTGGCTTTTTCAGCACGCGGTCTTCGACGCCGATCTTTCCCACGTCGTGCAACAGCGCCGAAATGCGCAGCTTGTCCAGCTCTTCCTCGGAAAGCCCCAACTCCTGTCCAATCAGCGTGGAGTACTTCGCCACACGACCGGAGTGACCTCGCGTGTAGGGGTCCTTTTCGTCGATGGCCGCGGCCAGCATGCGAATCGAGCCGATAAACAGTTCGCGGTTTTCTTCGGCCGCTTCTTTCAGCTTCTCGATGAATTCTTCGATGTCGCTGGCCATCTTGTTGAAATTCTCGGCGAGTTCGCTGATCTCCAACGCGCCGTGAGCCACGGACCGCTGGTGGAATTCGCCGCGGCTGATCGCGCGGGTCGAGGCGGCAAGCCCGCGGATGGGCCCGCTAATGCCCACCGCGAAGAAATATCCCACCACTATGGCCGCCAGCACCACGATGCTGACGAACGCCAGCGCCTGCCGGTTTAGCTCATCGACTCCCGTGTCGCTTTCGGCTTTGTCCAGGGGCCGCTCCGCAATGACCGCCCAATTCAGCTCGGGGAAGGTGCTGTAGGTGCCGACGCAGATCCTGAGGGAGGGCACGCACTTGCGCGACCAAGGGGTTGTCCCGCGCATCGGCGCCGGGAACGAAATCCTTCGTGTCATCGTGCGCGACGATGCGGCCGTTACGGTCCACGATAAAAACGGTGCGCCCGCGCACGCTGGCATCCTGCAATCGCCTTAGAATGGGGTCCAGCGAAACCACCGCTGCCAGCATGCCGGTGAAATTGTCGTTCATATCCTTCAGCGGAACCGCTACCACAAACGCCGGCCGATTGTCCGGCACCAGCGCCAGCGGATCGCTGCGAAATTTCGTCACCTGCAGTTGCTGTGATTGCAGGCAGGTGACGAAAGCGCGCTGCAGCGCCTTGGCTACGAACGGATCTTGCTCGGCGCGAAAATTTCCTTGGGAGGCACTTGTGCCTCGGCCGGACTTGCCCACGGCGGTCAGGTAAATGAACGTGTTTGGGTTGCTTTCGACAAAATTTTCGAGCAGATGGGTCACCTTGGGTTCCGCGGCCGGATCTTCCACGTTGTCAATGAGGCCGGTGAGGTCCAAAATTTGCCGTTCGCTCAGCAGTTGTTGTGTTAGGTTGGATTCAAAGTTCTGGATTTCCTGCGCCAGGGAGCGCACCAAGTCGGTTTGCTGCACGCGCTCGGTGTTCACCAGTTTGTCTTGGCTAAGTTGCAAAACCAGCCGGTGATACAGTCCCAGAGGCAAGACGCTGACCATCAGGAGCGCGCCCAGAACAAGCCAAAGGATGCGGACATGGCCTGCGCGCAGGCGTTTCCACAGAGTCCAAAGAGATTGAGCGGTGGGCGGCATCCTTACTCTCAATTTTAGGTTGGGAAAGAAGCCTCAGGTGGACAACTGCAGCAGCGCGTCTCGCAACTGCAACTAGGACTTTGGTACTATTGGCCCCCCCAAGGCAGGCGAATCGCAGACTTTTCGCGTTATTCGCGCTTTAGTGGCCGATCCATGATTTCGCGAATCGCGTCTTTCGGCGATTTTCCGCGATGCAGGATGGCGTCCACCTGCTCCGTAATGGGCATCTCGATTCCGTGTTCGCGGGCCAGCGCCAACAGCGGTGAGGCTGTACCCACGCCCTCGGCGATCATGCGCATGCCGGCGAGGATTTCGGGCAGCTTGCGACCTTTGCCCAGTTCGATTCCCACATGCCGGTTGCGGCTGAGCGCTCCCGTGCAGGTCAGGACCAAATCGCCCAAGCCGGCCAACCCACTCAGCGTTTCCGGCCACGCTCCCAGCGCCGCCGCGAGCCGCATCATTTCCGCCAGGCCGCGGGTGATCAGCGCCGCCAACGGATTCGAGCCCAGCCCCAGCCCCTGGCAGGCTCCCGCCGCAATGGCCATCACGTTTTTCGTCGCGCCAGCGAGTTCGACACCAAGCACATCGTCGTTGGTGTAGAGGCGAAAGGACGGCCCGGAAAGTTCTTCCTGCAGCAGGCTCGCGAGTGCCGCATCTTGCGCGGCCAGCACCACCGCGGTCGGCTGGCCTCGTGCAACTTCCGCAGCGAACGATGGTCCCGAGAGCACCGCAATGCGCTGCAAAGGCTCCACGGCTCCGCCTTTTGCCAGCACTTGTGCGAGAACCAAGCTCATGCGCAAGTGGGTCGCAGGTTCGAGCCCTTTTGTTGCGCTCACAAAAACCATCTCTGGCGTGACGCAGGGAAGAGCTTGCGCGTAAACGGCACGCGCATGCACCGAGGGCACCGCGCCAACCACCACCTGCGCCGCTGCCAGCGCCGAAGGCAGGTCATGGGTTACACGAATCCCATCGGGTAAGCGGACTCCCGCCAAATATGCAGTGTTTTCGCGATGATTTTGCAATGCCTGTGCGAGGGTAGCGTTGCGCGCCCAGAGCGCAATCTCGTGTGGTTTCCGCGCGCGTGACAGCACTACCGAAAGCGCCGTTCCCCAGCCTCCCGCTCCCAGAATGACGATTCGCGTCATTGCGCTCCCTTATTTTTGGAGAAAGAGAATTTGGGCTCCACGCCTTCCATGAGCCGCCGCAAATTTCCGCGGTGCTTGTAGATGATGAGCAGCGCGGCAGCAAAGGTCCCCATCGTGACCGCCAGCGATGGTGCGTGGCGCGGTGCCCAAAGAAAATAAATCAGCAGCGGCATTGCCGCGGCAGCGGAAATCGAGCCCAGGGAGACATACCGCCAAAAAACCACAACCAGGAGGAACAGAATCACAGCCGCAAGGCAGGCGAGCGGCGACAGCACCAGAAACGCGCCCACCGCCGTGGCCACTCCTTTGCCGCCTCTGAACTTCAGCCATACCGGAAAACAATGCCCCACCAGCGCGGCAATCGCGGCAATCATCCACGTGGCGCTGTCGTTGGAAAGCGTTTCGGCTAGCAAAACGGCGCCTGCGCCTTTCGCTGCGTCCAGCAGCAAAGTAAACAGGCCCGCCGACAGGCCTGCCGCTCGCACCACGTTCGTCGCTCCGATGTTTCCGCTTCCCACCCCGCGGACGTCGCCGCCTCCAAACACTCGCGTCAAGATCAGCCCAAAGGGAATCGACCCGAGGAAGTAAGCGGCTAATGGAATCGCAAGAAGAGTCATCGAAAAGTTTGGCGCGAGCATGCGGTGTTATTCTACGCTGGGGGCGAACGGAAAACTCGTGAGCGCAGTGTACTCCGCCCCTGAAGGTTTCAGCTTGCTCTGAATGAGGTGAAACTCGCTGGTCCGCAGGGAACCAAATTCGCGCTGCCCATTTTCTGCGATAGCCTTGCGAAGGGCCCCCGGCAACTTAGGGCGTTCGAATCGTGCCAGCGTCAGGTGCGGCGAAAACTCCCTGTTCTCGCGCGGACGCAGCTTTTCCAGCGCGCTTTCGATATCCGCAGCCAATGTTTTCAAATTCGCTGACGCCTCGATGCCTGCCCAGAAAACGCGCGGATGTTTCTCATTGGGGAAAAATCCTAAGCCACGAAATTCCAGCGTAACCGGCTGCTCGGAACGAATCTTCCCCAGCGCGCTGCGCACGGCGTCCAGTTTGTCCTCGTCAACTTCTCCCAAGAATTTCAGCGTGATGTGAAGATTCTCGGCGCGCACCCACCGTGGTTCTTTCGTTATAGCGCGCAGCGAAGCAAGCAAAGTGGCGAGATTTTCCCGCACACCGGAAGGAATTTCCAGGGCGACGAACAGGCGCACCGTTCAGGACCTTTTCACGTCTTGCCGGGGTGGTTCGCCGCCGTTGTAGAGGAAGTGCAGCCGCACCATGTCCAGCGCAAGTTGCGAAGCGTGCCAGCGAATCGCTTCGCGGTCTCCGGGAAAGCGTACCCCGCGTTCTTTCACGCCGCCTGCGTGCGACAAAGCAATGTGCACGGTGCCAACGGGCTTTTCGTCGCTGCCGCCGCCCGGCCCGGCAATTCCTGTGATGCCCACGCCGAGTGTGCTCCCCACGCTGCGCCGGATGCCTTCCGCCAGCGACTTCGCCACTTCGCTGCTCACCGCGCCTTTCGACTGAATCAATTCCGCCGGCACATTCGCCCACGAGGTCTTCAAGTCGTTGCTATAACAAACCACGCCACCCAGAAAATACGACGAACTGCCCGCAATACTGGTCAGACGTTCGGCCAACAATCCACCAGTGCAACTCTCCGCGGCGGAAATCGTTGCCTTGTTCATCATCAGCAACCGCGCAATCACTTCCTCCATCGAAGAACCGTCTTTCGAGTAAATCCGGTCGGTCAACGCCAGATCGAAGCCTTGCACGATTTCATCGAGCGTTTTCTCCGCCTGCAAGGTGTTGTCGGTCCACATGCGCAAATGAATCTGGATTTCGCCCGGCGCTGCAAGAATGGTCGTATTCACGTCGGAGTAGCGCGTGTAAATAGGCTTGATGCGTTGTTCGAGGGCCGATTCCCCCAACCCCGCCACGCGCAACTCGCGGTGAAACATGCGCTCTCCCGAACGCCGCTTCTCCAGCCGCGGCAGCACCTGTTCCTGATACATGGGCTTCAGCTCGCGTGGCGGGCCGGGCAGCAAAGCGATGCAACGCCCCTTGTCCTCCAGCCACAAGCCTGGCGCCGACCCGCGCGGATTCTCCATCACTTCCGCGCCTTCGGGCACCATCGCCTGGCGGACGTTCACCGCGGGCATTTCGCGTCCCAATTGCCGGAAGCGGCACTCGATGTAATGCAGGATTTTTTCATTCAAGATGAGTTTGCGGCACAGCAATTCGGCTACGGTCTCCCGAGTCAAATCATCTTCGGTAGGTCCGAGTCCGCCGCTTGCCAGAATTAATGGCACGCGGTCGAGTGCGTCACGAAACGCTTCCGCCAGCAGTTCGCGGTTGTCGCCCACGATCGTCTTGCGAACGACTTCGATCCCCAGCTTATTCAATTCTTCGGTGAGATAGAGCGAGTTGGTATCCATGCGGTCCGGAGTCAGCAATTCCGAACCCACTGCGATGATCTCTGCTTTCATCAGTTTGATGATCCGAAAAGTGGCAGGCCACGCACGTCCCAATCCAGGGTGAACAGCGCGCCGCTCGTAGCGAGAATCGCGCGCCCGGAAGATTGCAGCGCTAGACCCACCAAGTCGGCGCCGCTCAGGGCGATATCGGCATGCGCCTGCGGATCGATGCGCACAATGCCACCCCAGCCCTGGTAAGACGCTGCCACAAACAAATTTCCATCACGGTCAAACGCCAACCCTTGCGGCCGGCCCAAGCCACGGAAGAACACGCTGACCTCGCCACCTTGGGTGATGCGGTAGACGCGATCGAAGCTAGAAGTCGTCGGCCCTGACACGTACAAGTCGCTGTTGGGATGAAACGCCAAGTGATACGCGGCGACCGAAGGCTCGAGTGTCGCAAAAACAAAAATCTCGCGTTCCGGGCTAATCTTAAAAATCGTTCCGCTGCGGTCCCCAACGTACAAGTTTCCCGCGCGGTCAAACGCGATGCCCGTGGCGACGCCCATACCTTCAATCCAAGACTCGGAGCGGCCGTCGGGCGTTACGCGATGAATCGTGCCGTCGTTCCGGCACGAAACGAAGAGATTTCCTTCGCGATCGAGGGCCAAACCAGTGGGATTCACCAGCGAAGTCAGGAACGGCTTCACATCGTAGTTTGCGGTAATTTTATAGAGTGAAACCGGAACACGCTGCCCGCGAGGCCCGGAAAATGTCACATAAATGTTCCCATCGTGGTCGACGACGGGATTCGTCACCGGATGCAAATTGTCCGCGATCTGTATGCCGATGTGCACGGGATGCGGCGAGCTTTCCCGCCCGTCCGAGGCCACACGCACCGTTCCGCCGTTGGCCCCTTCCGGCACCCGCGCGATCAAGCGATTTTCGCTGGCGAGAGCCAGGCTTGCTTCCGCATCGCCGAAGTGCACCACGGGACGCGCCTGCGCGCGCGAAACGAATCCGCGCCCGTGAATGGTCATCTCCCCGCCGGGAATGGCGGCTGCGGGCGCAACTCTCTCAATGTGCGGAATGCCGTTCTTTTCAGCCGAGGTACCGAAGCCGAATTTCATACCGAACCAATGTGAACCGTCAGCAGGCCGAAATACAACGCCGCACGCAACAGGATTGCGGCGTACAGCCCCGCCATCCAGTCATCCGCCATAATGCCCCAACCGCCACGCAGTTTTTCAAACCGGCGAATGGGCCATGGCTTACCGATGTCGAATACCCGAAAAAGTATAAAACCCCAAAGCAGGTATTTCCAGTTGGCCAGGCTCAAAGCAAAAAAGATGGCGTATTGCGAGAAGTCCATGTGAGCAGTCAGGTGCGGCAAAGCGATGGGGATCAGCGGCAGCAGTAGCGTCAGATGCTGGCCAGCCACTTCGTCGATGACCACGTACTGTGGGTCTTCGATGCAAGCATACGAGGCCACAGACGAAGCGCTCCATACGCCAAGGATGGAAAGCAGCAGCAACAAAGTGCCCGCGATGAACAACGGAAAGGCCAGCGCGGCGTTGTGGACGTTGGTTCCCGGCGCTCCAAAGAGGCTTTCGCGGAGAATCGTGTCCGTCAGTGGATGCAGCGAGAACACGTCGCCGACGGATCTCGGATGCAGAAAGAAGATGGCCGCGAGGAATGCCGTCACTACGCCGGCCAGCGAGCCGAACGTGCCGGGCGCCTTCGGGATATAGCCGATTCCAAACACCGTCGCGAGCCCCAAAGCTAGCCGCGGCTTTTTGCGGGATGCTTGCAATGCGGGCGCGGCGCTAAGATTCGTGCTCATCGGGTTTGTCGAGATCGTGCAGGATCGTCTTCCGCTCATCTTCGGAGGCTTCTTCTTCGTCGAAAAGCGGTTCGGAGACTACGTACTTCTCGCTGGCCCAGTTGCCGAGGTCCTGCATTCGACAGCGCTCGCTGCAAAACGGAAAATCCGCGTGTACTTCCGAATCCGTCTCCGTTTTGCAAATCGGACATCTGTGCCTCATCGTGCGTCGCCTGTCATTTCGCGCGCAGCGAGAAATCTCTCCTCGATTCGTCTCCCCCCGCAGGGTACCAGATTTCCTAGCTGGCGTGCGCTTCTCGCTGCCTCCGTAAAATACCTTGCCGTTAAATCTAGGTCAGGATTCGAAGTGCCGCTCCGGTAGCAATTCTGTGGAGTTTCTCTGCAGTTGGCAGCTCTGCCGTCGGCGCGATGCTAACGCCGGTTTTTCTTGCGGGCCGCGGCAGAATTTCCACCACCGGCCCAATCAGGTCGTACGCATCGGATTGGGTGATTTGCACACGCACCACGTCTCCTGCTTCCGCTACCTCGCCGCCGGGCAACTCGATATCCGTCAGATACAGCTTGCCATCAATCTCCGGCGCCATGCCTTCAAGCCGCGCCTCCCACACCAGCGGGTTGTCTTTCGAGGGGCCTTCGATCAGCGCCACAAAACTCTCGTCCTTTGCCGCGCGATATTTCGCGCGCAACTTCTCTTTCGAAATTTTCTTTTGAATCGCCATCAAGCAATCTCGCCGCTCAGTGATCGTCTCTGCGTCCACTTTTTCATCCAGTGCATGGCTCTCGGCATTATCCACATCCGAGTATTCAAACACGCCCACCCAATCCAGCTTCGCGGCCTTCACGAACTCGCACAACTCCTTAAAATCCTCTTCCGTTTCGCCCGGAAATCCCACAATAAACGATGTCCGCAGCGACACGCCAGGAATCGTCTTCCGCACGCGCTCCAGCAAATGCAGAAAGGCGTCGCCGTTCGACCCGCGCTTCATGCGCGCCAAGACGTTGCGGCTGGCATGTTGCAGCGGCATGTCAATGTACTTCGCGAGCCTCGGATGTGCGGCGATCGTATCGAGCAATTTCTGCGTCACGCGATTGGGATAGGCGTAGAGAAATCGCACCCACAGCAGCTCTTCGATTTGTGCCAATCTTGCGAGCAACTCGGCCAAGCCGCTGCGCAACCCCAGATCTTCGCCATAGGAAGTCGTATCCTGCCCGATCAGCGTAATCTCTCGCGCGCCCGCCGCGGCCAGGTTCTTCGCCTCGCGCGCCACGGACTCGAACCGGCGGCTGCGAAACTTTCCCCGCAACCCGGGAATAATACAAAACGTGCAGGGATGATCGCAGCCTTCCGCGATCTTGATGTACGCAGCGTGTTTCGGTGTCGTAACGATGCGCGGCGTAAAGTCGTGATACAAAAATGTCGGTGGCTGCGCCGGCAGCACCCGCAGATCGCCGTGCACGGCTTCGAGGATGCGCTCGACTTCGCCTGTGCCTACCACGGCATCTACTTCCGGCACTTGCTCCAGAATCTGCTCGCGATAGCGCTCCACCAGGCAGCCTGCCACAATCAGTTTCTTTGCCGCGCCGAATTTCTTGTGCTCCGCCATCTCCAGGATGGCCTCGACGGATTCCTTTTGCGCCGCTTCGATGAAGCTGCACGTATTAACCACCAGCACTTCCGCTTCATCGGCCCGAGGCGTCAGTTCGTACCCGCCGCGCGAAAGAATGCCCATCATCACCTCGCTGTCCACGAGGTTTTTCGGACATCCCAGACTCACAAATCCAACCTTGGTCATACGCAGTAAAATTACCCCTGAACGCAATTCTTCATTCTAGCATGCAGGCGTGGGGGCACAGCCTTGAGTCTGTGCGGGCGGCAGCTTGAACCGAAATTAGTGGGAAGGTCTTGATCGCCCGCGGAGCGCTGCGCGGACTTGTTCGAGCAATTGCCCCAGGCGTGTGCTGTCGCACGGCGCGCCACCGAAGCGCGCGTGCACATAAAGCTGCGTGAATTCCTGCACCGCGGAGGCAAGCTGCGGCGCATTCACCGCGGCAGCGAATTCGAGCGGCGTTTGCGCTTCGCCGCGCGACACGCCGCGCCGCGCGAGAATCCTCAGCAATTCAGCATACAAGCGCGAAGCAAGCTGAGGGTCCGTGCGGATGGACTTGGACGCGCGCAGGCGAAGAAACAGGCGAAGGCGCTGAATCACTTCGACAGGCACATTGAAGCGCAGAGCTACGAGCCACAGCACGAGTGCCAACGGCAAGAGGTAGCCGAGCGAGCCATGCTGGAGCTGCCAAGATTTCAGCCGTCGCTTTCCGTCTTCTTCTTTCCGGTCGAACCAGGCCCGCGCGGACTCTCCCCAATTCTTCGAGCTGCGCTGCAGGCTTTGCGCCAGCGTCACCTGGTGCGTGAAGTCGTAGCCGATCACCCAGTCATTCCAGGTGATTTGCATCCAATCAATGTACAATCCCAACCGCGTCAAAAAACCGCTTCCGCCCTCCATGCTGGACGGCGTTGGATCAAAAACTTGCCAGCCATTTCCGGGGAAGTACACTTCCACCCAGCTATGCGCGTCGCTGGCGCGCACGATGTAGTCGCCCGCGAGGTCGTTGTATTCGCCGGGAAGAAACCCGTTCACTTCGCGCGACGGAATGCCTAGGGTTCGAAGCAAGATCGCCATGGCGGAAGCGAAGTATTCGCAGTGTCCGGCGCGCGTTTCGAACAAAAAGTGCGCCAGAGGGTCCTGGCCCGGTTTTCCGGTCAGATTCAACGTGTACGCGTAGCGCGTGCGCAAATAGGCCTCGACGCGAACCGTTTTGTCAAAGGGGGTGTTGGCGTTTTTGGTGATTTCGCGGGCCAATTCCGGAATCCGCGGGTCGAGCTCGGGGGGGAGCTGCAGGTAGGTCGAAGTAATGTCACGGGAATAGTCCGTTCCCGAGGCGCCCAGCTTCGCCGCATCGCGGGGCGGCAAACGAGAAATGCCGGCGTACCGGAGGGAGGTGAAGTTGTGAAACGGATTTGTCAGAGTATCCGTCCCATCCGCAAAAAGATAGTTGCGCTGCATCGCGGCAAAGGAATTGGTCGTCCCGCCGCTGAAATTTCCTTGCAGGGATAAGGCTCTTCCCGCAACAAAAATCGCGTCCGTGGCTATGGGTTCCAGGAAAACGGTGTAATGGATTGTCTGTCCGGAGGCATTGGCTTTCAGCGCTGGTTCCGGCGTGAGAATCCAACCGTTCGCGCTCGGTGGCAACCTTCGCATGCCGCCCTGGTTGGAGCTCCAGCGCTTTCCGTCGAAAGTGGTCAGCGCGATTCCTCGCCACCGCAACCATTCGTAGCCAATCGGCTTTTCGGTTTCCACGCGCATGACCACCGCGGAGCTCTTCTTGATTTCTCCGATCTGGCCCAGCTCGACATCCTCGGTGAAACCGGTCATAAGCGACGGGCTGAAGCTGACGCGTCCCAGGTAGCCCGCGCTGAATCGAGGGAAGAAGAAAAAGAACAGGCCGCCCAGAAGAATCGCTCCTACGGCCACGCTGACCGCGGCAAAACTCAGCGCGCGATTCAGTTTGCGTTCCGATCCCTGACGCTCCGGGGCCGGCGAGACCGCTCCAGCCGCTCCGCGGCGCAATTCCAGTCCGATGAACGTGGCAACTCCGGACAGAAGGAAACAGAAAAAGAGCGTGAAAAACAGCGTGTCCACCGTAAGAATCGCGGCGGCCAGAATCGCCGCGAAGGCCAGCATGCTGAGGAAAAGCGCATCGCGATCCGACGATGCGCTATAGAAACGGATCAACATGGCAAAAAGCAGGAAATGCACGACGGCAAGAAGCAAGGCAAAAAGCGGAGGATTCGCAACCTCGCCGACAAAAAATCGGGAAAGAAATAAGGCGTCCACCGGAAAGAAAGCGAGGTACGCCAGCAGGCTCCAGGTAGCGGCACGGTGAGAGAGTTCGGCCGGGTGCCCGTGCCACCAGCGGTAGCTCCTATGCAAAGCAGCAAGCGGGGCAACCAGCGAGGTGAGCAAATCCAGTTTGCCTGTGCTCGTCAGCGTGAGGATCGAAGCGAGGACCAGCAGGGAAAGCGAGGCGCGAAAAAATTGCTCGGCGGGCCGTGCAGTTGGAGTTACGGCGGTAACAGCCATAGCGAAGTTTTATCCTAACATTTGCGGACGAGGACGCGGGATGTTCGGCGGAGAAAACGCCCAAACGGATAACGCTCTAGCGGGATACCGAGAAAGCCTCCGGAGTCATTCCGGGCAAACCGAGGAATCTGCTTTTTCGAGTTTTTCAGCGATCGGTTCGCAGTTCTTTTCGGCAGAAGGAGCCGCGGCTAGCGCCGCGCGGGCGACTTTTTGCGTGAGGTTGGAAACGGGCAGAATGGTGACTTCTTGCAGGGGAACGCGCTCAGCTCCCTTGAGGCGAGGAAGCTTTTTCACGCTGATGCGAAATGGCTGTACGGTGATGGCACGATAGGTCACGGTATGGCGAACCTTATTCGCTGGGACGAAATGAAAAACGCCGTTCTGCTTTTGAATTTCGAGCTTTCGGAGATGGCTGCGCAATTTCGCGAGAGGATCTCCATCTACGGGGATCGTCGGAAAATGCCACAGGTTGGAAGCGAGCGTGGGAACGTGGTCCACGAGCGGTTCCGCGTTGCGCTCTTTGGGTGGAGGAAGCAGAAGCGTCCGGTCCTGCTCGTCCGCAAAAACCGCGGCGGCCAGATGGATTTCCACCGTTGCGCGTTTCTGGCGCTTCTCCGGCAGAAGGTCCACGATGCTTCGTTTGCGGGCTTCACAGAATTGCGCCACCGGGCAAAGAAGACACTGCGGCGATCTTGGGGCGCAGAGAGTGGCGCCCAATTCCATCATGGCTTGGTTCCAGTCGCCGGGCGATTTCCCATCGAGATAAGCGTCCGCAGATTTCTGTAATTTCTGCCATTGCTGGGAAGCGCGGAGATCTCCACGAATCGCACCGAGCCGCGCAAGTACGCGCGCAACGTTGCCGTCCAGCACCGCGTGCTTTTTCTCGAACGCGATGCTTAGGATTGCTCGAGCGGTGTAATTTCCGATTCCCGGTAGCGCGAGCACGTCTTCCAGACGCGCCGGGAATTCTCCGCCATGCTCGGCCACGATCTGCTGCGCGGCCTTCTGCAGATTGCGCGCGCGGCTATAGTAGCCAAGCCCGGACCACAACCGCAGCACTTCTTCTTCCGGTGCAGCCGCCAGCGCGTGAAGATTCGGGAAGCGCTCGAGAAAGTGTTCGTAATAGGGAATCACCGCAGCCACTCGTGTTTGCTGCAGCATGATTTCGGAGAGCCACACGCAATACGGGTCGCGCGTGCGGCGCCACGGCAGGTCGCGCTGAAATTGCCGAAACCAGGCGAGCAGTTGCTTCCGGAAGGCTGCGAGTTCCCGTCTCTTGAGCATGGCGCGTCGGGATTCTGCCACAAGTGGCCAAGGATTCGAGCAACTATCTTATTAAATTCCTATCGCTCTTCCTCTTCGAGGAAGACGATGAAGGAGGAACTCCACACCGCGTGAGGGAAAAAACCGCGGGGCTGGCTGGTGACGATGATTTTGAAAAGTTCCGGTGAAGCTGCCAGTTCAGCGATGAGCTTTTGCTCAGGATCGAGCGGCAGCGGCTGCACCAGAGCAAGGTGACGAAGAATGTTGAAAATGTTTCTTTCCGCGGGAGCTAGTGAAGTGTCAAAGGCCACGCTGCGAAATTGCAGCATGGCGTTGCTTTGATAAAAATGCCAGGCGATATTGGCGCACAGGGCCACGGCGCGCTCGAAGCGGTCGTTGATTGCGGTAGATGGTGCGTTCACCGCGGAATTTTCTGGCGCCGCTGCATGCGGATCAAGCACTAGCAAGACGCGAGAGTCCTCTTCGCGCGTGAATTCGCGAACCATCAAGGAGCCGGAACGAGCCGTGGCCTTCCAGTGCACTAGTCTTGCACTGTCCGTGTGAACGTAATCGCGCAGACCATACAGGTCCTGGCCCCGGCCCTTGACCACGCTCTCGAGCGCACCTTGGAGCACGGGCAAGACGTCGCGGTATTCCGTTGTAGGGTCCACGGAAGGATACACCAGCGCTTCCGTTTTCAGGTCCAGCCGGCGAGCCTTCTGCAAGAAGCCAAACGGAAACCGCGTGACGATACGAAAAGCATCCTGGTGATAGACGCCGCGCCTCGGAAATTTCATCGGAACGATTTGTTGGACGCGCTCCTGCCTGGGGAGATACGGAAAATAAACCGGCTTGTCGAGAATTGCGGAAATGGGCGCATCTTTTGCCTGCGCCGCTTCGACGCGCAGGGAAAAAGACGGCAGCGTGAGTTTTTGGTTTTCGAGTTCGACCTGAGCGCGTACGGGTTGCCCCGCGAAAATGTGCTCTGGAAGAACGAGGCGCATTTCGATCCCGGAGAGGCTAATGGAAGAAAGAATCCCGGACATGAGAATGAGGGCGATGAGGCTGGCAAGAATCAGGAAGAGCAGGTTATTTCCGGTGTTCAGCGCGGCCAGCGCCACGAGCATGAGGCCGCCGAAATAGATCCAGCCTTCGCGCGAAATCTTGTATTCGGTTTTGTAGCCGATCCAGCGCAGCGGCGTGCGGCGCGCCAGCGTGGGCACCAGCGTTACCGCGACCCATCCTGCAATGGCCAGGGCCGCGAGCGCGGAAGTACTGGCGGGAATAAGCTGGCCGAGTTCTGCTGCGGCGCTCGAATAGAGCGCCAAGAGGAGTGCGCCGGAGAGCGCGGTCATGGAGAGAAAAAACGCGCGGACGCCTGGGCGGTCGGCCCTGGCGAGGAGCTGCGCGAAAGTGGAGGGAATTGGGGCTACTTGCTCGGGACGCGTCTGTCCATCAGCGACCTTCCTTCGGAAGGGTGCCGTCAGTAAGAAGCGAGAGCCTTGTCTGTCGAGATGCAACTTCACAGCGGCACGGGAACGGATTCCACGATTTCGCGAAGAACGGATTCGGTGGTCTCCGATTTTTTCTGCAGCGAAGCGTGGCGCGAACTGGCCACCACGCGATGCGCGAAAACCGGGACCGCGAGCTGCTTGAAATCGTCGGGCAAGCAATAGTCGCGGCCATCGAGGAAAGCGCGGGCTTGCTCAGCGCGCTGCAACATGAGAGTACCGCGCGGGCTGACGCCGAGAGCGAGTTGCTCGGTTTTGCGCGTGCGATTGACAATTTCGAGAGCATAGTCGTGCAGGCTGGAGTCCACCTTGATGTGATGGACCGCTTCCTGCATGGCCAGCACTTCGCTCAAATCTGCGACCGGTTCGAGGGATTGGAGCGGATCTTCGCCGATGCGCTTGCGCAGGATTTCCTTCTCGGTTTCATGCGAAGGGTAGCCCATTTTGATGCGCATGAGGAAGCGGTCGAGCTGCGATTCGGGAAGGGGATAGGTGCCGTGATGCTCGACGGGGTTCTGCGTCGCTACGACGAAGAACGGTTGAGGGAGCGGCTGCGTTTTGCCGTCCATGCTGACCTGCGCTTCGTTCATGGCTTCGAGCAGCGCGGACTGCGTGCGCGGCGTGGTGCGATTGATTTCGTCAGCAAGGACGACGTTGGCGAAAAGCGGCCCAGGGCGAAATTCAAATTCGCGGTTCTCCGGATTGAAAACGCTGACGCCGAGCACGTCGCTGGGAAGCAAATCCGAGGTGAACTGAATGCGCTGGAAGCTGCAGTGAAAAGATTTGGCCAGCGCCTGGGCCAGCGTGGTCTTGCCGACACCGGGGACGTCTTCGATGAGCAAGTGGCCGCGCGCGAGAAGCGTGATGAGCGCGAGTTGGATGGCCTCTTCTTTGCCGAAAATAGCGCGCGCAATGCTGCGCTGCAGTTGCGAGACGACTTGAGAAGTAGCTGTCGGCATCTGGAACCGCTTCGCGGTTATCCTTTCAATTGAAAACCAGCGCCCTTCCTGCTACAAGTAGATGTTACGAACCGACGACGCTTCACAGCGTCGCGTCGAATCCTTGGGCGACTAGCTCAGTTGGTTAGAGCGCTCCCCTCACACGGGAGAGGTCAAAGGTTCAAGTCCTTTGTCGCCCACCATGTTTTGCTTCCGCGCGAAAGAGCATTCTAGCTAAAATCACGGCATGTCAACCTTGCTTCGTGCGATCGAGTTTCTAAGTCTGAGCCTATGGCTGGGGAGCGATATTTTTCTGAGCTTCGTGGTGGCGCCCGGGACCTTTCGGATATTGAGCAGCCGCGACCAGGCAGGCGCCATAGTTGGCCACTCCCTTAACATCATGCACCTCGGCGGGATTATGTGCGGATTGGTGTTGCTGCTGGCGCGGCTGGCGCGGACAAAGACCTTTGCCAGCTTGGCTACTCCCGCCGCGCTTTGTGTGGTGCTGATGATCGCGCTGACGGCGATCTCACAATACACGGTCAGCGCAAAGATGGCTGCGCTGCGGGTGCAGATGGGATCGATTCAGGCGACGGCGGCGGACAGCCCGCTGCTGGGGGAGTTCAGCCGGCTACATCGCATTTCGGTTTCGCTTGAAAGTGGCGTATTGCTGGCTGGAATTGCGGCTATCTATTTGATGGCGAAGGAGTTAACGCTCATAGCTTCCTGAGCGGGCAAATACTCTTGATAAAAACTGCCTCTCGCGGGCGAACTTGCTTGCCCAACAACAAAAAAGCGGCAGCGAGGCTGCCGCAGTCCGCAAATTGACTTGAGCTTTATAACCATCGATCCGTATAGGCCTCGTCAAGGAAAATGATGATCCCCCAAAAAATGCACGATGGTAGGCGGGGCTGAAGCTCGGCTGCGGAGTTACACAGAAAAACCGCCGAGCGGAAGCTCGGCCTCTACAAAGACCTGCGACTGCTGCGCTTCGCCGGAACGGGCCGTGCTTTGCCGAAGCCGTTCCGAGGCATGCGGGGCTTGGTTTTGTAGGGGCGGATTTTGCGCAGGGCGGCATGGCCAGCGCGCTGGCAGGCGCGCCACATATACCAGGAGGCGACGGTGCGGTAAGGGCGCCAGCGTTCGCCGAATTTCAGGAGGTCTTTGGGCGCGGGCATGTGCTTCTTGCCGTAAGTGATAGCCCAGCCTTTGCGAACGCCGAGGTCGTGGATGGGAAGAACATCGGGGCGGCCGAGGCGGAAAATGAGAAACATTTCGATGGTCCAGGCGCCGATGCCGCGGACCGATACGAGGCGCTTGACGAGCTCCTCGTCGGAGAGTTTGTGGGCTTCCTCAAGGGTCGGCACGGTGCCATCAATGGTTTTCTGAGCGAGGTCTTTCATGGCAAGGATTTTTGCACCGGAAAGGCCGGCTTTGCGGAGGGCACGTTTGCCTAGCTTGAGCATTTCGTGCGGTGCTGGGATGCGTCCATTGGAGCCGAGCGCTTTGACGCGCCCAAAGACGGTAGCAGCGGCTTTGCCGGAGATGGATTGGTGGGTGATGGCTTCGACGAGGACCTCGTAAGGAGATTCGGCAGCGCCTTTTTCCACGCGGAATTCCCGCGTTTCTTTGATCAGCGGGGCGAGAAGCGGGTCCTTCGCCGCGAGGGTGTCCATGGCGCGGCGCAGGTCGAAGGGCGGAAGTTCGTATTCGGTGGCGACCATGAAGCTCCTATCCGGAAACGGGACGAATAGCATAGGGCAGGGAGAAGAAAAGAGAAAGCCTCAATGTGAATTAGTGAATTAGGGGTTGTAGCGGCCGCCTTCTGAGGCGGCCGCTGCAGCGATTCCGTGGAGGCGGCAGGTTGGCGGGAGACTTCACGGAGGTGGGCGGCTTTTCTGCCCGAATAGCGCCAGCCGAGCAAGCCAACGGCTGCGGCAAGACCGAAGCAGGACTCGACAAAGAGCTTGCCGCCGTCCATCCAGTCGATGGAATCATTCTTCAAGCCAGGGTCCGCGAAGAGGCTGTGGAAGAAAAGGGCGGCGGCGAAATAGATGCTGAAATCAAAAGATTTCCAGAGATGGCGGCCTAACCGGAGACGCAGATAAGATGTGACGACAACGAAGGCAAGGAGATAGAGGGCGAGCGCGCCGACGGAGTTTTCGAGGGGGTCTGGAGAGTGAACGGGGTAGAGAAGATCCAGCAGGCGAAAGCGCGGGCCTTTGTTCAGAAGCCGGATGGCCGGATGCAGAAGCGAGACGGAAAGCGCGATATAGCCGGACCGGTTGTGAAGGCGGAAGTAGTTGAACCGGCGATGCGGCCAGGAGCGATGCGGGCTATATCGAAAGGCCATGAACATTCCGAGAAGCAAGTCCAGGGTGACCGCGCCAACGGCCACGAGGCCAACCTAGGCCGACGAGTCGAGGATGGTTAGGCCCATGATCACCAGTAAACACGCATAGGCCATCAGACGGGTCGAACCGGGCTAACGTTTCACGGAATGCTATGCTAGCCTCAGCAAAGTATGAGGATGAAGGCGCGGGTAAAGTTGCGAACCAGCTTGGCGCTCTGCGCACTTGGTTTGCTTGTGCTGGTGCTCCTTGCTCAAGGAAGGTACGACCCACCGCTGATTCAGCATAGTCACGCAGCGGTCTTGAAAACAGATCTGCGCACAATACGAGACGCGGTTGACAATTACACCCTTGACAGACGGGAGGCGCCGCACTCTCTGCAGGATCTTGTAGACGCTGGTTACCTCCGGATAATTCCAGTGGATCCGATCACGCAAAAGCCGGATTAGGTGCCGGATCTCGGAGAGCCAGTTTTGGGGGATCCCGTTTTGAGCCCTGATCTGATAGCGGAAGGGCTGGTCGATGTGCATTCGAATTCCAATCGAGTAAGCCAAGACGGCAGCAAGTACAATGAGTGGTGACGCTCCGGCGTGAATCTTGGCCCTCGACAGCGATTCCTTGTATCAGTTTTAGATAGTGTGGCGGTGTCTAGGGCCGCAGGAGGCCAGCGAACGTGTGTGTTAGCATTACGAGTTTATGCAAGCGGGAATTATTGGACTACCACAGGTTGGGAAGACGACGCTGTTCCGGATTTTGACGAAAGCGCACGTCGAGGGGAAGGGCGGAGCGTCGGCGACGCACGTTGGCGTGGCCAAGGTGCCGGAGCCGCGGCTGCTGGAGCTGGCTAAGCTGTATGACCCGAAGAAGATTACCTACGCCACGGTGAATTATGTGGATTTGGGCGGCATGCAGAAAGAGCGCATGCGCGAGGCGCTGGCGCAATTGCGCGAAGTGGACGTGATTGCCCACGTGATTCGCGTGTTCGAAGATCCCAGCGTGCCGCATTCCGAGGGAAGCATCGACCCGCTGCGCGATGCGACGAATCTGGACCTGGAGCTAATGCTTTCTGACCACGACCAGATTACGCGGCGGCTCGAGCGCGTGGAAAAGGATTTGCAGAAGAAGCGCGATCCGGGGCTGGAGATTGAGAAAACGGCGTTAGAAAAGTGCAAGGCGCAACTCGAGGCCGAGAAGTCACTGCGCGAATTGGAGTTGACGGCGGAAGAGAAGAAGTCGATTGGCGGATTTTTGTTTTTGTCGGCGCGGCCCGTTCTGTATGTATTGAACTTGGGCGACGAGGAAGCCGACAAGCTGGATACTGCGGTGGAGCGGCACAAGTTGAGCGCCCTGCAAGGGCGGCCTAATTCCGCGATGGTGCCGATCTGCGGGCGGCTCGAAGCGGAACTGGCAGAGATGGAAGAAAAAGAGGCGGCGGAGCTGCTGGCGTCGTATGGGCTGAAAGAGCCGGGGCTGAACCGCTTGATTCGCGCGACCTACGATTTGTTGGGACTGATGCAATTTTTCACCGCGGGCGAGCCGGAAGTGCGGGCGTGGACGATTCACAAGGGCGACCACGCGGTGAAAGCGGCAGGAGTGATTCATAGCGATATCGAGAAGGGGTTCATTCGCGCGGAAGTGGTGCGCTGGGACGATCTGGTAGCGGCGGGAAGTTTGGCCCATGCGCGTGAAAAGGGCCACGTCAAATTGGAAGGGAAAGACTACGTCGTGCAGGAAGGGGATGTGATTCTGTTCCGGCACAGTGGATGATGGCACACGACATCGCATTTCGGACGGGGTTGGCGGCGCTGCTGGGGGTGGTGGCGGCGGCGGGGAATTTGTTGGGCGGGTACTTTGTGGTCCGCAAGGACTGGCCGAGGCGTTTCCTGGAATATTTTCTGGCCTTGGGCGCCGGATACATGTTGGCGGTGGCGTTTGTGGACGTGATTCCGGAATCGGTGCGGCTCTCCGGGGAAAGTGCGCTGTTGTTTGTGCTGATTGGATTTATTCTCGTGCATTTGTTCGAGCATACCATTGCGCCGCACTTTCATTTTGGGGAAGAGACGCATCACGAAGAGTTCAGCGGTATCCATGCCGGGAAAACGGTGCTACTAGGCATGGCCATTCACACGTTTTTTGACGGCGTGGCGATTGCAGCAGGATTTCTGATTTCAACGTGGCTCGGCGTGGTGCTTTTTGTGGCTGTGTTCCTGCACAAATTGCCGGAGGGGTTCACCATTGCGTCGGTGGCGCTGGCCAGTGGGCGCGGGAAGCGCAACGCGATCCTGGGAGCCGGGTTGTTAGGGGCGGCGACGCTGTTTGGCGTTCTGCTGACGAGCGCGCTGCAGGGGCAGTTGAAGTATGCCCTGCCACTGTCCGGAGGGGTGACGGTGTACGTGGCCGCGACCGACCTGCTGCCGGAAGTAAACCGGGAGCCGAACTGGCGGATGGCGCTACTGGTGTTCGTCGGCGTGGCTGGTCTATTGATAATGCAGCACATATTCCATGTTTAGGGTATTTCTAGGCGGTCCTAGTCCTTTATCGATCTTGCCGGGCTAAAGCCCGGCGCTACAACACCTTAGGCCCCGTTCCGGGACCGCTTTCCTTCGCAACTTTCTGAGACCGCCTGGGTTTGATACAGTGTGGCGGCTATGGCCAGGTCGGACGTCCAACTGATGCTGGACGTGAAAGCGGGCGACGAACAGTCGTTCACGCTACTCCTTTATCGCTATCGGAGTCCGCTGGTGAATTTCCTGTACCGGATGGTGCGCAACCGGGAGCAGGCCGAAGATTTAGCACAAGAGGTTTTCTTGCGGGTGTACCGGGCGCGTGAAGATTACGTGCCGAGCGCAAAGTTCACGACGTGGCTCTTCCGGATCGCGACGAACCTGGCGCTGAACTCCGTGCGGGACACCCGGTACCAGCGGATGGAGATTTCACTGGATGCTCCGGTGATGTTGGATGCGGAAGACGGTGAAGAAAAGACTTTGGATGTTGCGGAAAAGCACCCGAATATCGAGCAGCACTTGGTGGAAGAAACGCAAAAGAAGATGATTCGACACGCCATTGAGAAACTTCCGGAGAAACAGCGCGCGGCGGTGCTGCTGCACAAGTATCAGGAGCTGGATTACGGAGAGATTGCGAAGATTTTGCAATGTTCGGAGAGCGCGCTGAAGTCGCTGCTGTTCCGGGCATACGAAACGCTGCGAGTGGAACTCGCCCCCCTCGTAGCGCAGCATGGGAAGTAGGGGACCGGTCTAAAGACCGGCCACTACAACGCCAAGCAGGGGGAAGTCAGGGTCAGGAAGGGAAGAAAGTTATGAGTTGCAGCCGGATGGAAAAGAAAATTCTGGGATACGTGGACGGGCGCTTGAAGGAAAGCGAGCGGCTGGAGGTGGAAAAGCACCTCGCTGCGTGCGCGGGGTGCCGTCTGCGCGCGAATGAATTTCGCGCGGTGAGCGGCTTGCTCGACGAGCTGCCGATGATTGAGCCTTCCGAGGCGTTTGATTTGCGCGTGCACGCTCGGGTGGCGGCGGAGCCGTTGAAGCAGAGCTGGTGGGCATGGTTCACTTCTTCGCCGCGCGTAGCGGTCGCCGCGGCAATGTTGCTGCTGGCGTCGGTTTGGGTGGGGACGCATTCCACGAACAACCAGCCGCAAATTGCGCAGGAAGATATTCCAGTGCTGGAGAATCTGGACGTGCTTTCGAGCTTTGACGTGCTGTCGGAATTGCCTCCGCCGGTGCAGGCGGATGACGGCGGGCAACAACAGAATCCGCAAATGTAAGGTGAAATGAAACAGCGATTCCAATTCGGCAAGCTGCTGATCGCACTGGGGATCTGCGCTGCGATGGTACTCCCGTGCGCGGCGCAGAGTCGTAAAGACAGCAAGCCGCCGCAGCAACCGCGACAGGAGCGCCGACAAGCGCCGGAGAGAAGAGCGCAAGCTGGACGGCCGAGCAACGACCGGCCGCGCAGCAGTATGGCGCCAGATCGGATGCCGCCGAGAGAGCAGACGCCCAGGCGACAAACGGAATCCATGGGTATGATCGGCGGAGGCGGGAATCGACCTCCGAATGCACGTAGCGAATCCGGGCGGCAGCCCAATTTCAACCCGAACCGGCCACCGAATGCGAGCAATCGCCCTCGCACCTTCTCGCCCGAAGAGCGGCAAAGATTGCAACAAGATGAGCGGCGTTTCCGGCAACTCCCGCCTCAGCAACAGCAGGAAATGCGGGAACGCGCGCGCGTTTGGGGAAGACTGACACCAGAACAGCAAAATCACATCAAAAGTGACATTCTGCCGTGGTGGCGGCAGATGTCTCCTCAACGGCAGAAAGCGATCCGGCAGCGATTGGGCGTGCTGCAAGACATGCCGGAGTCGGCGCGGAACCAGCACTTGAACGATCCGAACTTCACGCGGGGCATGAGCGAAGAAGACAAGGCCATGCTCCGCGACTTGAGCCACATGCACGTGGGCGCGCCGGACCCGCCGAACGAGTGAAACAGTTCTCGGTTATAAGTTCTATTTCAGAGAAAACCTGAATCGCCGCGCCGGGTAATTTGAAAAGCTGAGCAGTTGAGATCCTTCGCGAACCTCCCCTTCGTTCAGGATGCTGGCACTCCGATCACGCGCCAATACGGCCGCCCCTGTGCTTACCCTTCGTTGACAGACTCCATTGGTCCACGGCATGGTGACCAGTCCGGATTTGCCGCATCGAACCAGTGGAGGCAGATTATCCCGACCTTGCCCGCGCGCTTTCGCACCAATGTTTCTACGCGCTTCCGCACGAGCCTTTCCACGCGCTTCCGCGCGATGCAGCACCGCAACTTCCAGCTCTTCATCGCGGGACAACTCATATCGCTCATCGGAACTTGGATGCAGACGACCTCGCAGCTGTGGCTGGTCTACCGGCTGACGGGCTCTGCGGCGCTGCTGGGAATTTTTGGATTCGCGAGCCAGGTGCCGCTGTTGTTTCTCTCGTCGTTGGGCGGATATGCGGGCGATCACTACAACCGCCACCGTGGCGTGATTACCACACAGGCGGCTTCGATGGTGCTGGCGTTTGTGCTTGCGGCACTGACGCTAACGGGAAAGATTCAGGGCTGGCATGGAGCCTGGGTGGTTGTGGTGATTGCATTCCTGTTGGGCGTGGTAAACGCCTTCGACGTGCCCATCCGGCAAGCGTTTTTCGTCCAGATGGTGGGAAAAGAAGATTTGCCGAACGCCATTGCGCTGAACTCTTCGATCTTCAACGGAGCGCGCGTAGTAGGCCCGGCGATCGCGGGTTTTACCGTCGCGTGGGTGGGCGAAGGCTGGTGTTTTTTCCTAAACGGGCTGAGCTTTGTGGCGGTGATCGTGGCGCTACTGATGATGAGGATTGCCAAGACGGAAATCAAGCCGAGCGATGAATCTCCATTGAAGAGTTTGGTGCAAGGTTTCCACTTTGCCATGAGCGACCTGCCGATTCGCTCGACGCTGCTGTTGCTGAGTGTGCTGAGCCTCTTTGGGTTGCAATATTCGGTGTTTATGCCGATTTACGCGCAGGACATTTTGAAAGGAAACGCGCGGACATTGGGTCTGCTAATGAGTTCGGCGGGAGTGGGTGCGGTGCTCGGGGCGTTGCATTTTGCGGCGCGGACAAATTATCGGGGGTTGGCGCGGTGGATCGGGGCGACTTCGATGAGTTGCGCGATTGGGTTATTAATTTTCTCCGGGGCCAAGGTTTTCTGGTTGTGTGTGGTGGTGCTGCTTGTCGTGGGCTTCGCCGCAACCTCGCAAATGGCGGCGACCAACACGCTGATTCAGAGTCGTGTGCCGGACGAATTGCGCAGCCGGGTGATGGCGGTGTACGCCACGATGTTCATGGGCGTGCAGCCGATTGGCGCGCTGATCGCAGGTGGAGTCGCGAAGCGCATCGGGGCGCCGCACACGTTGACTGTTTTTGGCTCCTTGGTGCTGTTGGGAAGCTTGGTTTTCATTTCGCGCGTGGTTGCCAAGTTGAGCCAGGTGCAGACGGCTTCGCAAGCCTAGCAAGAACACTCCTTACTGAAATTCTGTCGAAAACCGTGAGTGATTTTAGCCAGTTCACGATCGGAGCATGCGAAGCCTTCCAGAGCGGACACGGCATTGGTTTGTGACAGAGCACGGAACGGCTGTCTGGAACGGCTATACTGCCACGGAGGAGATTCTCATTGAGAGGCAATAGAGCTCTGCCAAGAATTGCCGCAGTGTCATCGATTGTTTTTTTCGCAGGTTTGCATGTGCCGGGGGCCATCTGTGCGCACCGAAGGTTCGAAGTTCTGCAAACCATTCACTTGGCGGAAGCCGGAATTGCGCAAGAGCAGCCGGCGGAAGCGAATCAGAAGAAGACGAATCGCATTGACGGCGCGGTGCAAACTGCGGATGGGAGAACGATCGCCGGCGTGACGCTGACACTGCGGTCAGCGGAAGCGAGGGAAGCGCAATCGTTGGAACGCCAGGCCACGGGAACGCAAGAAGGAAAATTCACATTCAGCGATTTGCCGGCGGGGAAGTACACGCTGCGGGCGGAAGCGCCGGGGTTTCAGCCGGTCACAAAGGAAGTGATTCTGAGCGAAGGCGCTCGGATCGAGTCGCTGCAGATTACGCTGCAAATTCTTCCGGTGAACGAGACGGTGGTGGTGTCAGAAACGCGCACGGCAGAACAGCTCGGTGATTTGCCCGCCCAGGTGACCGTGCTGTCCGAAAAAGACATTTCGCAAACCGCGGCACTGACGATCGACGACTTTCTGAAGCAAGTGCCAAGCTTCAGCTTGTTCCGCCGAAGCAGCAGTTTGGTTTCACATCCGACAACACAAGGAGTCTCCTTGCGGGGGATAGGAGCAAGCGGAGTAAGTCGCACCTTGGTCTTGCTT
This sequence comes from Acidobacteriota bacterium, assembly GCA_003223255.1. GTDB lineage: Bacteria > Acidobacteriota > Terriglobia > Acidiferrales > UBA7541 > Acidiferrum. The sequence continues at coordinate 8,372 of QHYJ01000266.1, read as the reverse complement.
GACGGCGTCCCGTTCAACGATCCCGTGGGGAGCTGGGTGTATTGGTCGAAGATTCCTCTGTTGGGAATCGACACACTGGAAGTGGATGAAGGCGGCGTTTCGGCACTGTATGGGAGTTCGGCCATGGCGGGCGTGATCGACGTCACCACGCGACGACCTTCCGCGGCCCTCTTTGACCTCGCAGGGTTGTGGGGCACGCGGGGAACGGCGGATCTGGATCTTTTTGCGGGCGACCGGCGTGGCCCGGTCACCTACAGTGTCGGAGGGGATTTGTTTCGCACCGACGGATTCAATCTCACCCCAGAAGCTTTTCGCGGACCCGTCGACGTGAATGCATCTTCTCAGCACGAAACGGCAAACGGGCGTGTGGATGCGGAAGTTTCGAAGAACACGCTTATCTTTTTGAGCGGGAGGTATTTCAACGAAGTTCGCGACAATGGCACACGATTGCAAACCAACGGTACCCGGGAAGGATTCCTGCAGGCAGGATTGCGCTCGCACACGAAGGATGGCAGCGATTGGCAGGGGAATTTTTATTCTTTCGACCAACGATTTCGCAGCACCTTCAGTTCGATCGCCCTGGACCGGCAAACCGAAACGCTGACGCTATTGCAGAACGAGCCTTCGTACGGCTATGGAGGGAATGGCCAGTGGTCTCACCCGTTGCCGGGTTCGCAGGTCCTGATGGTGGGAGGAGATGAACGCTGGATCTACGCGCGTGACCATGAGAATGCATTTTCCGGTACAAGCACCAGGGATCGACGCATTCCTGGCGAGCAGGCGTTTGGCGGAGGATTTTTTCAGGATTTCTGGAGCCCCTGGTGGCGTCTGAATGTCATCGCAGGAGCGCGCGTGGATTACTGGCGAAATTACGCTGCCTCGCGGACGGAGACAGTTCTGCCCGCGAACACGACGACGGTCACGGTATTTCCAGACGTTTCGAAAACGACAGTGACTTCCCGAGCCGGGCTGGTTTTTCGCATGACGCAAGGGTTTTCGGTGCGAGGCGCGTTCTATCAGGGATTTCGTGCGCCCACGCTCGATGAACTATATCGCTCCTTCCGCGTAGGCAACGTTCTGACGAACGCCAATCCCAACCTCGGCCCTGAACATGTAAATGGATACGAATTCGGCGTGAATCAGCAGGTGACAACCAGAATGTTCTGGCGCGCCACGCTGTTTGCGGATCGCCTGGACAATCCCGTGTCGAATGTGACCGTTAGCGCGATACCTACTCTGATTACGCAGCAACGGCAAAATCTCGGGTACGCGAATGTGAAGGGGGCGGAAGGCGAAATCAGTTACCGGCTGGAGCAGCGGTGGAGCCTGGAAGCAAGGTATGTGTTTAATCAATCAGTCGTGGGGAATTTTGCGGCGAACCCAGCGATTGTCGGGAATCTCCTGCCACAAGTGCCAAGACACAGAGCGAGCGCGAGAATTCTCTATTCGCATCCGAAATGGGCTGATGCCAGCGTGGACGGCCGCTACGAGAGCCACCGCTTCGACGACAGCTTGAATCAGAGAAAACTCGGTAGCTACTTCGTGCTGAATCTCGAACTGTCGCGTGCGCTCGGCGAGCGCTGGCGCGGCTTCTTGAATTTGGAGAATGCGTTGAACCGGGAGTACTTCGTGCAGACGACTGCGGTGCCGCAGATTGGCACGCCTATTTTGTTTTCCGGCGGCGTGCGGTATCACTGGTCGAAGGCGCGCTGAGATTGCACCGAAAGGAATCGAAAAAATCACGCAGGATTGCGGCGGTAGAGCCACTCACTCTTGTTGACCGCTTCGCGCGGGGCAAGCGTGGCCACCACGGAGGGAGATCCGTTGGTTTTGGCGAGGATGGCGTCCACCTTGGGGCGCTGCGGAGCGAGCGAGCAAACGGGATCGGTGGCCGAAGCGTCGCCTGCGAGTAACAATGCCTGGCAGCGGCATCCGCCAAAGTCTTGTGCACGACGATCGCAGGATTTGCAAGGCTCCTGCATCCACTCTTCGCCGCGGAATTTCTGGAAAGCTTCGGAATTTTCCCAAATCTCGCACACGCTGCGGTTCTTCACGTTTTCAAACTTCAAGCCAGGGATGACTGTGGCGGCGTGGCAGGGAAGCGCGTCGCCGCTCGGCGTGATGAGCATGAGCTTGCGGCCCCAGCCGCCTACACAGGGTTTGGGATATTTCGCGTAATAGTCAGGCACGACAAAGAGCAAGCGGGTGTTGCCCGGTAATTCTTCCTCGGCGCGTTTTAAACGTCCAACGCAATAATCCAGCTGCTGCTTCGTTGGTAGAAGATTTTCGCGGTTCGCGAAGGCCCAGCCGTAATATTGCACGCTGGCGAATTCCACGCAGCCCGCGCCGGATTCCTCCACGATGGCGAGCATTTCTTCGAGTTCGTCCATGTTGCGGCGGTGGATGACGAAATTCAATGTGAGGCCGATGCGATAGCGCTTGAGCCATTGGAGCACGCGCAACTTGTGCTGGTGGGACTTGGTGCCGGAGATGTCGTTGGCAGTTTCTTCCCGCGCGCCCTGGAAGCTGAGTTGAAAATGATCTAGGCCGGCTTGCACTAAGGCATCGAGCTTGGCTTCGTCGAGCGGCAGGCCGGAAGTGATAAGACTCACGTACAGTCCGGCGGCACGAGCGTTGCGGATAAGCTCAACGATATCGGTGCGCGCGAGAGGCTCGCCGCCGGTGAAATCGGCCTGAAGAATGCCAGCTCGAGCAGCCTCCTTGAAAACGCGGGACCAGGTTTCTGTCGAGAGTTCGCTGGTACGCGATTGCAGCTCGAGAGGATTTGAGCAATAGACGCAGTGCAGTGGGCAGCGGTGGGTAAGTTCCGTGACGAGAGCGAGCGGATTGGAGCTAACATTCGGCATGGAAGAAAGATGGCTTTGCTCGGAATGACAGATAATTCCCGCTTCACTACATCTGGAAATCGAGCGCGCGTTCCTTTTGCAAAAGAGCGAGATAGCCAAGAATGTCCTGTTCGACTTTGTGCGGCTCGGCCTTGGAATAGAGCAATTGCAGCTCGCCGATGATTTGAGACACGGAGTGCTTGCCATCGCAGCGCGAAACGATCTCCAGGCTTGGACCATTCAGCCGTAGCGCGCGCTCGGGCATCAGCAACACGCGCTGGTTGTTGTTTTCTCCCATGCGGCAGCCCGCAGCGAGCCGCGGTCGGCTGTTCAAATCCACGCTCATGCGTTTTCCCTGGCTGGTTGGAAGGCGCCTGGCGGAGGCCAGCCGGGATTCACGTAAGCAAAATAAAGAGCGTCAAGCTGCGCCCAGAGGAGGTCGCACTTGGCGCGCAAAGCGGCGTAAGCTTTGTCCTGTTCTTCGCGGGTGCGCGCGTGCTTCACAACCCAGGCCAGCGCGAATTCTGCATCTTCTGGAGCTTGCGTGAGGCGGCCGGTGAAATAGTCGAGACCGCCGGAAAGCCAGGGGTAGTGCTGGCGCATGCGGTCCATGCGCAAGGCGATGAGTTTGTGGGAAAAAAGTTCGGTGAGCGAAGAGGCTACGGCCTCAAGATGCGAGCGCGTGGAGACGAAGTCCACATATGCTTGTACGGCGAACCGCGTGGCAGGGAGTATGCCGTCGCCGCGGAGTGCGTGTTCGCGGGAGAGACCTGTGGTCTCCACCAGTTTCAGCCATTTTTCGATGCCGCCTGGTTTTGTTCCGTCGCCGTCGTGATCCAGAATGCGTTTGCGCCAAGCCAGGCGAAAGGAGGCATCCTCGCTGCGCGCAAGGATGGCCGCGTCCTTGATCGGGATGCGGCTTTGGTAGAAGTAGCGGTTGAGCGCCCAGGCCTGAAGCTGGCCTCGCGTGAGCTTGCCTTCGTGCATGAGCAGGTGAAAAGGATGTTTGTGGTGATACCGCTGTTCGCCAATGGCATGAAAGCCGGCGATGAATTCTGCTTCGGAGAGCAAAGGCTTTTCGTAGGTGCTTGCCATTGGCACGGTCATAATTCGAACTCCATGCCATCGTAGGCGATTTCGAAGCCGGCATCCAGCACCACGCGGTGCTCGGCGCTATTTTCGTCAAGGATGGGATTCGTATTGTTGATGTGAATCAGGATTTTGCGGCCTACGGCTTTTTCGGGGAATTGCTCGAGCAAGCCGCCGGAGCCAGAGAGCGGCAAGTGGCCGATTTCGCGCGCGGTTTTTCTGCTGCGGCCCGTGCGCATTAGCTCTTCATCGCTCCAGAAAGTCCCGTCAATGAGCGTGACGTCAGCTGATTCGGCTGCCGACTTCCACATGCCGGAGGAGCCGGGAAGCGAAGGGGCAAAGAAAAAACGCTTCTCACCTTGCTCCATGACAAAGCCGATGGATGCATCTTCCGGCGGGACAGCGCGGAGGGTTTCCTCACTGACGTAATCCGGGTAGCAACCGCCGAGCGGCACGGTGCTGCAGATGAAGTCCGCAGGCTCGGAGGAATCCTCCGACAAATGACATCCCAAGCGTCCTTTGCTGGACAGCATCTGCCATTTCACCGGTGGGTTGGAGCGCTCCAGAACGCGGAAGATTCTATTCTCCTGCTGAAGAACACATTGCACGCCACGCGTGGCAAACACAAAAAAGCTCTGGAACTCGCGCAGATGAAGCAGACCCATCACGGAATCCACGTCGGCGCTGGGAAGAAACACGCCACCGATTGGAGGGGGAGAGGAAGTATCAACGGATGGAGCTAGTTCTCGCGCACCGAGCACCTGCTGACGCAAATCCGGTGAAGCGCACAGCAGAAACCAGACCTTGGAGCCAGGAGAAAAAATGACCTGGGTCTGTGTACGCGGACGAGCCTTCAACGTGCCGTTGCGCAAGGCGCTACAGTTGGGACACGGACAATTCCATTGGGGAAAACCGCCCCCGGCTGCGGATCCGAGGACTCTTACGCGCATTTCCGTACGTGGGCCAGCGTGCTCGCCTGGCGGACAGAACGATTAGAGCTCGGCGTTGGCGTAGGAGCTGACTTCGCAGTTGAGCTCAATCTCTTCGTGCCGAGGCGTGGTCCATTCCATGAGAAAAGGCTCCTTTAGGAGTCGAGTGTTCAGCAAGACGTTAAAACTAGCACGTATTGGACCAAAAGGGAAGGGCGAACTGGCGTCAGCGAGGCGTCAGCGAGGTCGGGAAGTGCTTCGATTTAGGGGACTTGGAGACAACGATGAGATGGTCGGCAGGAAGAGGAGCAGAAAGTATCGGGTTGAAGTCTATTCCGCCCGCCGGCAAATTAGTGCCTGCGACGAGTTAGGACTTACCAAGCCGGGCACACAAGCCATAACGTGACTTGACCCTTCCAAGGACCTCTTCCAAGCTGGATTTCAAAGCTTTCAAAAGCCAGAGCCAGTCATCTTTGGGGTGGAGCGTGAAAAGGACCAGAACATTCCTGACTTCGGCAACTCGCCTTCGAGCTCTCCTGGGATTTGCGGCCATCGCGCTACTGCTCGCCCCTGGCGCCTACGCGCAAACGGCGTCGGAGGAATACGTCAAGCCCGTACCGTTGCTGCAGGGAAGCGCCGGCTTCATTACCAACTTCGAGGGCGGCCAACCCGATCTGCATCCCATTGTCACGCCCGTAGTCCTTTTGCCGATCGGCCAAAGGTGGCTCTTTGAAACGCGAGCGACCTTCGAAAACGATTTAGTTGCGGTGCCAGGGAGGCCCGGGTTTCATGGAGGCCTGGTAGAAAAAGAAGTCGAATACGCCCAGCTGGATTTCCTTGCGAATCCCTACGTGACGGTAACTATAGGGCGGTTTCTCACGCCTTTCGGGATATTCAACGAGCGGCTCTATCCGGCATGGATTCGGAACCTGCAGTCCGACCCCCTAGTCCTGCCCATCGGAATCGGCCCGAGCAATGCGAGTACCGGCGGCATGGTTCGCGGGGGCTTCAAAGCCAACCGGCAGCTCAACATCAACTATGCGGCCTACTTTTCGGCGCTCTCGACGACCAGTCCCGTAGACTCTGATCGATTTGCTGGCCTGCGCACGGGAATTTTTGTGCCCAAAGCGCGATTGGAACTCGGCGGCTCCTTTCAACATTTGCTGCAGCAGGAGCGCTCGAATTTGTTTGGGTTTCATGCGATCTGGCAACCGGCGCCACTACCTTTGGATATCCGTGGCGAGTATGCCCGTTCAAAGCGCGGCAGCGGCTATTGGGTTGAGCCCGCTTACAAGTTGAGCCAGTTCCCATTTCTGCAGAACGAAATGCGGCGCACGCAACTCGTGGCGCGGTATCAGCAGTTTTTCACAGGGGACCTGCCCAGCGATTCGTTGCCTTCCGTGAATACCAAGCAGTTCGAATTCGGCGTGAACTATTACTTCATGGATGGATTGCGGGCTACCACTAATTATGGTCGACAATTCAGCAGCGCGGGAAACCTCAATGTTTGGACACTGGGTCTTACCTACCGTTTTGTGGTTCCCCTGGGGCCCGCAGGGAGGGTGCCATGAAGCGCAAGTGGCTAATGATTGGTAGTCTGGGTGTGATGGCGTGTCTAATCCGCACGGCGATTNNGTCTTCGACGGCCACTTCCAACGCGAGCCATGCCAGCGCATCGGCACAGGCTTTAAGAAGCTCCGCCAGCGAAGAGCGAGCCGCGCGCCTGGAGGGAGAGAAGCGCTTCCGCACGAATTGCGGGCGCTGCCATCAGCCGCCGCATAAATTTCCGCCGCGTGTGATGGCCACAGCCCTTCGACACATGAGGGTTCGGGCCATGCTTACGGACGAGGACATGAGGCTGATTCTGCGCTACATGACGCAATGAGGGCGAACCGCATGCTCGTCAAAGCAAGGCGCATTTTGGCGTGCGTCGCCATGCCAGCCGCGCTTTCCTGCCCTTGCGCAGCGGGGCAGAGTCCGCAGCCGGCAGCGCGAGTCATCGAGATTCTGGCCGACCACGACAGCCGATATAAGATGGCGGGCCAGAAGCAGCCAATGATTACGGTGAAAGCAGGCGAACCGATTACTTTGCGGATCACCGCCAAGAAGGCCAAAAACGTCAACCGCGACGGAGCGATTCACGGATTTACCCTGCTTCATGCAAAAGATCGCAGCCCCGTTCCCGACTGGGATTTTCTATTAAAGCCGGGCGTTCAGGAGTTCTCGGTAACGGCGCCGGGCGGGCCAGGGGAATACCTGGTGGTCTGTACGGTGATCTGCAGTCAGGATCATGAAGGCATGGAAATGAAGTTTGTCGTGCGGCCCTGACTTGGCCTGAGCATTGCGGCCGGAACGCACATGAGTAAGAAGGAGACAAGGATGAAAAAATCGGGAGCGGTTTTCTTTATCGCCGCGGTCGCGGGGATCGCATTTTATGCGGCTCCGGGGTGGGGAGCAGGCGAAAAAACTTTCCACGGAGAGATTACGGATACGCAATGCGCGATGAATGTGCACTCGCTGAGCCAATCCCACAAAGAAATGATGGCAATGAAGCCGGAGATCAAGAAGAATGCAGACTGTGCGCGCTATTGTGTGAAGGAACGCGGCGGAAGATACGTGCTGCAAACCAAAGACAAAGTTTACAAGCTGGACGCCCAAATCCTGGCCCAAGAATGGGCGGGGCAAAGAGTAAAAGTTGTCGGGGCCCTTGACTCTAAGACAGCCGTGATTACCGTGGTCAAAATCGAAGCGGTCGACGCCAGCCCAAGCAACGCCCCGAAGTCAAAGTAGCGCCATATTTGCCTTTTGGGCACGGGCCAAAAACCCTACCACTACTCGTTGAAGTCAACTCGTGCACGCCCCACAATTCCTGGGAGTCGAAAATCCACGTTTGATCCCCGGCTAGTCTCACACCTTTTTTCAACCTAAATGCATGTTTTCTCTTGACAAGGCCCGAAAACCGCGTAGGATGGGGCGCAAAATGGTAGAAAGTAGGATGAAGGGGCACCAGGTAGCAACAGGTGGCAAGCGGTAGGACAAAGTAGAACGTCAGCGTTCGTTGTGGCGAAAGTGGACATTTTGGCCATTCGAGACCACATTTTGGCGTTCGATTCCGCCGATCGGGTCGAACTGGGCGGGGCGCATGAAGCTGCGGGGCAACTGTCCGGCGAAGGTGGACGAGAAGGGTCGTCTGAAGATACCCGCGGTGTTTCTCGACCAGTTGAAGGAATACGGAGAGCAATTTTACATCACCAGCACCACCGGTGAAACTGCGCGGATATATCCGATGAAGGTTTGGTCGGAGATCGAAGACAAACTCGAGAAGATGCCGAGCACGAACCGGGCAAAGAGGAAGTTCCTAATGCGGACTAGCTATTACGGGCAGACGGTGGAGCTGGATGGGCAGGGCAGGCTGCTACTGCCGACGGTGCTGAGGGAGTCGGCGCAAACCAAGGGCGACGTGGACGTGCTAGGCAACCTGGACTATCTGGAAGTGATGAATCACACG
>QHYJ01000262.1 GCA_003223255.1 Acidobacteriota bacterium | reverse complement strand
CCGATTGTTTGGCACCGTCGTGTAAGCGGCGAGCCATCCTCGGTGGTGCTTAGCAGGACGCCGGCAGGTCGATATTATGTTTCGTTCCAGGTAGAGCAGCCGTTGCGTGTTGTAGGCCCCCGCGAGCCATCGCCTATCGGTGGACATTAACACCAAGACATTCAACTTCTTCAATGGAAGAACGTGGTCTCAGGTGTCGTTGCCTCGTCCCTTGGTTGGCTGCACGGTCAAAGCTTGAGATGCTCGGCACCAAGAACCTACTTAAGAATCGCCGCTTAGCCAGAGCCATCTCGGATGCGGGCTTCGGTGAGTTCATTCGTTCGCATGTTGGAATACAAGGGCCAGTGGCATGGAAGAACGCTCGTCAAAGTAGAGAGGTTCTTCCCGTCATCAAAGTTGTGCTGCATTTGTCACCAAAAGAAGGTAGACCTCAAACTCCAAGACCGTTGGACGTGTTCGAGTTGCCATACGGAACATCAGCGGGACGAGAATGCCGTCGTAAACATTTTCGTCGAAGGTTTGAGAATCTTAGCCGAGGGACGCTCGGTATTAGCCTGTGGAGGCACAGTAGGACCTAAACGCGAGTTTAGGCGTGTGCCCGTGAAGCAGGAAACATCGTCGGAGGTATGTGGCAATGTCGCATAGTAACTCCGAGGAATCCCCCGCCTTTAGGCGTGGGGAGTCGTCAATTCCTTGTTCCCATACAGTTTCACCGCCAGGTCCTGCGGTCTTTCTCCTACCGGAACCATGGTCACCAGAAAGTTGGTTCGCACGCGAATCACCGCCAGATCGCCCGAGGCTCGTCCCACCACTAGCAACAAACTTTCATCTGCATCAAATCGCAGGGCTCCGGGAGCATCTCCGGCGGGGATGGGGAAACCCTTCCCGGGGTCATCGATGCAGAAAAGACAACGGATGATCCGACGGTTCCCAATATCCACGGGGATAATTCGGCCCGCGGCAGCGTCCGAGACGTAGAGCAGGCTGGCATCCGCGCTGAGCACGCCGCGCGTGGGAGCCGATCCCAGCACCATCGTGTCGCCCACCTCGTGCGTCCAGGTATTAATGGCTTGCAAGCCATGCGCTTCCGGCGAGATCATATATAGCTCCCCTCCATCCGGCTTGAGCAACATGTCCGTCGGCTTTCCTGCCAGCTCCAGGTTTGTCACCAGCACGCTGCGTCTTAGATCCACAACCGAGAGTTGCCGCTCCGAGCGGCTCATTACAAACGCAAGAGAACTGTCCGGCAACACAGCTATGTCATCCGGCTGCGGCACGACGAAAACCGAACTGCGCAACGCCAGTGTTTCCGCGTCATGAATTCCCAGCGAGCCGTCACGCCGGTTCACCACCAACAAGGTTCTTCCGTCCGGCGTGATCTTCGCCATTACTGGTTCCCGCCCAGTGTGCCCGCGCGCCACGATGGCGTGCGAATGGATGTCGATTGCCAGCACCGCGTCATTTCCAGACGTGGTCGTATAAATGCGATTGCCGTCAGGAGAAAAATCCAGGGCGTAGGGAAGCGGTCCCACGGGAATGCGCGCACTCACCTGGTACGTGCGCGCATCGAAAATCCACACGAAGCCTGCTAGCGAGCTGACGCCCAGAATCTCGGGCCGCGTAGGGTGCTCGCGCATACCGGAAAGACCGGGGCCTATGCGGATGTGCGCCACCGCCTTAAGCTTTACCAAGTCCACCACCGTCACCGCGCCATCCGCGGTGGTGACATAAGCGCACAGATGCAGGTCTGGCCGTAGAAACGACGGCCTATGCTCGCGCAGCAACACGATTAGCGAACCGATGGCTAGTACCATCGATAGGAAATACACGCGAAAATTTCTTGGCCGATCCATGTTGCGTCGGAATTCTCCCATGCAGGCAGTCTTGGTGGCTAGAGAGGCCATAAAACAAGTTCTTTCAACTCCGTTCAGCGTACGTCGATTTTCGGGTTTCTCATTCGTCGTAGAGATGGAGGCCAAAGAGCCGACCCCAAAAGATAGGTGACGTCGGCTCGGTGCCAGGAATCAAAGGAACACTGGGGAGGCGTGACAATGGGAAGCATGGCTGTTCAGAGCGCTACAGTGGACACTTCGAAACCGGACACATTTCTTCCCCCTATCGAAAAGCCCAAGGGGATAATGATGAAGTTGGCGTATTACTTTACACGCCGCCAATTTGGCAAGGTGCTTACGCCGCTGAAGGTGCATTCCGCGCGGTTGCCGATGGCCTTTGGTCAGTTTTACGCAAAGATCGGCCGGCTCGACAAAAAGCTGCAGCTCCCGCCCGAGACGGTCATGCTCATTCGTGAGCAAGTGGCGCGGACGAACATTTGTCTTTTCTGCATCGATATCGGCCGGTCGTTCACCATCAAAGCATCGATGAACGAAGCCAAATTCGATGCGTTGGAGCAATATCGCACCAGCCCGCTCTTTACCGATGCCGAGCGCGCCGCGTTGGACTACGTCACGGAACTGACCAAGAATAAAACTATGGGCCCTGACACTTTTTCTCGCATGGCCCGCCATTACTCCGAACGCCAGATCTGCGAGATCGTCTGGCTTGTGGCTACGGAGCACGTCTATAACCTGACGAACATCGGCCTGAACATCCACTCCGACATGCTTTGCGACATCAGCAGGAAGAACAGGCAGAGCCAGACCTGACCCTTTGCTGTTCTAGACCCGCTGGCATAATCTGTTGTTGGCTATGCTTGCGCCCATGCTTCCCTCTGGACCATTTTCGGGGCTGCTCACCGACCTCTACGAGCTCACCATGGCGGCCGGCTATGTCCAAAACCGCTTCGAGGCTCGCGCCACTTTTGAATTGTTCGTGCGCAGCCTCCCGCGCCGACGCAATTACCTGGTTGCTGCGGGACTGGAGCAGGCCCTCGACTTCCTGGAAAACGTTCGCTTTTCTCCCGAGGACATTTCCTATCTGCGTGCCTTACCTTTCTTCCACCACGTACATTCAGAATTCTTTGACTATCTCGCGCAATTCCAGTTCACTGGCGACGTTTGGGCTTTGCCCGAAGGAACCATTTTCTTCCCTGGCGAGCCGCTGCTTCGCGTGACCGCCCCGATCGCCGAAGCCCAGCTTGTTGAAACGAGCCTTCTCAGCATCCTTCACTTCCAAACGCTGATCGCCAGCAAAGCTGCGCGCGTCACCAGCGCTGCCGCCGGACGACCCGTCGTGGAATTCGGTTCCCGCCGCGCTCACGGGATGGAGGCGGGAGTGTTCGCCGCGCGCGCCGCTTTCGTGGGCGGCTGCGAGGGCACATCGAACACGTTTGCTGGCCGCCGTTTCGGTATTCCTGTTTATGGAACGCAAGCGCACTCGTGGATCATGGCTCACGAAGCCGAAGCCGAAGCGTTTCGGGATTTTCTGAATGTCTTTCCGGAGCAATCCACGCTTCTCGTTGACACTTACGACGTGCATGAAGCGATTGAAAAAATCATTGCACTCGGCCGCAAACCCGCTGGGGTGCGTCTCGACAGTGGCGATGTTTTGGCGGATAGCCTGTGGGTTCGCAAGAGGCTTGACCAGGCGGGATGGAACGACGTGCAAATTTTTGCCTCGGGGGAGCTTGATGAGGATCGCATCGAAGTGTTGCTGCGCAGCGGTGCGCGCATCGATGCGTTTGGCGTAGGCACCGCGCTTTCCACTTCGGCGGATTCGCCTTATGTCGGTGTGATTTACAAATTGGTCGAAGTCGATACCGGCGATGCGGTGCGAAGCGCGGCCAAGTTCAGCCAGGAGAAAATTACCTACCCGGGCCGCAAGCAGATTTTCCGCTTTACTGGGGAAGAGGGAAAGTTCTCGAGTGATGTCATTGGTCTTGATGGAGAGTCCTTTCCAGCGGGCAACCCGCTGCTGGTTCCGGTAATGCGCGAGGGTAAGCGTCTGGAAGCTCCGGGGAAAGATCCCAGTGCCACGATCGAGAAGGCACGGAACCGTTTTCTTGCTGATCGCGCGCACATGCCGGCGCGCATCCTGGGTTTTCACGCCGCGGAGCCGCCGTTTCCTGTCCGCTATAGCTCACAACTTGAGGAGCTGCACAATCAAGTGCGGCTAGCCGTGGCCAAAACTGCGCGCAGCGGCTGACCGAAGAAGGTTAGTCTAAATGGGACTAGAGGTAGTCTAAATGAGGCTAGTTTTTTGGGAAGTAGATGCCCAGGTGGACTTCATGCTGCCAGGTGGCAAACTCTACGTTCCCGGCGCCGAGAAAATTATCCCGAACCTGAATCGTCTTGTCGCAGAGGTCCGCCCAGGGCGAGTTCTCTTGATTTCTTCCGCCGACGCACATCAGCCTGACGATCCTGAGTTTCGCGACTGGCCAGCCCATTGTGTGAAGGGTACTCGAGGGGCGGAACTCATTCCTGAGGCACGCACGGCTCGCCTTCTGGTCGTTCCCAATCAGGAAAATTTTGTTTTTCCCGGCGATTTTCGTTCTTACCAGCAGATTCTTCTGGAAAAGAACACGCTCGATGTCTTTGACAATCCCAACACGGATGTGCTGCTCGCACAACTGAGCGTTCCAGGAAAGCCCGCCGGCGATTCCAATCCTGATTTTCTGGTTTTTGGCGTCGTCACGGAGTACTGCGTGCGGTGCGCGGCCGATGGCCTGTTACGCCGCGGTCATCGCGTCAGCATCGTCAAAGACGCTATCCAATCCCTCGACGAGAAGAATGGGCGCGAAGTTCTTGATCAGCTCCAATCTCGTGGCGCCCGACTCATTACCACCGAAGAGGCGCTGGCCTCGGTGGATTCCAGTAGGCAGGGACTCACGAACAGCAAGCTCAAGAAGACCGCTGGAGGATGAAGCTTCCGGGAAGGAATGTGCTCCTTACGATTTGCCATGGGGAGTTTCTGCTGGATGGTAATTTCCAGTTGAAAGAGCCTGCGCTCGCCGGTCCAGAGCTAAGTTTATAGAGATCAATGGATTGACCGTTATGCAAATACCAAATAGAGTAACGCGAAAGCGCTCGACAGAAATATCGTTTTTATTATAATGGCGGGCGAAAAGCAGCCGCACGGGTAAACCTGACGCAAAAATCTCACCCACACGGAGAGTCCCCGCCGCCATGAACCAGCCGTCAGCACTCGAGTTTGTGCTTGTGTCCAGCGACTATGCCCTGATGCAAGCGGTTTCAAAGGCAGTGAAGAAGTTCGGCGCCAAGTTTGTGTTGGTTCCCTCGGCGCATGAGGCGCGCGATTGTTTAAACCGCAGAAAGATTGACGGTGTTTTTGTGGACATGGAAGTGCCGGGAGCTTTCGGCTTGATTGAGTCCACGCGCAGAGGAACTTCAAACTGTAAGGCCGTGATTTTTGCCTGCCTGATAAACACAAAGGAGTCCACGCAGATTTTGGCAGTGGGCGCAAATTTTCTGTTACGCAAGCCTGTCACAGAAGACGGCGTGGGCATGCACATCACCATCTCGAAGGACCTGCTGCTTCGCGAGCAGCGCCGGTATTTCCGGCATCCTGTGAATTTGCCCGTGACCTTGAAGGACAGGGAAGTGGCGCAACAGGCGCGCATCACGAACTTGAGCGGCGGGGGAATGGCAGTTCGAACGGTGAAGCCCCTGAAACACGGCGCCGTACTGGACTGCACATTCGAATTGTCCATGGGAGTGCGCATCAGCGCCAGAGGCCAGGTGGCCTGGGTGAACTCGGAGGGCATGGCGGGAATCATGCTGCAGACGCTGCGCGGAAAAGGAAGCGAACAACTGGACGCGTGGCTCGCGTCGCGGGAGCAACTCGATTCCAGAGGAACCACACCGGAAGCGTAAGCAGGCTTTTCGCTCGCCGTTAGCTGCCCGAGGACAAACTTACCGCCTCGACTTCATTGTAGATTTCTTCGAGAAAATCTCTGGGGCAAAGGAGTGGTTTGTTGCGCATGGCGTGAATATTTTAGGTAGATAGACCACACTACATCGGAACTCTGGAAGCTCAATCCAACGGCATATTGCTCGTCGCCCTGTTTACGGCAGTAAACGACCTTCCCGCGCATGGAAATCCGATCGAGTAGCGAAGTGATCTCCGCAAATTCGCCCTGTTGCCAGGGGTGACTGGAAACCACGCAAGCGCCATGCGCGCTGACGTTATTCGTATAGGTCAACTCAATCCCATTGCCGGTCAGCGCCTGCACGGGGGCCAAGTTCACAACCATCGCGATAGGGAGCCTCTTTTCCATTTTTTGTCAGGACCGTCGATGAGGACTGTGCGAACACGCCCATTTTGTTGAAGCTTTCGGCCACAGGGCGCGTGGACTGAACCGTGCGGCGCGATCCACTTCAACGTTCCTCTCACCGTTAACATGAGCAGGATAGGTCGCCAATCGAAGAGAAACCTGGAAATATCATCAGGTGAATCCCTGTGGCTTGAAGACGACAGGGGTACAAGGCGATGACCTTGGCTGAGTAAAGGAAAGATCCCGCAGTCAGGACTGTTGCGGCATAGGATAGGGAATATCCTCGAATGAAACAACAGCAGGTCAGGTCGGTGGAAGTCTGGTCCCCTCTGAATTAGGAACCGCGGCCGAGAAGCCAACGCACGCGCTGAGAATGCAAAAAAGAATTTGTACCTGCGCTCCTCAGCAGCGCGTCGGAAGAGCTTTTGCCCTCCTGACAGAGACCTATCGGGGAAGGCGGCTAGTACGAGTTCCTCCTTGTACCTATATTTCCACTTTCCCCGTTTATTGATCTCACACTAAATAATGCAATGGATTAGCGCAAAAAAAGAGGAA
>QHYJ01000264.1:20650-25882 GCA_003223255.1 Acidobacteriota bacterium | reverse complement strand
AAAACCGTGCCAGTTGGAGTGGCAGTCGTGCCAAGGGAGGCATTCGTGGGCGGCGGAATCGTGACGGTTCCCGTGCCATTGATGGGGACGCTAGCGCCCGCACCGGTGTAGAGCGAAGTGAAGCCTGAATTGTTGTCCGAGATCCACCACGGGCTGGTACTGCTACGGCTGAGGCCCCAGGGGTTGACGAGGTTAGGGTCGGTGACCGGAGCCATGCCGGGGAGGTCAGAGACGAGGTTGGTCTGTTGGTAGTGCTGTGCCAGCGTTAGAGCTGGGAGCAGAAAAAGCGAAAGAAGAGAGACTGCCGGAAATTTCCACGACCTAAGGACGAGCCACATGACAAAATTCCCTCCAGAGCAAGATTTGGCAGCGAAAATACGCCCCACACGCTCCGAAAACAACCCCCCGTTTGGACTCCATGGGATCTCATGCAAGATGGATGCCGCGTTTGGTCGAGTAATAGAACGCCTTTGATAACAGGGAACTTGCAAGTTCGGAGACGAAACGCTGACAACGGTCTGACAAGCCAGAGACAAGGCAACTCCAAGAATCAGAATGGATTCAGCAGTGTATACAAAAGTTTGGATATCTCCAGGGGCGAAGATACGGCAATAGCTATGCGCGGCGAAGCACGATCAAGCTGATTTCCGGCGGAACTCCCAGGCGAACTGGAGCGCCTACGGTGCCGAGACCGCGATTCACGTAGATGCTGGCCATGGCTGCGGATTCTGGCGTAAATTTTCGTGATGTCGACACAACCGAACCAGCGCGCTCGTTCGGAGCGGGCGCGAACAACGGGCGTTGGTAGAGGCCTGCAATGTAATCGCTGATAAAGCGCGCCGGACTGAGGCGGTGATCCAGGATTTCCACCTGAACCTGGCCACCGTGGGTATGCCCGGCAAGCGAAAGTTCGATGCCCAATTCGGCGGCGCGATTGAAGGAATTTGGGTTGTGCGATAGGAGAATGTTGGGTATATCGCGGCGCACCAGCGGCTCAACCCCGGTGAGAAACTGCTGCTTTTGGCCGTGGCTGTTGTATTCGCGCTGGTAGTCCACGCCGATAAGATTGAACTGTGCGCCCCGGAAAGAAACTTGAGCATTCGAATGACGCAGCAGCCTCATTCCCGCTTGGGCATAGAGATAACCTGCCTCATCTTGCGCATGCGCGTAGATTTCGTGGTTGCCGTTGCAGCCCCATATGCCCAGCGGTGAATGAAGATGGCGAATCTCATCGATACAGTCGGCAATGGGATCGCCGGAGCCGGTGATCAGATCCCCGGTGACGACAGCGAGATCGGCTCCCAGTTCGTTGGCCATGTCTACGGCGCGGCGGACTTGCGCGCGGGACATATAGCTGCTTAAGTGAATGTCGCTTAACTGCACAATCTTCATGCCGTCCAGCGCTGAGGGCAAGTTGGGTATGGGAATCTCGACGCGGCGGACCCGGTAATTCAAACGCTCGGCAGCAAAGCCGTACATCGCCGTGAGGAAAGGAGCAGCACCGGCGGCCGCAGTGGCCGCACGAAAGAAGTACCTGCGGCCGGGGTCAGGAACGGTTTCCGTTGATTCCGAAGCCGTGACCGATTGCGTGGGGTTTGGCAAAGGCGACGGTAGGCGCTTGACAGCAGCCGCGTGGGACCAGCGCCAAACGCGCTCCAATCCGTGAACAGTCTTCACAGACAGATAGGCAAATAGCGCGCTAAAGAACCAAAGTCCGGTGAGCACGGTAATCCAGGAAGTCCGGTGGGTAAAGCTGGAATGCCCCATAATCACCACGCGAACCAGCGTGAAGACCATCAGAGAGAGTAGAAGAACATAGAGGAGGCGCGGCCCACGACGCAGCCACAAACGGCCCCACTGGCCGGTAACCCTCCATAGCGAGCGGTACCAGAAGCGCTGCGAGAAGTACAGGAGCGCGCATATGCCCGCGCCAATGCCAACACGCAAAAGCAAAAAGTGCCAGTTCACAGTGACGATGTCCCTCAGACTCCAAAGCCTAATTTTAACATGCGACCTGGCAGGAATCCGAATGGCGCGATCGGCGATTACTGCGTAAGATGAACCCGGCCAAAGGACAGGGAGCCCTGCTGGCCAAAGGGGAAGCGCTTGGGGGGCTGGCGCGTCTAAAAGAACGACCCACGTGGGGGACGAACCGGGACGAAAGGGAGGAAAGAAAGCCATGATGAAGTGGATGAGGTTGTGCGGGGTGGTACTGGCTGTGGGGATAGCGGCGTTGCCGGGGATGGCCCAAGAAGCGGCAAAGAAGGAGCCGCCAAAACCAGCAGCCAGCCCGTCGCAGGCCATTTTTGAACAGTGGAACGATATTGGACGCAAATTGATTGCGATGGCGGAAGATTTTCCTGAGGATAAGTACGAGTACAGACCTAAGCCAGAGCAGCGCAGCTTCCGGGAGCAATTGCTTCACGCGTGCGACTCCAACTATTTTTTCACCAATCCGGCAATGGGCCAGAAGATGCCCACCGAAGAAGACCCTTCCAAGAACAAACTCAAAACCAAAGCGGAAGTGGTGGCCTACGTAAAGAAGTCGTTCGCGGACGGCGCGGCGGCAATCAAAACGAAGGGTGACGCGGGGATGTCAGAAATCATTGTCGACCCGTACGGGAATCGGCAGGTACGGCTGGGAGATTTGGCCTACGAACTGATCGAGCACTCCGGCGAGCACTATGGGCAATTGGTGGTGTATTACCGCGTCAACGGCGTGGTGCCGCCGGAGTCGAGGCCGAAAAAATAAGAGAAGTAAAGGAAGTTAACGACGTAGAGGAAGTAAAGGAAAACAGAAACATCTCGGGCACGGTGCGCCGGCATCGTGCCCTTTTGTTTTAGAGACTTACGAGGTGACGGCGCCAACAGCGCCGTTTTCGAGGTAGGCCGTGAGTTGCGCGGGGTCGCTCGTCGGCGGAAGGCAGGTGTTGCCAGAGCAGAGAAGCGCGGTAGGCTTGTCGACGGGAAGATGTGGAAGAGTCTCTTTGAGGGCGCCAGCAAGAGCAGCGAGCTGCGTACCCGGACTGAGGCGGAGGACGGACTTGCCGAAGCGAAAGACGCGGTGGGCGGCGGCCTCGAGGGCCTGTGCCGCCGGGTCATGCGAATTGCCGGTGATGACGACCTGAACAGGATGATTCGCGAAGAGCGTGGCAGCAAGACCATACGTGGCGGCAAATAGACCGTATTGTGGAGCAACTCCAGCAAAGGCTTCGAGCGTCTTCTTGGCCAAAGCATGGTAGCGGTCGTCGCCGGTGAACGCGTACATGCGAATAAGCGCGATGGCGGCAACGGAATTGGCGCCGGGCGTAGGAGAATCCTGAAACGGCTTGCGGCGCACTTCGAGGCCGCCCATGGGGGCGGCGTCGGACGGGCGATCAAAAAAGCCGCCGTTTTGGGCATCGCCATAGCGTGAAATGGCGAGGTCCATCGTTTTTTGTGCCACTGCAAAGTAGCGGGGCTCGAGCGTCGCCTCGTAGGCGTCGAGCAACGCCAGAACGCTGAAGACCTGGTCGTCGAGCGAGCCTTCGAGCGCGGGCCCGCCGATGCGATGGGCAAAACCGCGCGATCGGCTCCAAGCTTCCTTCAACATGCGGTCCAGCGTTTTCAGAGCAAACATCCGGCAGTTATTTGAGCCTGCCCCTTCCCAAACACGACCGGCTTCCAGGTACGCGGAAACAAACATCGCGTTCCAGGAAACGTACATCGTTTTATCCACGTAGGGCGTGGGACGCGGCTTGCGAGCGGCTAGTAGCTTCCCTTTGGCCCGCGTGATGGTAAGGCGAGCAACGGACTCGTCCAAGCTGAGTGTTTTGGCGATATCGGCAGCATCGCGGGCGATCCAAAGAACATTTTTCGCGGGATTGTGGTGCATCTCGCCGTGCGGCTCGACGTCGTAATAGAGTTCGATGATGCGTGACTATTCTGGTGTGAGCACCGCCCGCACTTCATCGAGGGCCCAAGTGAAGTAATCGCCGTCGTCATCGAGTGAATAGTCGGCATCCTGGCTGGCATAGAAGCCGCCCCGTTTTTGATCCGATAGAACTTCATTGACCCAACCGATGATGCTCTCAGCTGTTTCCCGAAGAAACGAATTCTGCGTTGTCTGCCAGGCGTGAAGATAATTGCGAAGCAGTTCGGAATTGTCGTAGGACATCTTTTCAAAGTGCGGCACGAGCCAGCGTTCGTCAACGGAGTAGCGGTGGAAACCTCCGGCAAGCTGATCGTACACGCCGCCGCGAGCCATTTTTTCGAGCGCAGACTCCACCATGGCGAGCAGATACGTTTCCTTGGATTGCCGATAACGCTCAAGAAGGAGGTCGATAGCCGAGGGGTGAGGGAATTTGGGTGCACGGCCAAAGCCGCCATTCTTGCTGTCGAAAAGTTGCGTGATGGATTGAATCTGCGTGTTGACGATTCCGAGGTCGAAATCTGCGCGAGCGCCCGTGAACGCTTCAGCCTGCGCGACAGCCTCCGAGAGTGAAGTGGCGGCGCGCTCCAGTTCGGGGCGGCGATTGCGATAGGAATCGGCGACAGCCAGAAGCACGCGGCGGAAACCCGGCCGTCCCATCTGATCTTCCGGCGGAAAGTACGTGCCGCCAAAGAACGGTTTCCCGTCGGGCAACAGAAAACCCGTGAGCGGCCAGCCTCCTTGCCCGGAAATAGCGCTAATAGCGGATTGATAGCGAGAGTCCACATCGGGACGCTCATCACGGTCCACTTTGACAGGCACGAAGTGCTCGTTGATGATTTTCGCGATTTCGGCGTTTTCGTAGCTCTCGCGGTCGATGACGTGGCACCAGTGGCACCACACGGCGCCGATGTCGAGAAGAATGGGCTTGTCTTCAGCTTTGGCGCGAGTGAAGGCGGCATCTCCCCATTCATGCCAATCGATAGGCTGATGAGCAGCGGAGCGCAGGTAAGGGCTGGCGGAGTCCTTCAGGCGGTTAGTAGGGTGGTCAGCCAAGGTCGCTCACAGTTTTGCGTCGGCGAAGAAGAAAATGCCGGGCTGAAGCCCGGCCAAAAACTGCCCGGTTGAAATTACTATTCTACTGAACTTTGTCACCGGGGCCCAGATCGCGCGGGTCGAGCGGCCTGCGGCCGGCGAAGCCTTCGTCCTGGCGGTGATAAAAACGGATGCGATCCTCGCCGAGCTTCCAGCAGAGATAGACATCCTGATTGTCGATGATCGCGGGAAAATCGAGGAGACCCACGTCCAGGTCCTTGACGATG
>QHYJ01000264.1:0-20563 GCA_003223255.1 Acidobacteriota bacterium | reverse complement strand
CGGAGAGATCGTTTTCCAAGCCAGAAAGCTTCCTGCGGCAGTCGATGGCCTCGATGAGGAAAGGCTCGAGGTCTTTGCGCACACGTTCGGCTTCCGTGAGCGTGAAGATCCGCTGGGGCGGCTCCGGAGTTTCGTCCTGCTCTTGGTCTTCGTCAGCCATCGTTTCGTTTCAATTCAGTTCTTCTACGCAAAGAGTCCAAGCAAAGTCTCTGCTAGAGCCCCGCGGTTTGCAAGCGGAAACAGCCCGTAATTTCTGTTGCCGTCCCTTACCGTAACGAGAGCATGCGATCGAGCGCCAAGCGGGCACAGTAGCGCGTGCGTTCGTCCACGGAGATGCGGTTGACCACGTTGCCCGAACCCAGGTTTTCCAAGGCCCAGAGGAGATGCTGCGGGGTGATGCGGAACATGGTGGTGCAAACACAGACGTTCCGGTCCAGGGAGATGACCTTCCGATCGTGAAAAGCCTTGCCGAGGCGGTTGACCAAGTGAATCTCGGTGCCCACGGCCCATTCCGAACTCGCAGGAGCAGACTCGATAGCTTTGATGATGCCTTCCGTTGAGCCGATCTGGTCGGCAGCTTGAGCCACCTCGAAGCGGCATTCCGGGTGAACGATGACCCGAATGCCGGGATGCTCGCGGCGAACGCGGGCGACCTGTTCCGGTGTGAAGCGCTGGTGCACGGAACAATACCCTTTCCAGAGGATAATGCGCGCCTTGCGAACCGCTTCCGGCGTGTTTCCGCCGAACTCCTGGTATGGGTCCCAGACGATCATTTCTCCGAGTGGGATACCCATGCGATAGCCCGTATTTCGGCCGAGATGCTCGTCGGGGAGGAAAAGAACCTTTTCGCCGTTTTCGAAAGCCCACTTCAGGACGGCCGCGGCGTTGGAGCTGGTGCAGATCGAGCCACCCTGTTGTCCGGTGAATGCCTTGATCGCCGCAGTGGAGTTCATGTACGTGACGGGAACGATTTTGCTGACGTCCACGACAGAGGCAAGTTCGCGCCAGCAGGCCTCCACCTGGCCGATGTCGGCCATGTCGGCCATGGAGCAGCCGGCATTCAGGTCGGGAAGCACAACGACCTGGTGCGGGCGGCGGAGAATGTCTGCGCTTTCCGCCATGAAATGAACGCCGCAGAACACGATGTAGCGGGAATAAGCTTCAGCAGCCTGAAACGAGAGCTTGAGGGAATCGCCGCGAAAATCGGCGAACTGGATGACCTCGTCGCGCTGGTAGTGGTGACCGAGGATAACGACATCCTCGCCCAGACGCGCTTTGGCAGCGGCGATACGGTCGTGCAAGGTGTTATCCGGAACGAGCAGGTAGGAGTCAAAGTTGCAACCCACTCCAGGCTCGATTTCTGGCGCGCGTACGGTGGCGGGCGGCTCGGTACCGATGAGGGTGCTCCTGCCCGAAATGGAAATGAGGTTGCCCATGGCTGGTGTAATTCTTACCTGGAGGTGGTCTTTCTGCGGTCCCTGAAACCGCTCTCAAACTCCATTTTCTCACATACAAGTCGATTGTCCACCTACCCTCCAATGAAAACCATAGTGCGAGAAGGGGGCACAAAACCGGGCTCGTTGATGCGGTGGCCTTCCTCTTTTTCGTTGACCACGGAGCGGATATAGGTCACCAAGTCGTTGTCGGAAGCTCCGTCGCGAAGGAGGAAGCGAAGGTCATGGTCCTCCTTGCTGAAAAGGCAGGTGCGCAGCTTGCCGTCGGCGGTGACGCGAATGCGCGAACAAAAGCCGCAGAAGGGTTGCGTGACGGAGGCGATCAGGCCGATCTCACCTGGCGCGCCGTCGGCAAAACGGTATTTGCGGGCGGTTTCGCTGCGTTCGTGGGGAATCTGGACCAATGGCCAACGCGCGTGGATGCGCTCGTAAACTTCCGCGGCCGGAACTACGAGTTCGCGCGACCAGTGGCGGTCGGCGTCCAGCGGCATGAATTCGATGAAGCGCATGATGACACCACGGATGCGGGCAAACTGGGCGAAGGCTTCGACTTCATCGTCGTTGAGGCCGCGAACCAGCACAGCATTCACTTTGGCGGGCGCGAGGCGGGAGTTTTGCACGGCGTCGATGCCATGCATGACCTTGGAGAAGGACTGCGTGCGCGTGATGCGCTCGAACTTCGCCGGATCGAGCGAATCGAGACTGATATTGATGCGCCGCAAACCCGCGGCGAGCAGCCGGTCGCAACGCTCGGCGAGGAGGTGGCCGTTGGTGGTCATAGAAAGGTCCGGGAAACCGAGCGCATGAAGGCGGGAAATGAACTCTTCTACCCCCTCGCGTACGAGCGGCTCGCCACCAGTGACGCGGATTTTGCGTATGCCGAGGCCGAGGAAGATTTTGGCCAGGCGATCCAGCTCGAGCCAGGAGAGAATCTCATCATGATCCCGATAATTCTCAGGATCGGCGGAGCGGCAATAGACGCACCGGAAATTGCAACGGTCGGTGACCGACATGCGCAGGTCGGTAATCTGGCGGCCGAAACTGTCGTGAAGGGTCATTTTGCCAGGCCTAAATTGGATGCCAATGGGAGCCAAACTGACTCACAGTGCCCTAAAACAAAACTGCCCGATCCAGCGATGGAATCGGGCACGCACCGGAAATCAACACATTTCCGGCGAAAGCGCTCCTTTCCAATCGCGGGAGGCACGGGCGTTTCCACCCGAACCCTGAGTCCCGGAATTGCGCGGGACATCGCCCCTGCGGCCGTGGGTTGTTCTCCTATAGGCGGCAAGGGTCAGAGCTACGACCCTAGTGTATGCCTGTTCGAGTAGGAGCGCAATTCTGTAGAATCCTGCCAATCCTGCCGTAATCCTGCCGTGCCAACCGTCTTGAAAAGCAGCCCTTATCGGTTTTACTTTTTACAGCCACGGACCCAACGAACCGCACCATATCCATGTAGACAGCAGCGATCTGTCAGCCGAGTTCTGGATAGAGCCTGTCGCGCTTGCGCGAAACTTTGGATTTTAGCGCCCAGGAACTTGGTACAGTAGAATCCTTGGTAGAGCAGAACCAAACTCATAGAGGCATGGAACATAAGTTACGTGGAATCTCGGCTCTCTTCGCCCAGAATTCGCCTCCATCGAAGATTGATGTGCTGAGGCTGTGGGGTGCGAGTTCGTTTCCGTAGGGAACGAACTGGCGGGCGGAGTTCCGGGCGCGCCACTCAGTCCACAGGTTCGCGTAGATTGGCGAGCCTGGAGGAACACATGAGTGAGATTGAGTGGTCCCGGTATCCCTTGACTGCAGAAAACAACCTCGGGCGCCGATGGCTCCAGATCCAGCGTGATCTGGGCTTGGCACAAAACATCCTTGAAGCTTACGGTCGCAGGTTCGAAGAATACCTGGGATTTCTTCGCGATGCGAACGTAGAACCCACAGAGGCAGGCGGTGAAGTGATCGCGCGTTACGTTCAGAGATTACGGGCGAGGCCCGGTGCTGTTCGCGGAAACGTCACTCAGATCGATTCTCACTCGACACTATCGAATGCGGCCCTACAACAACGCCTGACGATAATTCGCCTGTTCAACGATTTCATTCTTGAAGAGAGACTGTGCGTGAGAACTTTGCCAGCCTCTTTTCCGGTACAGCCGTTGCGCCGCGTAGAAGCGTTTCCGGCCGGTTGAAGCTGACCTTCTGAGAAAACGCTCTCCTCTTCAGAGGGAACGCAGGAAATCGATGATTCCCTGCTGTTCCTCCGTGCTCAACTTATTGAAGTGGTTGATGACCCTGTTGGCTTCGCTTCCTCTGCTCTTGTGCGCCCAGACGGCCTCGACGAGATTAGACGTGCGTCCATCGTGCAGGAAGAAGATGCGCTGGCCAACGCCCCAGAGAGGAGCGGTTCGGAACTCGTCGGGGCCGGCACCGCCTTGCGTAATGCCGTCGGCGAGACCTTTGCCCATGTGGTGGACAAGGAGGTCTGACCAAAGGTGCGCCGTCTGGTTCGATAGGGCAGCACTTGGGACCGTCGAGGAGCCGCTAGCGATCATTTTGCCCGTGGTCAACGAAGGCGTGTGGCAGTGGGCACAGCCGACTTTTATAAAGGCGGCTCGTCCGTTCGCTAGGGAGGGCGTATCGGGCGCGGGCGTGGGCGGGGCCAGCATGCGCATAAAGTTGGCAAAGGCTTCGATGTCGGAGATGACGGCGGGATTGGAAGTGGCAGTCGTGGCCTGCGTCGTAAAGTTGAGCGCGTCATTCGGCGTGGCGGTGAAAATACAGGACGGAGTCTCGTCGCGCTTCTGTGGAAACAGTTGGTTCGAGATGCCCATTTCCACGTTGTAGGCTTCGGCCGCGAACAGGAGCAGGGACTTGTTCTGTGCTTTCCATCCAAAACGGGTGATGGTCCCGTCGTTGGCGCTTCGGTTCACGTTGCCGCTCAGGTGTGAGTTCGGATGACCAGAAATGCCCAGCGCCCTCTTCTCTGTAGGATTGGCTTGCTGGTTGGCAAGGATGGCGGAGTCGGGGATGGCCTCAATGAGGCCTGCTCCAAAAGTAGGCGTGGGTATTCTAAAAATAATGTTGCGATTTCCGCGTTGGCCAGTGAGCGGATCTCCCGCGGGCGCAAAATCAAATTGAGGGATGTTGCAACCGGGAGCGTCGCTCCGTCCAGTGATCACGAAAAGGGCGTGGACGTTGCCGTCGGGGACGCCATTGCTTTTTTTGAAGCGCGCCTCGCGGACGGGTCCATTCGGTGCAATGAACCATGGCACGGTGTTCTTCGCCCCGCTGAGCGTCGCTACCGCGATCAAAGCGTTCTGCGCTGGGCTCGTTCCGCCCATGTTTGGCTGCGAATGGCACGAAAAGCATTGGTTCGAGTTGAAACGTGGCCCGAGCCCGTTGTTCGAGCCTCCTTGCACCACCTCGATTTCGCCGAACCTGGACTGTCCGTCTTGGAAAAATGCGGTTTCGTCTGCCGTGAGACCTGGCAGCGGGCCGCCGGCGCCCGCAGGACCACCGCGCACTCCTGGGTCTACGGGAGTGGATTTAGTTTGGCTCAAAGCGCAGGCGCACGTGAGCAAGGTCACCGCTAGGATTCCGTGGAATCTCTTGAGCACACTTCTCTTCAGTATCATTGATATGACGTCGTTGAGCCATCGAAGATCGCGCACGAGACGGTTGGTCCTGTTCTCAAAGCCGACGGGCGTCCCGTGGAGCGTTGCGGCGACAACGGACACAACAAACGCCAGGAACGGCAATGCCGAAAAGGAGTTTCATGGGGATGGTAGGCGGGGCGGACCTGAACTCTAACCTAGAGCGCGAAAAAAGCAAGGCAAATCTCCAACGGCATTGAGGGATGCTTGGCCAGCCAGATAAATACGGAGTTGTGGCAAACCTGGCCCGCCTGGGACCCCAATACCGGACGCACTCTGTGATAGAGTTTTGCGCACGCCATGCGGATCTTCGTCTTAGGAGCCGGGGCAACCGGCTCGCTTCTCGCACAATTGCTGGAGCGCCAAGGACATACGGTCTGGTGTGGAGACCGCGATCCGGAGCGGGCGCGGCGCTTCCTGGGCAGAAGAAGCACGATCCCGGTCACGGAAGTAAATGCGCGAAATCTCCGGGGCATTGTTAAGGTCGCGAAAGGCTGCCAGCTCATTGTTAACGCCTCTGCTTCGGTGTTCAATGAAATCGTATTGCGTGCTGCGCTGCGGCTACGTGCACACTATATGGACCTCAGCTCGCATCTAACGCGAAACCCTTTTAAGGCAGAGCAGTTTCGCTACACAAAGAGGTTTGAGGAAAAGAGTCGCGCGGCATTGATCAATGCCGGCGTGGCGCCGGGACTGACGAACCTCCTCGTAAAGCGAGCGGCCGATATGCTCGATGAACTGCATTCGGTGCGCGTCCGGCTTTACGAAAGCACGGAAAGCGAGGACCCTATTTCGCAATGGTCGCCTGAAGTGTCGTTCGACGAAGCAGTTTCACACCCTCGTGTCTACCGCAAAGGAAAATTTCAGCTGGCTAAGCGCTTTTCGGAGATAGAGCCATTTCGGTTTCTCGAGCCCATTGGCACCAGGCGTGTGGTGCTGGCGGCACAGGATGAAGTGGCTACCTTGCCGTACTTCATCCCCATGCAGGACTTAGACGTGAAAATAGGAGGCAATGAAATTGACCGGCTGCGGCGCTGGCACAAACAGGGAAAATTATCGCGGTCCCGCGGAATGGCGCGGCAGCGCTTTCCGCAAACGTTCTCCCCAAAGAGAATCGCGAAGCTGATTCGGCAAGGCATTTTACAGAACGCACGATTTGCCGCGGCAGTGCTGGTCACAGGAGTGAAGCATGGCAAGAAAGAAGATCAGCACTTGCTGATTCGCAGCGACTGCATGTTTCCAACGCTTTACCAGATCCGGCAGCAAGGGCGTTTCACGACGCCTATCGCTTATGCCACGGCGCACATGGCCGCGCTCTTCGCCAAATTCTTCCCTCGTGAGCTAGCTGGCGTGCTTGCCCCGGAGATGCTGCCCCCGGAAACACGCCGAGCTATCCTCTCGGGGATTCGCAATAACAGCATTCGCATGACACACAAGACGACCGTCCTGAAACATCACAGCGAAGATGAAGAGGAAATCTAGGGCAACGTTCTGGCATGGCCAAAGCTAAAGTTCTATGCATTGCACTTCAACAGCAGCGGTTGGGGCGGGAATAGCGGCGATTACAAACCACATGGCGTTCAGCGGTTCGCCGCGATGGATGGCAATCGCGCCGAGTGCACTGGCCCCCAGAAGCGCCACGCTCGACCAGGCAAGAATGGATACGCTTCATTGTGCCGCCGGCTCCCCACGTCGCCAAGGTAAAGGCAAGAGGCGACCTGCCGCATCGTATGCGAGAGTCGCGATAGCGTCAATCGGCGAAAAAGCTCACGGTCTTCGCCCCAGTTGTGAAAAGCAGATTCCTTGCTCCGCCGAACCACTCGGAGCGCGGAAAAGAGGCCCTTCACCCGGATGACAACGTGCGAGAAGGCAAATCCTTGGAACTGTAACAGTTCACAGATAAAATGCCGTCCACAGAAGAAACCCCGGCGAAGGAGGGTTTCATGCGGCGGATTTTTCTGCCAATCATTGTTTCTTGTTTTCTCGCTTGTGGACTTGCCATCTCTGCGGCCCCACAAACTGAACCCGAGAAGGAAGGGCTGCCGCATCCCAAAACCCTTGAAGAATTGCAACAGGCCATGAGAGACGTGGTGGAGAAAAATCACCTGACCGGAGCGGGCGTGGCGCTGGTTTCAAATGGCCAATTGTTGTGGTGCGGCGGAATCGGAAAAGCGGATCTCGCCTCGAACCGCGACGTTACCTGCGACACGGAATTTCGCGTCGGCTCCATCAGCAAAACGTTCGTGGCTCTGGCGCTCCTGAAACTGGCGGAAGAAGGCAAAATCAATCTCTATGCGCGGTTGCAGGATGTTGCGCCGGAAATTCCCATGAAAAATCCCTGGGGGAGTACGAATCCTGTGCGCATCGTGAACCTTTTGGAGCACAGCGCTGGATTTGACGACATGGAACCCGCAGAAGTGTACCTGCCCCCAAAGTTGAAGTATGGACCCGATTATCCGCTGCTGAAGGTCTTTCAAGAATTTCAAGAGCCACAGGTAGTCCGGTGGCCGCCGAGCACGCGGTTTGCTTATTCGAATCCCGGCTACGGCATAGCGGGGTACTTGATTGAGAAAGTCACCGGACAACGTTTTGATGCGTATATCCGGCAAAACATTCTTGCGCCATTAGAGATTGCCGTTGGCGATTTCCGGTTGACCGATGTGAATCGACCCTTGCTTGCACAAGGGTATAACGGTAATCCTCCCCATGAAGTCTTTTACAAGCACATTTATCTGCGTCCCGCCGGTGACATGAAAGCTTCACCTGGCGAATTGGCCAAGCTGGTGCAATTTTTTCTGCGCCGAGGCCGAGCCGGTGACGTCCAATTGGTGAAGTCCGATTCGATTGCTCGGATGGAATATCCCGAGACCATCTCTTCCGCAAAGCACGGTCTCCGGCTCGGCTACGGCCTGGCGAATTACACGGAAAGCGACGGTGGCATCATCACGCATGGGCACGACGGCGGAATCGACGGCTTCATCTCGAGCTACCGGTACATGCCCGAGCAGAACTGGGGTTACGTCGTGCTGCTAAACAGCACTCTCTCCGGAAAAGCTTTAGGAGATATGAATCACCTGGCGATCGAGTTTCTTTCCAAGGACTTCCCGAAGCCGCAGCAGCCGGTGATTTCCCTTGCGATGCAGGAGCTCAAGAAATTCTCTGGTTATTATGCGCCGCGCGCTCCGCGCAATCAGTTGCTTGCGTTTATGGAAGAGTTGACCGGGGGCACATGGATTCGCGTGGCGGGTGGCAAGCTCGAGTGCTCGGCGCTTTTCGGGAAAGGCCATGAGCCATTGCTGCCCGTCGGCAAAAATCTTTTCCGGGGAGAAAAGGAGCCCGAAGCTACCGCGGTTTTCTTCCGCGACGCCAGCGGCCGGATGATTTATATCCGCTCAAGCGAAAATGGCGAGCCCTATGGAGAAAGGGTCTTTCCCATCTGGCTGTTCACGCGGCTGCTGCTTCTCGCTGCGTCGACGGTTGTATTGGCCACTGCCTTGCCATACGCTCTTTTCTGGGGATTGTGGCTGCTCCTCGCGAGATCCTTCAAGAGAATAAGACGATTGAAGCACGTGCGCGTGCGAGCGGTGCCATTCTTTGCGGTGCTCAGTTTGCTGTTGGTCGTGTTCGCATTTAGCAAAGCGACGAACGATATTGGCACCTTCAATTTCTGGTCGTTCCTAATTTTTGTGGGTACCATTGCGTTCGCCGTGCTATCCCTCGCAGGGCTCGCTCTGGCCGTCAGCGTGCCCCGCGCGGAAATTCATAAATGGGCGCGCATTCACTCCTTGCTGGTCTCAACGGCATGCTGCATCGTGACGATATTCTTTTCCGCGTGGCATCTCATTGGCTTGCGCCTCTGGGCCCCGTGAAGCACCGCCATGCCTAAATGAGGGTCAAAACAACAGGGCACGATGCAAGCGAACTGTCATTCCGAGCGCAGCGAGAAATCTGCTTGTTCGTGCTTGATATCACGAGGGGCGCGGAACGACGTAGTCGCGCGTGATTTTTTCGACCGAGGTGGTGCCTGCCTGGCGCATGATGGTGCGCAGTTCGCGCCGATAAATCTCCAGGACTGCCTCCACGCCGGCCTGGCCAAAAGCCCCTAGTCCCCAACAGTGAGGCCTTCCAAAGCCGATGGCCGTCGCGCCGAGCGCTAGCGCTTTGAAAACATCCGTGCCGCGCCGCACACCGCCATCTAGGATCACCGGCACTTTGCCCCCAACCGCTTCGAGCACCTCCGGTAGACTTTCAATCGTCGGGCGCAGGGTCTCCTCCGCTCGGCCACCATGATTCGACACAACCAGTCCATCCACGCCATGCTCGACTGCAAGTTGTGCGTCCTCGCGCGTAACGATGCCTTTGATCAGTAATTTGACGGTCACGGTATCGCGCAGCCGCTTGACAAAATCCCAATTCAAACTGGATGCGAGCAAGTTGGTCACCTTGGAAACGTCGATTCCGTCGAACATCGGCTTTCGAGAGAGGATTTGTGCAATGCCTCCAGAAGCCGAGGACGCCGTCTGCTTGCCATGTGGAAAAAGAGAAGCCGAGCCATGACACAGGGAGCATTGCCGTTTGTCCACCTGCTGGCTGCGAAAAAGGGTTTCGCGATTGCTGCCTTCCTGCAAATCGACGGTGAGGACGATGGCGGGCGCGCCGGCCGCCTCAGCACGCTTGACGATGGCCCGGCCAACTTCCCATACATTTGTCGGATAGAGCTGCTGCCAAACTGGCCCGCCGCGGGCCGCGATGACATCTTCGATCGAGGCCGTGGTGACGGTGGACAGCATTATCAGGTGACCCTTGGTTTTTGCCGCTCGAGCCACGCCCAATTCACCATCGGCATGGAAGGCCTTCTGCGATCCGACCGGAGATAGCACGATTGGCGTTTCCCATTTGGTGCCAAAGATGGTCCGCGACGTATCGATCGTCGTGACATCCACAAGGCGGCGCGCGCGAATTTGCACGCGCGAGTAGCCATCGCGATTTGCGCGCACGGTGGCGTCGTCGTCGACCCCCGTCGCGAGATAGCCCCAATGAGCTGGAGGAATGGCTTTTCGCGCCGCAGGCTCGAAATCCATCACGTCGAGAGCTTGATCGGGAGAGGAAATAACAGCGTCACCTTGCTGTTGCAGATTCTCGAGCCAGCCCAGGAAGTGTTTATCTTCGGGCAGCGCCGCATGAAGAAGATTCGCCAAACCGCCTGCGAGCATGCTAGACCCGGCAATCACAGGGCTGGCGCCGAGCAGCTTGAGGAACTTCCTGCGGGTTTTCGTAAGCGGGGGCGTGGGATTCATGGGCTGTCTCCGTCCGCTAATCTGGCAGCGAAGTGTAACGCAGGAGCGGATAGAGTTTGCGAAAAACTTTTATCAAGTCGCGAGGGAAGGAGGCTCGCGTTGCGGCAGTGGGGCTCAGTTTGCGCCGCACAATCCACGCGAGAATTCTGTCCCAGTTTTCGCGGGCGACGGGCCAGCCCAAACGCTTGGTCCACTCACCTTTTTCGATCGTGTACCAATAGCTTTCGTAGCGCCGGCTCAAACGTTTTTTCTGCTTGGCGACCCAGGCAGGCTCGGCTTGCACACGTACTTGGCCAATTCGCGCAAGGACGGATTCTTTGCGTTTTCCTCCGGAGTAAATGCGAAAGCCCGTCGTAACCGTATCCCTGGAGAGTCCCACGTAGAGCTGTCCGGTTTCCCCGTGGCCGGGGGCAGGCACGGAAAATTTCAAGTACATCTGCGTCCGATAAGGGGTCTTGTCCTTGGCAAAACGAATGTCGCGATTGATGCGTGAAAAACTCGATCCCGTTCGTCCAGAAGTGTCAAAGCGTGAGTCAAGTTCAAGCATGACAGGAGCAAGTGCTTCCAGTAGCCGGCGAAACGGCTGCACCACGGTGGATTGATACTGTTCACGGTTCGCATCCATCCATGTCTTGTTGTTGTTACGACTCAGGTCCTTGAAAAATCGAAAGGTTTCGCGCGTGAAAACCGGTGTTGGTTTCGCCATCGGAGCTTCAGTCCTTGCTCTTCGGAGCGGCAACGCCCTACAGCCTACACCATTCCGATGCGAGATCAATTCATCGCACCTCTGTGCATGCGGCTTCCACATTGGCCCTTGCCGCAGTGCGGGTGCGCCCGGTAGTCTCCAAGCATGAGCAACTTTACGCCGACAGAAAAAACCAAGGTCTGCCGCAAGCCTGAGCGCGGCAACTACGATCGCGATCTAATCTACCGCATCCTGGATGAAGCTTTTGTTTGCCAGGTTGGGTTCATCGACAAGGGCCTGCCCTTCGTCCTCCCAACCAACTACGTGCGCGTGGGCGACAAATTGTTTCTGCACGGCTCGACCGCGAGCCGCTTAATGAAAACGCTCGCGAGCGGCGCGCCTTTCTGCCTGAACGTCACGCTCCTCGACGGGATTGTTTGCTGGTGGTCCTGGGCAAGGCGGAAATCGTGGAAGGCCAAGCCGCAAAGCTTGCCGCCATGCGCGACTTCGTGGAATACGTGATTCGCGGTCGCTGGGCTACGGTGCTTCCTCCCACCGAACAAGAACTAAAAGGCACGATGGTACTTGCCGTCCCGCTGGTCGAAGCTTCGGCGAAAGTTCGCACCGGTTTTGCCGTGAATGACGAGCAAGATTATTCCGCTGCGGCCTGGACAGGTGTCATCCCGATGAAGTGGACGTCGCAAGCACCGGTTGCGGATCCGCGCGGCAATCCAGGGATTCCCGCGCCAGCGAACATCCAGAACTATTCCCGGCCGCAATAATTCGAGTCCATCGGGTCAAGGCAGGGTTGACTTGCAGGAGCCAATGCATTGCAAAAGAGATAGCCTAAACTCAGCCTGCTGTGCGTTTGCGGGCTTACTCCCATCGCGAGCGGTGAACTATGCCACGGGCGACACAAAGCGGAGCGCAGCAATAGGATCGTGAGCTGATACGCAATGAAGCCTCATCGCTTTTTAGTGGCCGCTTTCCTCCTTGCTGCTGTGCCGCATTCTTGCCTTAGCGCGGATGCCCAGCAAAAAGCGCAAGAGCAAGCGCCCACGATCCGCGTTGCCGTTGACCGCGTCAATATAGGTGTGATTGTCACGGACCGAGATGGAAATTTTGTCGACAGTTTGCATCGCGAAGATTTTCAAGTCCGCGATAACGGAGTGGAGCAGCCGATCACCGACTTTCTTTCTGTGACGGAACCCGCGCAGGTCTTGCTACTGATCGAGTCCGGCCCCGCGGTCGTCTTTTTGGGAAAGGAGCATTTTCATGCTGCAGACACACTGCTAAACAATTTGGAGATTGACGATCGCGTGGCGATCGCGAGCTATTCCAAGGATCCGGAACTGCTGCTGGATTTCACCGCCAACAAGCCGGCGGCTCGTTTCGCCTTGGAAAATTTGAACTTCATGCTCGGCTTTAGCGACTTGAACTTATCCTCTAGCCTCGCGTCGGCAATCGATTGGCTCGGCACAGTGCGCGGGAAGAAGACCATCGTCGTTTTGTCCACGGGTGTTGATACGTCGCCGGAGGGAAAATGGCAGGCCACGGAGCAAAAGTTGGAAACCTCCGACGTTCGAATCCTGGCCGTCTCGCTTTCCGGCGAATTCCGCAAACCCATCAAACACAAAGTGCTTACGAGGGAGGAAAAGAAAGATCAAGGGTTCTTGAAAGAAGGCTTTGCGGCGGCCGACCAGTCCCTACGCGAGCTTTCACGCATTACCGGCGGCCGTGTCTACTTTCCGAAGAACCAGAAGGAGTTTAACCGAGCGTGTGCTGAGATTGCTCAACTTATTCGTCACGAATACAGTCTCGCGTTTGCCCCGCCGGCTCACGACGGCCAGGTGCATTCGATCACCGTCAAAGTGCAAGGATTCGAGCGCGGCGTGAACCACCGGCAAGCGTATCTTGCGCCCGCAGCTGTTTCCGCCGCAAGCCCAAAATAGGCTTACTGGATAAAAGGTCAGGAAGGCGCAGCTTACTCGAATTCTTTCAACGTCTTCGCCATGTTGCTCAGCCGTTCGTCCACCAGCGCGAACGCGGTTCCTTCCTCGAACTTCCCCGCTCCATTCTTGCTCCCGGCGGACACGCTTGATAGAATCTCGATTCCCTGTTCGATTTTCGCCACCGGCCACACGTGAAATTTTCCAGACTCCACCGCATCCAGTACATCTTCGCGCAGCATCAAGTCCTCAACATTGGCCGCCGGAATCATCACACCCTGCGTGCCGGTGAGTCCCTTAATGCGGCAGACGTCAAAATAGCCTTCGATTTTCTCGTTCACGCCGCCGATGGCCTGAATGTCGCCCTGCTGGTTGATGGATCCCGTTACGGCAATGTCTTGCCGCAGCGGAAGCCCGGAAAGCGCCGAAACGAGCGCATAAATTTCCGTAGAGCTGGCGCTGTCCCCATCCACTCCGGAATACGATTGCTCGAAACAAATGCTGGCAGCCAGCGAGAGCGGCTTGTCCTGCGCGAACTGGCTTCGCAAATACCCGGCGATGATTTGCACCCCTTTGTCGTGAAAGCGCCCGCTCAAGTTGGCTTCGCGCTCAATGTTGATCAACCCCGCTTTGCCCAGGGCCGCGGTGGCGGTAATGCGCACGGGCTTGCCGAACGAATAACCGCCAATTTCCAAAACGCTTAGGCCGTTCACCTGGCCAACGCGCGCACCGGATACATCCACGAGCAGCGTTCCTTCCTCGATCATTTCGCGAATGCGCGTCTCGATAAGGTTGTGGCGTTCGATTTTAGAAGATAGAGCGCCGCGCACGTGCGCCGCCCGGACCACCGATTCGCCTGCAGCAGCGGCATTATAGTGCGCCTCGCGCGCCAAATCGGCGATGTCCACAAAGCGGGCCGTCACCTTGTTTCTTCGCCCAGCTTGGCGCACACCGTACTCCAGCATGGCCGCAAAAGCGCCCCGGTCGAAAGGAAACAAATTCTCTTTCTCGGACAGCGCGCGCAACCGCCCGGCATATTCGGCAATGACGCCGTCGCTCATGGCCATCTCTTCGTCGAACTCCACGCGCACCTTGAAAATCTTGCGGAAGTCTTCTTCATATTCGTAAAGCAGTTCGTACAGGTCCCGGTCGCCAATGAGGATTACTTTCACATTGATGTCGATGGCTTCGGGTTTCAGAGCGCTTCCACCAAAGGGGTAAAAAATCTCCTGCGGCTGAATCTCCAGGCGGTTGTGATTTAGAGTGCGCTTCAGGGCGCGCCACACGCCGGTCTCCGACAGCGCTTCCAGCGCATACATGATCAGAAAGCCGCCATCGGCACGCAGCAGCGAGCCGCCGCGCAGGTCCATAAAATCGCTGCTCCAGCCGCCGCGCGCGTCATAGGCCCTCTGAATGGTGCCGAAAAGGTTGACG
This sequence comes from Acidobacteriota bacterium, assembly GCA_003223255.1. GTDB lineage: Bacteria > Acidobacteriota > Terriglobia > Acidiferrales > UBA7541 > Acidiferrum. The sequence continues at coordinate 6,097 of QHYJ01000264.1, read as the reverse complement.
TAAGTGGGCGTGGTCTCGAAAATCACCGGAGAGGTTTCTTCGTGATTATGCGCCAGGATGACGTTAACTCCGTACACGCGGAAAGGGTCGCGTTCGGGAGCGCCTGGCATCTTCGCCGAACCCTCAGGCGATTCCTCCTCTTGCTCGCCTTCTCCCTCGCGTTCCTTGAACGGGTCCAGATTGTCCAAAAGATGGTGCCGCACCTCTTCGAGATATTCCGCAACACTCGTGCCTGGATATTTTTCCTTCAACTCTTCGATCACTCCATCCACGAGGACAGACGCGGCTTCCTGTTCCAGGTAACTCAGCTCGCTGGCCAGCTCCCGCGACAGCGTCAGTGTCTTGCGGTAAACCACCGTGAATTCCTGCCGGAATTGCTCGTACTTTCGCTCAATTTCTTCCGCGACCGTGCCTTCGAGTTTTCCCTCATGGACCATTTTCGAGATGTCTTCGATGGGCACCATCTGCCCTTCGAGCACGGGAAAGATTTCCGGCAACGCCACGGCTCCGACCTGCATGTGGCCGAGGGCAAACTGGTCGCGCGCAATGCGCCGCGTGAAGTCGTCCATTAATTCCTTTTCGCGGACGGTAAAGCGTTCGACGATTCTTCCCTTTTGCCGTTGAAACGGCTCGCCTTCGAAAACTTGCGGGATGCGGCGGCGCAAGAAATCGATCCCGGCTTGCATGTCTTTTTTGAAGGAATCGGCTTGCCCGCGCGGGAGCGTGAGCAGCCGCGGCCGGTCCGGAAATTTGAAATTGTTGACGTAGCAGCGGTCCAGGGATTCTTTGGTCCGCGGATGGAGCTCCCGGATCATGCGCGCGATTGTTCCGCCGCGGCTGGTGCCCGCCAATCCGCAAACAAACACGTTGTAGCCAGGGGCGGAGAGCTCCACGCCCATTTTCAAAGCGCGCAACGCGCGCTCTTGCCCAATGAATCCTTCTCGTGGATCGGCTTGCGCGGTGGTTTCGAACGGAATGCGCGAAAGCTCACACCTCCAGCGCAGCTTTGCAGCAGCAAGCTCCGCTGGCTTCGGCGCAGGCTTCGTCGTCATGAAATCCTTTCGAGCGCGTTACTCTAACACACTCACGCGGGGCCGCACCGTCGGGGAGGGCGGTTGTTACCCAGCGGTTATCGGCGGACTCTCTGCGCTTTCCCGGTAGACGCTTAAAACTCCGGCCGCGATGGCCACTAAGATCGGGCCGAGCACCAACCCCAGCATTCCAAATAGATTTACACCTCCCACAACGCCAATGAAGATGACCAGCCCGCTCAATTCCGTCCTCCCCCCCAGCAACAAAGGCCGCACCACGTTATCCACGATGGTCGAGATTCCCGCACAAATCGCGAGGAGTAAAACCGCACGCCCCCAATGTCCGGTGAAACCCAGCCAAAGCGAGGCAGGCACAAAAATCAGGCCCGAGCCCACGACGGGTATCAGGGAAAAAAAGGCCATGGCCACGCCCCAAAAGACCGGTGCCGGCAAACCCACAACCGCAAAGCCCAGGCCCCCGAGAGCACCCTGGATAGCCGCGACCGCCATACTGGTCGTCACGCTCGCCGAGATGAGTTCCCGGATTTGGACAATCATGGCCTCTTGATGCGCGGCATCAAATGGCAAAATGCTGCGCACTGCGCCCAGGATTTTCCCGGCGTCGCGGAAAAAGTAGAACATCGCAAAAATCATCACGAACAAATCGAAAACAAATGCAGCAATGTTCTTCAGGATCGTGCCAAGCCGTTCTGCCAGGAACCCCGCCTGCTTTTCGATTCCTTGTTCGAGCGTCTCGAAAATGTCCGCGTTAGGATCCATGCCCGGAACATGCTGAGCAATCCAAGACCAGCCCTTGGCAATCACGGGAGCGTGCTGCTCGACGATGGAATGCTGCACACCGCGTGAAATCGAAACCGCCTGCCGCACAAACAGTGTGGTCAGCAGGATTGCTGGGGCGATCAGAAGAATTGTGACCGCCAAGGTGCTAACCACCGAAGCCTGAACGGAAGAGAGCCGCTTGGCGAGCCGCTTGTGCATGGGATAAAAGAAAGTCGCCAGAATCGCCGCCCACCCCAGCGCGCTCAGAAAGGGCTCGCAGATGCGGAAGACAAGGTAAATCAGCAAAAGCAATACGCCGTAGGAGACCACCGTCGTCAGACGGGTCGTCGTGGCATTCGTTGAAGGAGCGGCGGTCATGGGCGTACTATAATCAGTACAGGTCGAGCGGACACGGGCCGTTTCGTGTTCCGGCTGGTTTCTGAGAGCATTTCACTACCGCTCCACCGGGTCGCACGCCGGTCACCCGGCATACTAGGCATGTTCACAAAGCCCACTCCGCTCAATGCCCAACAGATTCGCCTCCTTGCTGTACTTGCTTTGATTAATTTTGTCAACTTTGCCGCGCGTCAGGCCGTAGTTCCCCTCATTCCGCTGTTGCGCGATTATCTCCACGCCACCGACGCCCAACTCGGCGACTTACAAACCTGGCTTCTCGTGGTTCTGGCAATCGCCAGCATTCCTTTTGGTTTTTTTGCTGACCGCTTCAGCCGCAAGACCATCATTGCCATCGGCATTATTTGCTGGACCGTGGCGTCGTTCGCCGGCGGCCTGTTTTCCACGTTTATTTATTTCTTGTTTGCGCGCGCCATGGTCGGTTTGGGCGAAGCGGCGTATGCTCCTGCGGCGCAATCCATGATTTCCGGCGCGTTTCCTCAAGAACGCCGCGCGTTTGCCCAAGCCATATTTGCCGCGGGCATGTTGCTGGGCGGTGCGTCAGGCCTGGCCCTCGGCGGCATCGTCGGGCAGCGTTACGGGTGGCAGGCCGCGCTTTTTGCAGTCGCGCTACTTGGCATCTTCCCGGGCCTCGCGCTGACCGGGCTCGAAGATCCACCCCGTGGCCCGCGCTCGGAAGTCGTGCCCATTCCTAGGCTGCTCAGCGTTCCCGCATTCGTTTCTTTGATTGCGGCGGGCATCTGCATTACATTTTCCAGCGTCTCTTTGATTTCCTGGGGCGTCGATTTCGCGGTGAATTATAAGGATTTCAGCTTGCGCGAGGCTTCCGTTTCTCTAGCACTGATTACTCTGTTTGCGCTTCTGCTAGGAGTTCTCACCGGCGGCTACGTAGCGGACCGCTTGCAAAGATCGTTTTCCTACGGGCGGATTATCGCCGTGGCCGCCGCTTTCCTTGTGGCAGCCCCGTTTCTCGTGCTGGCCATTCAGTCGGAAGAGAAATCGACCGTTCTCCTAGGATTCTTCATCGCCAGTTTCTTTATGTCGTGGTATCACGGGCCGGTCACGGCGGTGTTGCACGATATGATGCCCCGCCGTGCGCATGCCACTTCGGTCGGTGTGTACATGTTTGCCACGCAATTGCTGGGCGGGCTTGGTCCCCATGTGGTTGGAAAAATCTCCGACCAGCACGACTTGCAAGTGGGTTTGCAAATCGCCGTGGCCGTGATGGTCTGCGGAGCCCTGCTGATGTTCCTGGTGATTCATTTCATTCGGCGCGACGGCATTCGCCATCGCGTCCTCGAAACCTTCCCCGCCGAGCCCGGGGATTAGCGGTTCGCGAGAGACCGCGCCGAGGCCAGCCGCGTCTCATTCCCATTGATTTTGCCAATTGATTTTCGCAGAGATTACTCGATGCCGATCTGGTTGATCAGGCGAAGGACTTCGCTTTCCGGGACGTCATAAAGCGGCCGGAGATCCTCTTCTTCGAGGCGCTCGCACAAATACTCTGCGGCCACAAAACTGGCTTCGCGGTCGGTCAGGTCGCGGCCCGCCTTCGCGCGAAATCTCACGAAGGCCGTGTGCGTCAGCCCCACGACGTGCGCCTGACCATCCACAAAAAATTTCGTGTCGATGGTGTCCGCGTGACGCGTGGCAATGCCGTTCCACATGTGCGAGAAACGGCACTGATAGGTTTGACCGCTCAGTTTGGAGGTCACTTCGAACGGGCCAACAAACTGGCTCATCGCCCCGGCGTTTGGCAAAACAGGCCGGGTCGTCATCGGCTCGCCGCCGCCGCAGTTTCTGCGTGCGTGTAATGTTGCACTGCCGCACCGACGCCAGCGCCGCTTGCCACGCGGAATCCTTGATCAATCAAGCACTTCTCAAGTGCCGCGAGGAACAACAGCACGTTGGGTTTCTGGCTGCAGTAGCCCATTAAACCCACGCGCCAGATTTTCCCTTTAATCGCACCGAAACCTCCGGCGATTTCAATATTGAATTCATCGAGCAACTGATTGCGCAGCTTCACATCGTCGGCGCCCGCCGGGACCATTACCGCGGTAACCGTTGGCAAGCGATCCGCGGGCTTCTCGACCAGCAACTTCAGCCCCATCGCTTCCAGTCCGTCGATCAGTGCGAGTTGGTTCACGCGATGCCTCTCCCAGCGCGCTTCCAAACCCTCTTCCATGACCAGTCGCATCGCTTCGCGCAACGCGAAAATCAGCGAAATCGGCGGCGTGTGGTGATACAGGCGGTCCTTCCCCCAATAATTCATCGCCGTGGTCAGGTCGAAATACCAGCTTTGCACTTTCGTTTTGCGTTTGCGAAACACATCTTCCGCCGCAGCACTCACGGTGATCGGCGACATTCCCGGCGGCGCGCTGATGGCCTTTTGCGAGCCGCTGAAACAAACGTCCACGCGTTCGCGGTCCACATCCAGCGGCACCGCCGCGAGCGACGCCACCGTATCCGCCACCAGCAGCGCTCCCAATTCTTCCGCCACTTTTCGAACCCCGTCGATTTTCGTCAGCACGCCCGTGGAAGTTTCGCCCTGCGCCAGTCCGACCATCTTGATCTTTTTGCCCTTGCCCGCGCGGCGCACGTCTTCGGGATCCACCGGCTTGCCGTACGGCGCTTCGACTTTTGTCACCTTCGATGAGGCGCGCGTCGCAATCTCGTACATGCGCTCGGAAAACACGCCGTTCACCGCGACAATCGCTTCGTCGCCCTCTTCCAGCACATTGACCACGGACGCTTCAATTCCGCCCGAGCCGGAAGCCGACAGGGGCAGCGTGATGCGGTTTTCCGTTTGGAAAATCTGCCGCAGCAGGACCTGCGTTTCGTCCATGCAACCGCGGAACCATGGGTCCATGTGGCCCACCAGCGGCGTGGCCAACGCGCGGTACACGCGCGGGTCGACAGAAGACGGCCCCGGCGTCAACATCAGCCGTACTGGGGGATTGAGTTCTCCAATAGGTTCGGTCATAGTGTTTGTCCTTCTTGGTGATTGCTGCTTATTCCCGCTGATAAGGAGCGAACCGCCCACGGGCTTTGCTTCAGGGGACTTACTTACCACGGCGGAAATGCAATTTTCGCGCAATCCGCCCAACCCGCGCAACGGTCAATTTGGCCGGAACGGCTTACGTGGTCGCTCAGATCAGACGTCGCCGCCACAAATAAAAAAAGCCGCGGGAAACTCACGCGGCTCTTCACCCTCAGAATATTGTTTGCTCTTGACCCCGACACGATCTGCCAGAACCTGCCCAAAAGAGTAACTCGCAGCGTGCAAACAAGGCCGTGAGACCTTGCATGCATTCCCCGACTTGCGTCGAGGTGGCCGGCATCGCCCGCACACCTTAGCGGGTTCCGCCAGCGTCTTCTTTAGAAAGGAGGTGATCCAGCCGCAGGTTCTCCTACGGCTACCTTGTTACGACTTCACCCCAATCATGAGTCATACCTTGGGCGCCTGCCTCCTTGCGGTTAGCGTGGCGACTTCTAGTACAGCTCACTTTCGTGATGTGACGGGCGGTGTGTACAAGGCCCGGGAACGTATTCACGGCGTCGATCTGATACGCCATTACTAGCGATTCCGGCTTCATGCAGTCGAGTTGCAGACTGCAATCCGAACTGAGCAGAGTTTTTTCCGATTAGCTCCCCCTCGCGGGTTGGCAACGGTTTGTACCCTGCATTGTAACACGTGTGTAGCCCTGGACATAAAGGCCATGCGGACTTGACGTCATCCCCACCTTCCTCTCCGTTATCCGGAGCAGTCCACGTAGAGTTCCCTCTTGCGAGTGGCAACTACGTGCAGGGGTTGCGCTCGTTGCGGGACTTAACCCAACACCTCACGGCACGAGCTGACGACAGCCATGCAG
>QHYJ01000263.1 GCA_003223255.1 Acidobacteriota bacterium | reverse complement strand
AGCTCGAAAAGGGTCTCGGGTTCGGATCCCACCTTGTCCACGGCATTGCATAAGTGGTCTTAAGTGTGGCAAGGCGGCGTTCGGTCCATCGCTTCCAATCGGAAGCAGGCCCACACTCATTCACTTTGAAGGATGCGCCTCACGTCTCGTTTGCCGTGCAGGATACGGAGGGCATCCTCGTCTAGAGCGTAATAAATCCGAATGGCTTCAGATCCAGCAACCGGCCAGGAGCGAAGATTTAGAAGTTGCGGATTCCAGGTGGAATACTGCGGACCCACGTGAGGATTTTGGATTAGTGATTGAATGGTGCGCCTGACAGCTTCCCCGAAACGAACGGCGAATCTCGGGAGCATCCGCAGCAAGGAGGTAATAACGGAACTGACGTACGATGTCGTCGCTGGCGGTCTGTCGATAGAGAACCTTCACGAACCGTGGCCGGTCTTATGGTCAGCAAGGAGCGATATCCGTTCCCTTGCTTACGGAACTCCAAAACTCATCACAACAAGATTGCGCATCGCAGAATCGTAGCAGGGCGGGGAATCCCGAGGAATCATGCGCGAATTAACAATTTGCCAGCCACACTCGAATCCGGCGCTCTTGATCCGGCGTGAGATGAATCGTCATGGGAGGAAGAACCATGGTTAAGAATCCTTTTTGCTTGGGAAAAGATTGAAGTCAAAGCTCCGGTCTAACCCTGCCGGGTAAGGAACGAAACAAAGAGCTTCGCCTGGGCAACGCTGACGGGAACCAGCAGGCTTCCGACGATGAGCGCTTCACGCATCCCCTACTCACCCAACGATTGCCGCTTGCCTTTTTCTGTAAGTGCGTAGAAGTCCGCACCGCACGCATCCAGCATACCTTCGCGGACCAATTCATCGATGGCATCGAGCACGCGCTGCCGTTCAGACGGCTCGTTGCCTGCCGCCTCGAATAGCACGTGCAGGTCCAGACGATCCTCTCCCATTTCTCCGAACAACCGCAGAACGCGCAATGAGAGCGGCGTCATCGTGGACCCTGAGCCGTCGCTTCAAGCATGAGTGTGCCCCTCTCGTCGCAGGAGCCGAGAAACTCGCTCGTTTCAACCGTTGCTGAATCGCTAGCCATAGACCCGGCGTCGGCGAGTCCAGATGACTGCCAAGAATCCAAATCAATGCGAACCGTGAGCAGTTCTGTGCCGAAAAGGCGCACGGCGCGTGCCGCTTCCCGTACAGACCGGGCTGCCCAAGATGGGCGATAGGCACGCCCTCTTTCCCGCGGTACAGCAAAAATTACCACTCCAGTCTTCTAAGGCCGGGCACGGCGTCGAAATGACGGTCGCGGCTTAAAAGTGGAAGGGAGTGTTGACGACAAAGCGCCGCAATCCAAACAGCGTTGGATGGAATCGACGTTCCAGCCCACCTCAATTCAGTGCGAACCGCAGCGTACGGGATGGTGGTCCGTTCGTCGACATCGAGGATTCGAAATTTCGGGAGGTATTCAGTCAACCATTTTTCGTAGTGCTTCCGGTCGCGGGAGTGCGAAATGCCATACCGGTATTCGCCCAAGACAATAACGGGAATAGCGATTTGAGCGGCTTTGCGGAGGATGGGTTCCAGCGCTGCTTCACCATCTGCCACCGCTGAAAGCCCGTTCGTGTCCAAGATCACAGTCGATCCTCGGCCTCGATCTGCTCGAATTCTTCTTCGATAAAGCGGTTGATCCTGGCCGTCCCCTTGCGCAGGTGTCGGAGCTTGCCGAAAGCAGCCATCCACGGCTTGCCGCTGCCGTTGTCAGTCCGGAGTTTATCAGCGAGAGCCTCCGAGATGAGTGCCCGAAGCGGAATCCCACGTTCGGCAGCAAGGGATTTGGCGCGGCGAAAGATAGCGTCGGGAATTTCGAGCGTCGTCTTCATGTCTCCATGTTCCCATATTTATGGGTGGCCGTCAACTCACGAACTTTTGGAGGCGAAACCGGCGCGATTTCCCAGTTGGGGCGCCGAAGGCATTTGTCTACAAGGAGGGTTACGGAGCATCCCCCGTGACAGTGCGGGATTCTAACCAACGACAGGGCAGCGTTCTACCAACTGAACTACGTCCCCAACCGTGGAATGAACAACTTAGCCTAAAACCTTGCAAACAAGGCCTTTGCAAGATTCGCATACAGCGCACCGTCCGCCTTGAACGCCCCTGACTGCAAGCATTCCTGGCAAAACCTCCTGTAAAGCTCCTGTAAAAATCAGTGCGCTCATGCGAGATTTATCCTAGCACACATGGTGAAAGAAACGAATCACACCCGGACTTTTGACGGATCGCTATTCGAGTGATCTTCATTCAGCTGATCGGCTCGATCGCCGTTTTAAGCAGCTCCTCGAAAAGAGTGTTCTCACCGCGCATGAAACTCACGTCACTTGCTTTGTACAGCTCCTCGCGTGACACTTTGCTCCAATCGGCCCAATAGCCGTTCTTGTGAGCGAGCGCTCGGACAAATTCCCGCTGGGTCCTTCCGTTACCTTCTCGAATGGGTGTACGGGCGTTCAACGTGCCGAGAATCTCTGCTCCACGGTGCGCGAATGCGTCTTGATTTAGACCACGAAGATGCTGTTCCTGAGATAATTTCTCAAACAGACTCTCCAAGGTAGGCTGGATGTACGGTACATGTGCAAAATGAATTTCCCTTTGCGACGTCTACCGTTCGAAAGCATCCCGCCCATTCGTAGACGTCTTGGAAAAGATAACGATGGATTCGCTGCAGGTGGTCTACATCGAAGAAACCAGAGAGGGTTTGTTCTATAAGCTCTAAGGACCGTTGCGCTACTCGGCCGGGCTCGAAGCGATCCAGCGTTTTCTGATTGCGAATCCCAGGAATGTTTTTGAGGATTGTCGTACCCGGATAAACGTACGGGTCGGAAGTCATCGAGGAAACTAAAAGCCTGTCGGGAGGGCTCGAATTAGTTCCCCAGCCTGTTCAACAGAGATTTCGCCCTCAATATAGCTTTGCCAAATTTCTAGCGCCTTTGGACTTGGTTCCAGTCCTTCGAGGCGGACGTTGGCCACTGCGTTCTGAAATCCTAAACACCTATTACATGAGTTTCGGCTAATAAATATATTGTAACATATGGATTGTACTGATACAATCCGCCTGCATGCATAGATGTTGCCACTGTGAGCGCCGGTAGTTCATGGAACCAACGGCAATCGCCGCGATTGTAGAAAAG
>QHYJ01000267.1 GCA_003223255.1 Acidobacteriota bacterium | reverse complement strand
CGCGCGCAAACAGTGCAAAATATTCCGGCGACGATTTCGGGTACACGATGCGGTCCCCTTCGCGCTTCGGGAAACCAGCGTTAGGCATGGCGCTGATGCGAATGTCATCGACGGCCGCAAGCTCCTGCAGAATCGGCAGCAGCGCCTGCGGCCCCAGCGTGCAATTCGCGCCAATCACCTGCACATTTTTGTTTTTCAGTTGCACCGCGGCATTCGAAGGGCGAACGTCACCATATGTCGTGCCTTCTTCCGAATACGTGAGCTGCGCCACGATGGGCAAGCCGGAAAACGACCGGATCGCGTCCACCGCAAGGAGAACTTCTTCAATGTAAGAGAAGGTTTCCAGGATGTAGAAATCGACGCCGCGGTCTTCGAGCGCCAATGCCTGCTCGTAAAAAACATCCAGAATCTCTTTGTCGTCGGGGTGCCGTGCCTGCACGCCAAGCCCCAGCGGCCCGATGGAGCCCGCGATGAGCACTTCCCGGGCCGCGGATTCGCGGGCTTCACGCGCGATTTTCACGCCGCGGCTGTTCAGTCTCTGCACTTCGCCGCCGAGCCCCAGCGGCGCCAGCTTGAATCGGTTCGCCCCGAACGTATTGGTCTCGATGATCTGCGCACCGGCTTCGATGTACGCCTGGTGCACGCGAAAAACCGCTTCCGGCTCGGTGGCGTTCAACTCGTCGAAGCACCGCTGCGGGCCTGTGGCTTCATGCAGCATCGAGCCCATCGCCCCGTCGGCGATGAGTATCGCGTCTTTCAGCCGCTCATTGAAGTCATGAATCTTCACGAACCCTCATTACCTGTTTAACAACAGGCAATAAGACCACGCTGCTCCCGCAAGGACGCTTTTGATGTCTTTCGCCCGCTTTTTCAAATTCCGATCGAAAAACAAATGTAACAGGAGCAACCATTCGGCCAGGCGCACCGGCAAGAGCCCCGCCAGATAGGCATACTCTGCGATCGCAGCCTGCCCTCCGTGCCCAGCCTCGTCCCCATGAAAAACTTTGGTAGCCACGAAAAACCAAAGTGCGCCATACGCTAGTCCTGCGCCTAGCCCGATGCCTGTTCGCGCCGCGCCGACCTTTGCAACACCAGCAGGCGATTCGGTGTCTTTTTCAAGACATAAGCGGCCGCCGTGTACCGGGCGAACTTGACACCCACGAAATAGACCAAGCCCAAGATGGAAGGCCCGGCTGGCATAAGCGCACCCCGCCCTAACGCTTGGTCTCCATGAGCGAGGCCACGGTGCTCATGAGGTCGTACTTGGTGAGAATTTCATAGTGTGAATTGCCCATGTCCACGAACACGGCCGGATTTTCGTGACTCAGAATGTAGGTCACGCGCTCGACCGGCGCGGTCTTCGGCACTTGGGGCAGCGGATTGCTCATCACTTCGCGCACCACGAGCTTGCGCAAATCCTTGCCTTGTAGTGCGAGGTTCAGAATCTGGTCCTCGTAAATCGTCCCGATAGGCGTGTTTTCCTCGAACACGGGAATCTGTGAAATGTCCTGGTCCTGCATGGTTTTCAGCGCGTGAAAGACGGTCTGATACGGCCGCGCAATCACCAGTTCGCGCACTTTGCCCGCCGCGTGTTTTGCTTTCACCACTTCCGCCGCCGTAATTTGCACTGCCGCATCCACGTACCCGCGCTCGCGCATCCACTCGTCGTTGTAGACCTTGCTCAGGTAGCGCATCCCCGTGTCCGGCAGCAACGCAACAACGAAATCGTTCGGCCCCAGATTCTTCGCCAGCCGCAGCGCGCCCGAAAGGCATCCACCGCCCGACCCGCCGGTGAACAAGCCTTCGAGTTTCGCCAGCCGCCGGGCCACCACAAAACATTCTTCGTCGTTCACCTGAATAATGTCGTCCAGAATTTTCAGATTCATCGTCGTCGGGAAAAAGTCTTCGCCGATTCCTTCCACAACGTACGTTTTCGCCTTGATGGTAGCCCCGGTCTTCACAAAGTCGTAATAGAGCGACCCGTACGGATCGACGCCGACAATCCTTACCGCGGGGTTTTTTCCTTTGAGATATTTCCCAGCGCCGCTGATCGTGCCGCCGGTGCCCAGCCCGCACACAAAATGCGTGATCTTTCCTTCGCTGTCCTCCCAAATTTCCGGCCCCGTGGTGAGATAGTGCGCCTCGGGATTCATGGGATTGTCGTATTGATTCGGATAATAAGAATTGGGAATCTCGCGCGCAAGTTTTTTTGCCACCGAATAATAACTGCGCGGATCTTCCGGCTCCACTGCCGTCGGGCACACGATCACTTCCGCACCCAGCGCCTTCAGCAAATCTACTTTTTCCTTCGATTGTTTGTCCGTGGTGGTGAACACGCACTTGTAGCCGCGCACCGCCGCCACCAGCGCCAGCCCCATGCCGGTATTACCGGAAGTTCCTTCGATGATCGTGCCACCCGGCTTCAGCAAGCCCCGTTTTTCAGCGTCATCAATCATGGTGATGCCAATCCGGTCCTTCACCGATCCACCCGGGTTGGTGAATTCGGCCTTCACATACATCTGCGGTTTCAGCTCTTTGTTGATGCGATTCAGCCGCACCAGTGGCGTATGCCCAACGGCTTCCAGAATGTTGCTGCACTTCATCCCTTGTCCCGATCTCTTTCGGTTGTCTTGATTTCTCCGCGAAAGTGCTTTCAGTTTAGCATCATTGCGAAATCCGCGGATACTTGCGGCCCCAGTGTAGAAATAGAGCCGATTGGATTATCCTTTTTGGCTGCCGGGAGCATCCGAGCCGAAGTTATCGAGGCGCGCTCTAGTTTAGCCAGAGGAACGAAGGGCGCGTCCCTCCGCATGTCGTTAAAATTAATGTCTACAGGACACAACTGGGCCTAAGGAGAATCGAAAATGGATAGGCAGAACATTTCCAGCGGAGCGCCGTGGGAGCCGATTGTCGGCTACTCGCGCGCGGTGCGCATCGGCAACGCCATTACCGTTTCCGGCACGACCGCAACCGGCCCGGACGGAAGGATTGTCGGCGTGGGCGACGCCCGCACGCAAACCATCCAAACCATCCGCAACATCGAAGCCGCGCTGGCAAAAGCCGGCGCGACCTTGCGCGACGTCGTGCGCACGCGCATCTACGTGACCAACATTTCCGAATGGGAAAAGGTCGGCCGCGCCCATGGAGAATTTTTCGGCGAGATTCGCCCCGCCACTAGCATGGTGGAAGTGAGCAAGCTGATTTCTCCCGAAATGCTCGTCGAAATCGAAGCTGACGCTGTCATTGGATGAAGAAAAGGACGTAGAGGAAGTAAAGGAAGCAAAGGAGAAGAGTTGCCGCCGCGGTGTGTTTGTCATCCTTCAGCGAAGCGAAGGATCTCAACTGACTGGTGCACCGGCCTTGCAACCGACGAGTGCAGCTTTTTCCTTTACCTCTTCTACTTCCTTTGCATCCTTTACTTCATGTAGGGAACGCTCTTGACCGGCAAAGAAAAAAACATGTCGCCTGCGCTGTACGATTCGTTCATCGCGGACTACTACGACGAATCGCCCATCGTGCGCCAGCGCACGCAAGACGTCGCCTTTTATCGCGACGCTGTGCGTGAGTGCGGCGATCCCGTGCTCGAACTGGGCTGTGGCACAGGACGCGTCACCATGGCGCTGGCCCAGATGGGCAAGCGCGTCACCGGTCTCGACCTTTCCGAGCGCATGCTCGAGCACGCCGCGCGAAAGCGTGCTGCGCTCAACAAAGAAGAACGGGAACGCTTTCACCTCGTCCAGGGCGACATGACCAAATTTGACCTGGGGGAAAAGTTCCAGCTCATCATTATTCCGTTCCGCCCCTTTCAGCACTTGTTGGAGGTGCGCGACCAAGTCGCTTGCCTCGAGCGCGTCCGCAAGCATCTGCGGCCCGGCGGCCGGCTCATCCTGGACGTGTTCCAGACCGACGCCGAGCGCATGCACGATCCCATCCACATGCGCGAAGCACCTCTCGTCGAATACCGGTCGCACGATGGCAAGCACGTGCGCATCAGCGAACGCGTGGCCGCGTTTCACCGCGCCGAGCAGCGCAACGACGTGGAGATGATTTATACCGTCGAGCATCCCAACGGACGCAAGGAGCGCCTGGTGTTTGCCTGGCCGCTCCGCTATTTTTTCCGCTACGAAGTTGAGCACCTATTGGCCCGCTGCGGCTTCCGCGTCGCCGCAGAGTACGGCGACTTTGACCGCACGCCCATCCGCGACAATTCCCCCGAAATGATCTTCGTTGCCGAACCCGGTTGGTAACGACTTTACGTCGCCACCTATTGTTTGACGATCCAGACTTCGATGTCAGGATTCTCGCTGACTCCGGTTTGGGCAGAACATCACCGCCTGGGGGTTGGAGTTTCTCCTTTCCCCGGCCGTGGGAGGCTATTTCGCGGCGTTGTGAGTTCGCCGTCGGAGCAGAATTACCGCGCCAATGGCTAACACCATGACTCCCGCTGCGTAACTTGGGTATTCAATGGCGGTATTCAATGGCCAAAACGAGCGGAGTCAGCAACCACCGTGTCATGGCCCGCAAAGTCCTCGAGCGGCCGATTACTGCTGCCAGCCCCGGTGAATTCCGGTAATAAAATTGAACAAAGTAGCGTCCCGCAATGTTTGACACAGGGTGATGGTCGCGAAATTCACGCAATACACGGACATGCGAGTCGAGATAAGAGCCGTATGCGGCCGTGGCTATAAAGCATCCGCTCCCACCCGAGCCTCCGCCCACGGTGGACTGCGTGTGAGATGTTAGGCTGACCCGCAAGCTATTGTCAGCCATATTGGGATCGGCAACGGAACTCACCACGTCCGCCACGGACGCCGCGGTTCCTCCCAAAATGATCCCAGATTCTTTTGGTGCAGCCGCCGAGACCGTTGCGGTGACACTTTGGCCGGAACTCAGCACCCCTAGATTGCAGGAGACATAGGGGACGCCCGAACAAGGGCTGTTTGCTGCGCTCGCCGAAGAGAAATTCAAAGGCGACGGAAGAAACTGCGTCAACACGACATTTGCCGCTGTCGCTGGCTCATGATTCACCACCAAGAGCGTGAAATTGACGGTATCGCCGTTGCGTCTCCGCCGGACGCGATCCCGCTTGCCGAGCCCCCATATTTCGTCTGCACAGTGCCGGCCGTGACGGGAAAAGTGGAGGAGGTCGTTGCGTCTGCAACAATCGCATTCCCCGACCCGTCAACGGCTATGGCGGCAGCGCTATCTTCGCCCTGCCCGCCAACGTACGTTGCGTACATGAGCGTGCTGCCCGAAGCATTGAGTTTTGCCACAAAGCTATCACCGCCAAATCCCGACACGTTCCCTGGATCACCGCCGTGCGTGCCTTGAAACGCTCCCGCAGTTACAGGGAAATCCCGCGAACGTGTCGCTCCGGCGACGTAGGCTTGGCCTTGCCCATCGACTGAAATTGCCGTCGTTTCCTCATTGCTGCTACCCCCAAGGTAAGCCGAATAAATAAGGCAGCGACTGATGACTCTGATCACATCCCAGTGCGACGGCCTGGAGGTGAACCTGCTGCCTGTGGCGGCTGCCTGGGCCACGAAGACTTCGTCATTTACAAATAGCCTCCGCTGCCTTTTCCGGGACGCGGGCACCCAAATTGGTCTCGCGACGTTTCTTGCACACGAGCTACGAAGGTGTCGGGCTCTAAAGAGTTAAACTCTTCCCATGCCGAAAAACTGGAAGACAAAATTGATTCACCCCGACGCACACGCACCGGAAGGTTTTAGATCCCTAGCCACTCCGACCTATCGCGGATCGACAGTGGTGTTCCCGAAGGCAGCGGCAGTGCAGGACACTTGGGACCAACACACAGTCGGATACACCTATGGTCTCTACGGCACGCCCACAACGCTGGAGCTTGCGGCGCGCATTTGCGACCTGGAAAAGGGCTTTCGCACCTTCATCACGCCCGGCGGACAAGGCGCGATTGCGCTGATCAACTTTGCGTTTCTCAACGCCGGCGACCATTTACTTGTGCCGGAGAGCATCTACAACCCCAACCGCAAGCTTACGCTGGAAGTGCTGCGGCGCTTTGGAATCGAAGTCAGCTTCTATCCGCCAACCGTGGGAGCAGGAATCCAGTCGCACTTGCGAAAAAATACACGCCTGGTCTGGTGTGAAAGCCCGGGGTCCATCACCATGGAAGTGCAAGACGTACCGGCGATTGCGGATGCCGCGCACAAGGTCGGTGCGATAGTAATCCTCGACAACACCTGGGCAGCAGGGGTTTATTTTGACGCTTTCGCGCATGGCGTCGATGTGACGATGCAGGCGCTCACGAAGTACGTCGGCGGACACAGCGACTTGTTGCTGGGCTCGGTCACGGTTCGCGACAAAGCCGCCTACGAGCGGGTCGGCTCGACGCATCAACTTCTGGGTTGCGCAGCATCGCCGGACGATTGCAGCCTCGCGCTGCGCGGGTTGAAGACTCTAGCGGTGCGGCTGAAAGCAATCGAAGAAGCTGCGCTCACACTTGCCCGGTGGCTGGCAGAGCGCGAGGAAGTTGAATTGGTTTTGCACCCGGCGCTGCCTTCTTGTCCCGGCCACGTATTTTGGAAGCGGGATTTCACAGGGTCGGCGGGAGTTTTCTCCATGGTTTTTCAAAAGCAGTTCACCCGGCAGCAGGTGCTGAAATTTGTGGATTCGCTCGAATTATTTGAAATCGGGTACAGCTGGGCCGGGGTGACCAGCCTGGCCGTGGCGTACGATTTCAGCTCCTCCACGCATCGTTCGGAGCACGGCACGCGCATCGTGCGGCTTAACATCGGATTGGAGGATGTCAACGACTTAAAGGCCGATTTAGAACAAGCATTGGGCGCCACGAAGTAACGGCCTAGAACGATAAGAGAAGTTACCACTTGGCGCGGACGTAATACTTCCGTACAGCTACTTTTCTGGAATCCCGCAAAAAGCGTAGAAAGCCAATGTTTATGCGGGTTTTCTTATTTGTTGCCCGAAGTAGAACGCGGTCAACCGTTACCCTTTCGAGGAACCAAAAGTGTGCCAGTAGCCGAGGCTGTTCGGGCAGGCCGCGGTGGGAAGTTTTGGATTGCTAGGACCGCAATAGAGAAGTTCGCAGAACGAATTTGATGACGCTCCTCACCAAACTCAACGGCAAGCTGCCAGCATTTTGTATTCCTCAGCCGCGTCCGCCCATTCTTGGATCTCAGCCGGCGTCAAAAACTGCATATTGTGCTTGGTCAACGTCCGGCCAGTCTTGATGGTCGCATAGATCTTCTCTGGGGCCGCGCCGGTCTTGAGGCCGGCGATAACGATCTCTCGACATCACGTCGGCCGTTCGGGTATCGTTTTCAGATTCGAAC
>QHYJ01000260.1:28495-37880 GCA_003223255.1 Acidobacteriota bacterium | reverse complement strand
CTATTAGACACCACGAGATGGGCCTTTGTTCGCACAATTATCCGCTCAACCCGTACTCTTCGAGTAGAAGCGTGGCCCACTAGTGAAAATCGTGGGACTGCGTCTCCGCTGCAGTGATGGAGATCGGTAGCACTCGGGAAGCCTTGATGGATATAGTGTGATGCTGATTCTGCAGGACGCCTTCAACCCGAAGGAATTTCTCACGGTTGATCACCACTCGGTATTTCTCGTAAAGGTCTGGATTCACAATCACATTCGAAATTCCCGTTTCATCTTCAAGACTTAAAAAGATGCTTCAGCGTGTGAGAGCCATTGGTGCCACCCTTGAGGCTCTTATTGCCGCCCTTTGCCGCCTCGACAAATCGATAAGTTATTCAGAACACGTGGGATGGTTGGTAGGGGCGGTGGGGATCGAACCCACGACCTTCGGCTTAAAAGGCCGCTGCTCTACCACTGAGCTACGCCCCTAAATTCTTCAATTCACGTAACTTCCAGAAGCCGCCTCTTGCACATCTACTTGCTGCTACTGCGGTGCTATTCTTTGTCAAAAGCGCCACGTCCTCATGCAATTGATTCGGTGCCAAGTGCGCGTACCGCATGGTCATAGTCAGGCTCTTGTGCCCTAAGAGCTTCGATATCCGGTCCAGCTCACATATCCTGTACCAGCCAGGAAGCAAACGTGTGCCGTAAGTCGTGCCAGCGAAAGTTGCTGATTCCCGCCGCCTTTAGCGCAGGCTTAAACCAATGGTCATTGCTCAACACCGCTTCTTTAGATGCCGCTCATTGCGGAAGATCGGCCCTCTGCGCTCTTGCCACGAAGGAAGAGAGCGGATCGCCGCGAGCACTTCGCTATTTAGCGGGATATGAAGCAGCTCGTCGTTCTTCGTACGAGGCACGTCCGCACGTTTCGTGTCCAGTCAATCATCTCATACGTAGCGCTGTACTGGCTACCCGCCGCCATCCGGTATTCAGGGCAAAGGCGAACTCCGTGAAGTGTTTCGAGTATTCCTCGCGGATGACCGTTGCGAGGCGTTTATGTTCGCCATTCTCGCCACGGCTGAGGAAATCGCGAGTTGTTCTCTTTGCGATGGCGGATGTCGCGCGCCGGATTCACTGAGACTTTTTCGGCGCGTCGCGCCTCTCGATAGACCAACATCAAGAGCGACCGATAGTGATTGTAGGTTGAGGCGGCCCACTTCTCTGCGGCTGCTACATCTGAAAGGCGTTATAAGCTTTGGCCATTCTGGACACTACTGAACCTCCCTCCAGAGAGGCTGAAGACCCCCTGGATGCCGGCGATAGCGGCGGTGAGATTGCCGAGCCGTACTCTACTCCTTATCTTGAAGCTTGCCTTCGCTATTGCGGTCCAAACCACGGAATTGCCCCAGATCGTCCAGGGATCGTTGACCATCGTTACCGTGTTGGTCGAAGGATCGTAGCTGGCTGTTGTCGATTTCGCGGAGCTCAAGGTCGCCGGAGCCAGGTCGGTGTTGGCCAGCGCTGCCCTTCTAGCGCAAAAGCCGAGCATCCCAGCAGGAAGCTGGTCCGACGGATGACATTTCGCTGGAACTTAGTGATGCTGAACGCCACTGACAACCCGCCAGCGGAATCCCGAGGAGCTGATTGCCGGGCAGGGGCCGTCTTCCCAGCGCTTGCGGTCACTACATGCGAGGCAACCGGAACGGGAGAGGCCTAAGACAATCCGCAATTTGTGCCGTGGTCCAGCGCAATAGAGGTTCTCGGCGCAAACATTGCCGCGCGATGTCGAGGAAGGGCTGAGGAATAATGGATGGAACGATGGGGTCGGCTTGACTCCCCGGCGATGAAACCGGAGTCTGTTGCGTAAGTATTTCAACCAGCGTCACACCCAGAGACCAAACGTCGCTCGAAGCGGCAACGCGTGCCCTACCTGCCTCCGGCGCGTCGTACGCGTCAGCCGGGCGGTAGGCGGGACGCGGCTCGTTGAAAGCGAGGACCGTATCGCAGGAGAGTTTGAGTTGTTTCCCGATGGCCATGATGTTGGAAGGCTTGATATGGGTGTGAGCCAAGCCTTCGCTGTGGATGTAGCTGAGTGCACCGAGCAGTGGTCGGAGCATTTCGCGAGTTTCATTGGCGGTGAGTGGACGATTGGGGAGGACTCGCCCGAGATTTTGCTCAGCGTATTCCATCACCACGAAAATCAAATCCATACCTCCAAGCTTGCAATGACCGCCAGGTAACAAGCGGAGGAGGTTTGGATGATTAAGCTTCGAAGCGCGGTACCAAAGAGACGTCTGGGAGTCCGCTCTCGCGCCTGCCCTTATGAATTTGATGGCGAGATTTTTCGGTTGCTCGTGACCGGATTGCGTTAAGAAGACCGCACTATAGCGGGTGCTTTCCAAGAGCCTTCGAAGAGGAAGCATGTTATTGACAACTCGGCCCTCGAACTTCTTCCAGTCCTCTCTCATGGGTACAGCCCCCAGACAGTGGCTTCGGCAGCCAAATTGATGCAAAGGGTCGTGTGAATCGTCTGCACCTGGAGCAGCGGCTGGTTTCGTCAATTCTCGCATGAAAAGGCGGGTATCGCACAAGCTGGGTGAGTCGCACCTTGTCAGGCAGACTGACCGGTTGCACCAGAAACAGACTCGCTCCCGGGTGCCAGTTCCTTCTGAAGAAGGCAGAGGGTCCTTTGGGCGAGTACGGAACGGGCGGAGGCACGCCTGATTGTGAATGGGGCTTTCCTATGCCCGATCTTGGCGAGATAGCAGTCAAAGAGTGTTACGCAAGCTTCCGCAAGCACTGCGTCGAGGCCCACGGCCTAAAGGACGACGATTTGTGGGATTCGCAAATGTTTCCTGATTTGGGGAAGTGGACGCTGACACTGCTAACGCGTGAGTGTTCTCCTGGTCTGGACTCGCAGCGATGCGTCACCGCTTGACCCGTGTATCCGTGCGAACCTGAAACTCCAATCCGACCGCAAAGGAACGACGGCGGAGTGACTGACAGTAGACAATTCTGGCGCGCACCCAGAGCTCGCGAACCGGGGATTTTACAAGTGCTTCGGTACCTGGCTTCCAAGAATGGCCTGTTCGCACGCGCATGCCATGAGAACTGATGTTTTCCGTCAAAGCTGATTCCATGGCCAAAGCTTGCGCCGTACTTGAGATCTGCAGATGAAACCCTCCAGGATGGCGTTCTTCTCTTCGATATCCGATACTCTGAACGCCCATTCCAGATTGACGGGCCTTGGATTGGCTAGATGCGGCCAATGCGAGGCCAACCAAACCGAGAACCATAGAGATCATGAAGGTGTGGCAACCGTGCCCATGCGGACCGAGCACTAGCAAGCAGCGCGCGTCGGTGACGGCGTGAGTCGCTAGGAGAGCGAGCAGTGTTGCGACTGAAAGCCATATAGCCCAGTTTTTGCCGCAGCGAATCGGAATGACTGCCAATATAAGGCCGTTGAGCGCGAGGACGCATGCCGGCACTACAGGCCAAGGAGCGGCGTATGCCGCAAGCAAGGTCGCACCGAGTTGCGCATGCGCGTGGGCGTCGGCCAACGAGGTGTAGAGGGCCAATACGTAGGCTGCCACCAGCAAACTGATGCCAGTTTTTCGCATGGAGGGCTGCCTGAATATAGCAAAAGCGAGCGGAAAGAAGAAGCGTCAATCAATGTCCATGCCCTCCTGCTTCGATTCCCGAACCTGGCACCAACGATGATTACTTGTACCGCCACGCACCTACGAGAACTTTTCGCGGCAATGCGCGAGGTGGATTTAGCTCGGCTCGCTCTTCGGGAAAAGGAAGAGAACGCACAAGAGATTCTGATGAGACTGATGAGCGGAAAGGACATCAAAGTACCGCTCACCGAAAGATAGCCCTTAACGTCCATCCCCTGCATCCACTGGCGATACCAACCACTCCCGCAAATGCTCTTTCAGCTTTAGTGGGTCATGCCTGCCGCTAGCAAGAACAGCAACAGAAATCGGAAACTTGGCGCCCAGGACTCAACCTTATCGCTTATCCCGTTAATCCTCCCGCGAACAGGGAAACCGAAATCCGTTTGCTTGACATCTGTCCTGACTGGAGTTCCCAGGCATTTAGCATGTTCGTCGTTGTAGCTAAACATGTAGAATCCTTACGCCAAATCCTGGCTAGCATTCGGTTTATCTCTGTTTTGGGGCTGGGATTAGCCGATCTCGGGGAGGGGCGGGACCTCATGAAAGCGGCTTCATTGTTTTTGAAAAGACACCTGGCAGCTCACCGGTTGCGAAACATGGTGACTTTGGCGTTGGCAATGTTCTGCGCAACGCCTAACAATGCCGCGGTTCGCGTGGAGAAGACAGAGTACAAAGGTTGGAAGAACTGCTATCGCATCACCAATGGAGAAATCGAAGCCATTGTGACCGGCGATGTTGGACCAAGGATCATTCGATTCGCATTCCTAGGTGGCCAGAATTTGTTCAAGGAATTTTCCGACCAACTTGGGAAGGGCGGAGAAGAAAAATTTCAATTGCGCGGCGGCCACCGGGTTTGGAAGGCACCCGAAGATCCTGTGGCCACGTGGGCACCCGATAATGTGCTGGTCGAGATTCAGATTACAGCGACCGGCATAATCGCTCGCGAACCGGTCGAGCCCCTGACCAAGCTGCAGAAGGAGATTGAAGTTCGCATGGTGGAATCAGGCGCTCGGATGACGGTGATCAACCGCATCACCAATCGCGGGCTGTTTCCTTTGAAGTTTTCCGCCTGGGCGCTGACGATGATGGCACCTGGAGGCGTGGCCGTCAGCGGATTCCCGCCGCGCGGAAAGCACCCCATAAATCTTGAAGCTACAAATCCCCTGGTCATGTGGGCGTACACGAACTTGGCCGACCCTCGTTGGAAATTCACCAAAAAATATTTGACTCTTCGACAAGATCCCAATGACGCTGACGCGCAAAAACTAGGCATGTTCAACACGGACACGTGGGCAGCTTATCTACTAAACGGCGAAGCCTTTCTGAAGCGCACGAAGGCTGAACTCGCCAAGACGTATCCTGATTTCGGGTGCTCGTTTGAGACCTTTACGAACAGTGAGTTTCTGGAAATCGAAACCCTCGGACCGATGACGGACGTACCCCCTGGCCAAACCATGGAGCACACCGAGCATTGGGCGCTCTTTCGCGAGGTGATAACGAATTCGCTGACGGACGAAGAGTTGGATCGCGTCCTCGCTCCATTATTGAAGACAGTCGGAACGGATCAGTAAGGGCTTACCGGTGAAGTCCCCAAAGACCCGTGTGGAGATGCCCACCCTTCAGCGCTTGCGAGGACGCTGCAGCGAGCATCTAGGTGTATGCTCGCAAGAGTAGAGCGCTAGCCCAAACACAAGAGTTTGCAGGGGGAGCAGCGTGAATCTGCAAAGAGAGGTTCTGCTTCGTGCCGTCATCCTCGCCGCTGCAGTATCGCTTCTTGTTCCATCCTCCGCGTATTCACAAACTCAGCCGGCCACGCAATCTCTCGATGGACCTTGGATTTCCGACGGGTACGGAGACTTCCTCGAATTCCAGGGAGACAGTCTAAAGGGTTATCAGATCACAACGCTGAGTTGTATAGCTTCGGACACAGCGACACGCAAAACAGCGCCCGCCTCCGCAAACGAAATCGATTTCGCCGAAGGCGACGATACGTTCCGAATCCTTCCAGGCACGTCTCCGGATACTCGTTGGCTCCACGAAGACGGCAGCATCTCGAACGTTCTGCTTCGCCGCACCGGTTCCCGGCCCGAGCCTTGCCGCCATCCTCTCGCTGATACTCCACTGACGAATTATGAGGTCTTCTGGGAGACTTTCTCCGAGCAATATCCCTTTTTTGCGCTGCGGGAGATGGACTGGCTGGCCGTTGACAAAAGGTTTCGCCCCCAGGTCACTCCGGGAACGAAGCCCGAGGAACTGTTCCGCATTCTCAGCGAGATGATTGATCCCCTGCATGACGCGCACACCTTCATTGAGGCCAAGTCCATCCAGAAGCGGTTTCATGGGTTTCGTCCGTCTGCCGACCCGATGCAGAGGAAGAATGCAGCCCGCATCACTGAGATCATCGAAAAGAAATACGTGTCCGGCGGACTGCGTGACTTCTGCAATAAGAAATTGCAGTTTGGCTTGATGCCGTCCTCGCAGGATGCGAAATTGTCCAACTCAGAGCGCCACGCGCGCGCCGATACGATTGGCTACCTGCGCATTCGTTCTTTCAGCGGCTATTCCATGGACCGCGAATTTGTAGAACAGCTCGACGCCTTGGAAAGCGCTCTCGACGAGATCTTTAAGGATTCTGCGAAGCTAACCGGCCTCGTGATCGATGTTCGCATCAACGGTGGGGGTTCCGATGTGTTCGGCGTCTCTATCGTCTCGCGTCTCGCCACGCAGGAGTATCTGGCGTACTCAAAAGTCATTCGCAATGACATTCATGACCCGGATCACCGAACCGCGCCTCAGCCCATCCTTGTTCACGTCAGTCAGCGTCCGGGCTTCCACGGTCCTGTTGTCCTGCTCACGAGCGCGGATAGCGTGAGCGCCGCGGAAACTTTCACTATGGCCTTGCTCGACCGCCAACCGCACGTTGTCCGCGTCGGCGCCAGCACTCAGGGCGTCTTTTCCGACGTTCTCGACCGCCAGCTACCCAACGGATGGAGCTTTGGCCTTCCGAACGAGATTTATTTGACAAAGGACGGCAAGGCGTTCGATGCGAAGGGCGTGCCACCCGATATCGAGGTTCCCATCTTCCCCACCGAAGACCTTGCGAACGGCCGCGATTCCGCCCTTGAAAAGGCACTTGAACTCCTGGCCCGCAAATCCAACTAAAGGGCGGGAAATCCATGTTGAGGCGCAAATGCTTTAGCGAACCGCCTACAACTGCCACACAGTCCGCTGGAGGAAGGACTATGTCCGATAAACGGAGGCCAGTATCTAAATTACCGGTAAGCGCTTACTGGTAAAGTTTGCTCTTGGGACCAACCGTGCGGTTCTCGGGGCAAATTGGACTCGTGTTTCGAAAGATCTTGGGAATCGCCGGCCAGTCCGGATACTATTGCTTGGATTGCTTGAGTGGTTGCTTGGTGTAAATGAATCATGACTTGCGCGGCCGAAAGAAAACCGCCGGAGCAGAAGCAGCTTAAGGCGCACGAGATTGAAACGGATCTATCAAGGATCCAACACCTTTCACAAGAGCACGACGACGAAAACTGGGAATTCCGCTCATGGCTGAAACAGAATGCTCCAGACAACATCGATGGGATCGTCCATGAGCTGAGCCAGAAATACTTCGCCCTTATCGACTGTACTCAGTGCGCAAATTGCTGTCGATCATTACAGACAGAATTCAAGAAAAGCGAACTTCACACTATTGCAAAAACGCTCGGGCAATCGATAAAGGAATTCGAGAAACAATTTATGTCAGAAGGCATGGTCAACCCGCCCTGCCCGATGCTGGACGGGAAGCTTTGTTCGATTTACGAGAATAGACCGGAGGTTTGCAGGTCGTTTCCTCACCTAGAAAAACCGCACTTCACCTCGCGACTGATGGGCGTGGTCGACAATGTGGCGATATGTCCCATCGCGTTCAACGCCTATGAGGAACTAAAAACAAAACTTGGATGGACGAAGGGCCGTCGCGACCTGCGCCGCTAGCCTGCGCAACTGGATTGCACCTGTCATTCCCGCGAAAAAGGCAAGCGCGGCACGTTTCCCCACAGCTTACTAGCTTAGCTAAAAGGCCGCTGCCCTACGACTGAGCTGCGCCCCTAAACGAACCGCCGCCAATCGGTGCACGGTACGTGTAACATCTGGGGTGGTCCCGCTTCGTCCCCATCCCCAGGCAAGCCTGCAGGTCGGTTGGCAGCTGCGATAAACTCGAAGAAGCAACCCTTCCCTCGCAAGCGGGCGTCAAATGGACAACTTCCTTCAGAATGACTTGAAAGCGAGAATAAAGAGGTATAATGACGTCATTAGAGTTTCCCCACAGGACCGCTGGGGGATGTAACGCCAGGCTCTCCTTGTTGTCACGGGTAAAGCACCTTTCATTCCGGATTTTGCGGCTAGGGTGACTGGGTTGCTTCTGGTTTGATTTGCAGCGGGTCTGTGAGGAGAAGACCATGTACTCGCTTCCGATGGGGGCCGTGATTTCGAGAATTTATCGAAGTCTCGGCAGGAGCCGGGCATGATACTCGATGTATTGCGATGGTTGGTGCTGATTGCTGCCCTTGCGCCACTCGCCTATTACGTGGTTGCAACGTACTGCGGCTGGTTTTACTTCCGCACCGTGCGCAAAGCACCACCAGCGACGCCCGGGTTCACCCCGCCAGTGAGTATCCTCAAGCCCGTGCGGGGCCTCGATCACGAAGCCTACGAAAACTTTGCCAGTTTTTGCCGATTGGATTATCCTCAATACGAAATTTTGTTTGGCGTAGTGGACTCAGACGATCCGGTAATACCCCTCATCGAAAATTTGCAGCGGAGTTTTCCTGAGCGCGCCATCCGCATTTCGGTAGGGGCGCCTTCCCTCGGCACCAGCCCGAAAATGAATAATCTTTGCCGCCTCGTGCGGGAGGCGAAGTTCGACCTCCTGGTCATCAATGACAGCGACGTACGCGTCGAGGCTGACTATTTGCGAAATGCTGTCGCACCGTTTCAAGACCCGCAGGTTGGCGTGGTCACGGCTTTCTTTCGCAGCATCACGAAGGGAAATTTTGCAAGTGATCTCGACGCTGTCGGAGTCCCCAGCGATTCCTCAGCAAATGTGCTTGTAGCCCACAAGTTCGGTGGAATAGATTTCGCCCTCGGTTGGACCATGGCTATCACCAAAGAACGGCTGGAGGAAATTGGCGGATTCGAAGCCATGGCTAGCCACCATTCCGACGATTTCACGTTGGGGAACAGGATTGTAAAACACGGCTACCGCATCGCGTTGATGCGCAAACCCGTTTGGATGGTGTTTCCAAGAGAAGGGCTGCGCCAATTCCTGATGCATGAGTTACGGTGGTCGATTATGTTGCGAAATATTCGGCCCCTCGGTTATGTGGGACTTGCAATGACCTTCGGATTGCCGTGGGCCCTGCTGGCGGCGGTGCTGGCTCCTTCCGTTTCTGCCTCCGCTGGCTATCTCCTCGCGTATCTGATTTTGAGGCTGACGATGGCCTGGATCGTGGCGGCGTGAGGGCTCGGTGATCCCGTGGTTCGCAAAAAGCTCTGGCTGGTTCCCTTGCGAGATGCGGCGAATTTCGCAGTCTGGGTCGCAGCATTTTTTTCTAGCAAAGTGCGGTGGCGCGGAGAAGAATACCGGATCAAGCAAAACAACCTGATTCCCCTGACAGAGACCTTGAACCCGGGTTTAGGTGCGCCTGCCCCGGCTCCACTAATCTCCGCCAGAC
>QHYJ01000260.1:0-28470 GCA_003223255.1 Acidobacteriota bacterium | reverse complement strand
TGGTGTTTTCGGAGGGGCACCGGTGCAAAGAATTTTCTTGTTCATTCTCGGCTCGGCGCTCTGGCCCACGGCGGCAGGGGCACAAAATACAGCGAACCTCACCGAACACCGGCCGCGAGCACGCGAATTGGGAATCAGGCCCGGCATCTATGATCCCGGACCGAAGAACGCCATCACGGACGTAGCAGGCGTGCTGGTTGGCCAAGTCACAATCACGCAAGGTGAAAACGTTCGCACTGGCGTCACGGCAATCCTGCCGCGTGGGGAAAATGTCTTTCAAGACAAAGTTGCAGGCGCGGTTTTCAGTTACAACGCTTTCGGTAAACTCGTCGGCTCCACGCAAGTCAACGAACTCGGGCAAATAGAGACACCCATTGTGCTGACAAATACCTTGAGCGTTTGGGAGGCAGCCGCAGCCTTGGCCAATTGGACACTCAGTCTGCCGGGCAATGAAAATGTTGCAAGCGTGAATCCTGTTGTCGGCGAAACGAATGATGGATGGCTGAACGATATCCGCGGATTTCACGTCAAGCCAGAACACGTCAAGCGCGCCCTGCAGGAAGCAAGCGCCGGACCCGTCGAGGAAGGCTCGGTCGGAGCGGGCGAGGGCACTACTGCCTTTGGATGGAAAGGCGGAATCGGCACGAGTTCGCGCCATCTGCCTGAAAAAGAGGGCGGGTTTATGCTCGGCGTCCTCGTGCAAACCAATTTCGGCGGTCGTCTCACGATCGCGGGAGTCCCTGTTTGGAAGAAGCTGCAGCCGCCCTCTCAACAAAGCCTTATGCCTGACTCGTCCGCGCGAAATCAGGCCGACGGCTCATGCATGATCGTCATCGCCACCGACGCGCCTCTCGACTCTCGTCAACTGCATCGTTTGGCCGCCCGCGCGATTTGGGGCATGGCGCGCGCAGGCGCGACAGGCAGTCATGGCAGCGGGGATTTTGTAATTGCCTTCTCAACCACAAACCACATCACCTACGGTGGAAGCCGCGGTCCCGCGATTTCCCTCCTAGGCGAGGATGCGCTCTCGCCCTTATTGGAAGCCGCTGCAGAGGCTACCGAAGAAGCCATTGATGATTCGCTGCTCAAAGCGGAGAGCGTGACCGGCCGTGAGGGCCATATGGCCCCGGCCATCCCCATTTCACGTCTGCGCGAAATCTTGCTCGAAGCGGGCGCTGTGAAATAGTTCAGGCGCGAGCACAAACCATTCTCGTGCAACCCGCGAGGAGAGGCTGGTTCGCGGGCATTTCGCCGGTTCACCGGCGCAACGCGCAATCACGCGGGAAAAGTTTGCCGGAGCAAGGTGCGTGCGGGAATCAAGGCCCCGGAAGAGTCAGCGTGTTAATCCGCTTGGGGACTTCCCCGACCGGGATTATGGCTGTGAGTTTCCTGGTCCGAGCATCAATTGCGGAGATGGAAGCAGCTCCCGAGTTCGAAACGTAGAGGGCCGAACCATCGGGAGTGAAGGTGATCCACTCGGGCACCGAGCCGGTGGGAGCGTGGTTGGGCGGATAGACATTGGGCATTGAGCAGTACCCGAGCAACTTAAGGTCCGGAAGCGAATACTGAAAAACTGCGTTGGCAACGGTGCTCCCGACCCAGAGCGATTTTCCATTGGGAGCAACGCTGATGCCATGAGAGGGCGTGTTCAAGCGCACCTCGGCGGCGCCATAGCCGCCAGGGTGATCGGGGAATTTCACGCGAGCGACTTCCGTATGCTTGGCGAAATCGACCACGGCAAATCCATTGAGGTTGGAAAGTTGCACGAAGATACGTTTCGTCGAGCCGTTAGCATTCGTGTCAAAAGCCATGGGGCGCACGCCATTGGGTTTGGAGATCGATGACCGTCGCCGATTTGGACTCGATGGAGCCGGCCACCGCATATTTCCCGTCCGGCGTGACGTAAATATTGTGGATGCTTCTGTTGATGGGGATGGTCTTTGCGAGGGTGAGAGAAGTTGTATCGATCACGTCGACGGCCCCGGGGAGCGTGCGGATGCCCACGAGTACCCGGCGACCGTCTCTGGTTATGGTGAGATTGTTTGGCCGGCCGCTAAGCGAAACTTTTTTGATAATTTCCCCACGCTCGCGGTCAATTACGTCAAGCACGCTCTCCGACTCATCGCTGACGTACACGCGTGAGCCATCCGGAGAAAAATTGATGCCGTGCGGCAGCTCGATGCCGCGGATCACTTGAATAACGCTGTTGGTAGCCGGAGCGACGACGTCAACCGTGCCTCCAGCGCTATTGGTAACGTAGATGAACGACCCGGTGTGCGATTTCCGGCTGGAAGCCGTACGTGCACTGCGGACCCATTCAGCGAGCGTGAGCCAGTCAGGATCGTTTTGCGTTTCGAACTGCCTGCCGCCGGAATGGAATGCATCCCCGCCAGCTTCCGGCGCCAGCGGATGAATCAAGAGCAGGCTGGAACGTGGATCACCGGGAGCAACGAGCCTTGTTACCGTCTGGAAGTTCCGCCGCGATTGTTCCTCGGTCCACTCCGTAGCTCCCTCCGGCAAGCGTTCAAGGTGAAAAACCCTATTCGGATCCGAGTGGCAAGCGTAACAGCGAGCGTGACCGGGACGCTCCTTCAGGAAAATGGGTTCGACTTTCGATTTGAAAAAGTTGAAATCAAAATTATCTTTCGAAGAAGCGGAAGCTGTCTCCTGCGATTGGGTAGAATTTGCCGATTGCGACGGAGTGCCAGGCTTGGCCCATACGCTTATGCTGGGACAGGGGCCTGTCATCGCGGCAATCACGAACACCGCGAGCCCACCTTTTCGAAGATTCAGCATTTGCCTAACCCAATTTCGTTGCCGGCTTATCTTAGCGCAGTCGCAGCGCAAAAAGGACAGTGCCCATCGTGGCCAGTCGTTGCGGCCTCTCCCGGACGCACACCGGTCAGCGTCCGTAGACGAGGAGGCGGAACGTTCCTGAGACCGGGGTAGGTTGAGGATGCGGTTGTTCTGCCGTCGGCTCGGGAGCAGGGCCGAAATCCGCCGTGTCGATGAAGATTCGGTGTGTTTGGGGATCAAGCGCCGCGTTGCGTGCGCCAAATTCGGTCTTGACCGTTTCGACAGCACTGAATTTATCGGCACTGTCTTCGTGAAAAACGTGCAGCGTCCCTTCACGCGTTGCCGTGAATAGCAGACCCGTTCGCGCCTCATAAATGTTGGTGTCGACGCCGGCGCCGATCGGAAATGTTTGAATCACTTTCCCAGTCTCAGAATCCATAATTGCGAGAAGTTTGTTGCGGCCTCCGATAAAAAGCCGGTGGTGCTTGAGGTCCATATCCATGGCGGTGGCTTCTTCCGCGGGGGCGATGGGCCAACGGGACTTGACGGTGTTGGCGCGGGAGTCGAGAGCGACTACCTCATTCTTGTCTTCAATGTTGCCGTAAATGGTCCCGTGGCCGTCGGAGACGGCATATTCGGGGCGGCCGCCCATATCCATCGTGGCCACCACGGTGTCGTTCGCCGGGTCAATGACGGAGGCATTGTTGGTCTTACCGTTCATCGTAAAGACGTGTTTTGAGGCGGGGTCGTACAGGATGCAGTCGGGGTTGCCACCGGTCTTGATATGACCGGTGACGTTCAGGGTCTTGAGATCGAAGACGACAGCTTCATCGGCACCACCGTCGCTGATGAACCCCTTACCGAGATGAGGGACGAGGGCAATGCCGTGGACGCGCTTGAGGTCCGCGATGATGCCAACAATTTGACCTCGGTGTTGTGCGAAATATACAGACGCCGCGACGAAGGATCGAAGCTCATGTAGTCCCAATACTCTTTCCCGCCAGGCGCCGCGCCGAGATCGTACTTGGTAAGCAGGTGATAGCCACCCCCTGAAGGGTCGGCGGGCAAAAGCGTGCCACACAATGCGGCGGCTCCACAAAGAACCAAGAGAAGCCTGGGTCCCTTCATTCCCTTCCTCCCGGGATAAGCATGCGTTCCATTCGACTGATTCTTGTCTCAGAAGCCACGATGACAAAGAGAATTCGGAACTGCAAAGTTACCCTCGGACAGATCTCCTGTCTGACCTTGGATTCGTTTCATCGATCCGACAGCTAGAAAATAAATTTGAGCGCGAACTGAATTTGGCGCTCCGGAATCGTCGTCCTGACCAAGAGACCCGCAGTTCCGCCTTGCACCACGGTTGGCGCAAGCGATGCTCCGGTCGCATCGAAAATGTCGGTATTGCCGTCGCCCGGGCCCGGCGGCGCAAAATTGGGATGGTTGAGAATATTAAACATCTCCACACGGAACTGCACGTTGAAGTTCTCCGAGATGCGCTTGATGTGGTTGTTCTTGAACACCGAGAAATCCAGGTTGGTAATGCCCGGACCGATCAAAATGTTTCGGCCAGCATTGCCGCGGAGATTGAAGCATTGCAGGGAGTTCGAGTCTCCCCCCATACAATTTGCGTTCCAGAAGGCAGAGTCTGGGGCGGTGGGAATCGCAAAACATTGCGTCTTGATGTAGTTATTGGGGTTTCCCGGGTTCGTCAGGTTCGCGCAGCCTGGTCCACCAAGCCGATTCGGATAGGCAAAGTCGTCGCCGCTCAGTGTGTTTGCCGGGTCTCCGCCTGTGCCCCATGTTGGAGTAAACGGCACACCGTCGCTGACGGTGAGGATCAAGCCAAGTTCCCATCCGTCGGTAATCCAGCGGCCCGGTCCGGAGAATGATTTGGCCGTCGGCACTTCCCAAGTGCCGTTTACGACCAGCGTGCGCCCCACATTGAAATCAGAGAGGCCGCGGGTCAATCTCATGTCGAACCAGTCCAGGCTAGAAATCGAATTCCCGAAGGCGTCGCCAGCAACGGTTGCTGAACTAGTGTCAATACTCCTTCCCCAAGTGAAGGTACCCTGCATTTGAAAGCCATGGCTCATCCGGCGTGCCAACTGAAACTCCAAGGCATTGTAGTAGGAGCGCCCTTGATAAAACATTCCTCGTATAGAGCCGAAGGCCGGATTAATGGGAGAGTCGTTCGCCGGCCACAAATACCCTGCTGGCGTTACGCTTGGAATCGCAAGGTCGGCTTCATCCACACGGAAGGGCTGATGCACGCCTCGTGACCCTACGTAGGCGACCATAGTTGCCAAACTTGGGGTGAGCTGGTATTGCACATTGAGGTTCCACTGCATGACGTAGTTGCGCTTGGGATTCGAATCAATGAATGTGCTGCGCGATTTGTTTCCAGTGATGTCCGCAGGTGGAACGGCAGGAAACGTAAGCGGCGATTGTGGAGGCTGAGCGTTGGCAAAATCCGCTACTTTTAGAGTCGTGTACTGGAAAAAAGGGATCGCTTGCGTTTCCAAAAGAGTGAATTGGTAGGGGAGCGGCAGAACATCGAACAAACCCGCTCCTCCGCGGACAGCCAGCTTGCCATTGCGAATGGGATCCCAGGCAAAACCGACGCGCGGTTCGAAGTTATGAAGCGTGGGGTTCGAGAACAAAGCCCCTGTGCCGGAACAGCCTCCGGTGACCATCACGCCACAGACGGGCAACAGATCGGTGAGATGCCGGAGGTTGACCAGTTTGCCTTGCGTCTCGGTCGGCACCGTGGCCATTTCATAGCGAAGTCCAAGATTCAGCGTCAGGTTCGACCTTGGGCGCCAGTCATCCTGTACATAGCCAGCGATGAGGTTCTGCCGAAAATGTCGTGGCGTCAGGGAACTGGCAATCCCTCCTTGGAACTTCGTCGGCTGATTTTGAAGAAATGCCTTCAAATTGTCGAAAGTCCAGACTCCATTGGGGTCCGTGAGCGCAGTGGCTTGTGAGAACATACGCTCGAAAGCGAAGCCAAACTTGATGGCATGCCTGGCTCGGTTGAAGAATGCGTCGTCATAACCCTGAAAGGAACTCCAGCGGTACAGATAAGTCGGAAGTCCACCAACTCCGCCCGACATGTCGGTGACACCTCCGACGTGCAAAAAGGCCGCATCCCGGCCGGCGAAGGCCCCAAGCGAAGTATCGGCCGCTGCCTTGTTAATGGCACTCACGCTCTGATTGTTGTTTACGGATTCGTGGTTGTACCCGAACCGGATGGCGTTGACAAAGGTCGCGGTGAAACCGTGGGTTTCCTCAGCCGCAACGATCTGTCGCGAGCTTAAGCTGCCAAGCAGAACGTTGCCCATGCCGTCCGGTGAACTATACGGCGTCCTATCGAACATGTAAGTCCCGAAAAGACTGTCCTTCTCGGAAAACTTATGGTCCAGCCGGGTGGTGATAAAGTTCTCGTTAATAACCTGCTGACCGGTATACACAAACGGGCAAACGTTACCTCCGCAGCTTTGAGGGATAGGATAAAGCGCGAGATACTTCTGTGCCGCAGGGTCTATTGTCACAGTCGCGGTGGGGTTGGTGAGGTTTCCGCTGCGCGCGTCTGGGGAGGGCACGGAATCGAAGTAAGCAATGCCCTTCGACTGGCGGATTGCTTCGTAGTCTGCAAAAAAGAAAGTGCGGCTTTTGACGATAGGCCCCCCCATCGCGCCGCCGAATTGATTGCGCTTGAAGGGTGACTTTGGATGTCCGCCCGCATTCTCAAAGAAGTTTGCGGCGTCCAGCGCGCTGTTTCGGAGAAACTCGTAGGCGCTGCCGTGAAAGGCATTGGCGCCAGACCGCGTGACCGCGTTGACCACTCCTCCAGAGGTCTTCCCGTACTCCGCCGAGTAATTGCTGGTCAGGACAGAAAATTCCTGAATGGCATCTACACCGAGGTTCCCACCCATTACGCTGCCGGGTGCGCCGTTGGCGTAATCGTTGAGGCTGACGCCATCCAATCGGTAGTTATTCTGCTGAGGCCGCGCGCCGGAAATGGTCAATTGCTGCCCGAACCCTCGATTGCCGCGATCGGCGCCAGTCGCAAAGGTCGGCTGAGTCTGAATGGTGTCCACGCCAGGTTGCAGGGCAGCCAAGTCCGTCCAGCTTCGGCCATTCAATGGAAGTTCGCGCACGGTATTAGCCGTAACGACGGCGCTGATGTCGGAACTGGCGAGCTGGACGGCAGGCGCTTCGGTTGTGACCTCTACAACCGTTTTGGCCGCAGACCCCACGTGGAGCGTGAGATTGAAGACCTGCTCTGCCCCAACCGTAAGTGTAATCCCTTTGCGAGCCTCGGTATTGAAGCCCTTCGCCGCGACGGTGATTTCGTATTCTCCCGGAAGCAGGTTGGGGGCGGTAAAAAAACCGTCCGCGTTGGTCATGACGGTAGTAGTAATTCCCGTCGCCACGTTGGTGATGGAGACTTGGGCCTGAGGTATCAATTTCTCCGATGGATCGGTTATGGTGCCAGAAATCGTTCCTCCAGCTACCTGGGCCCACACCGCAACGGCGGAAAGAATGCCAAGGATCAGGAAAGCTAAAAGGGTGCGGCCAGACGAATACACTGCGGAAATGCTTCGAAATGGCACGGATCACCTCCACACTTGGGTGGAGCCTATTGTATAGTCCGTGCCCGTGCCTTAACCCAAGATTAATTTCCGTTCAGGTGAATCTTTGGGAGAAATTTCCACAGCTGGTGAAGCAGGCAAAAGGATCGTGAAGGTGCAGCCCGAGCCCAACGTGCTTTGGCAGGTAATGGATCCGCCCTGCGCGCGAGCGATGGCCTGCGCAATCGCCAGCCCGAGCCCGCCGCTGTGTACTTCACCGTTTCCCGGACGCGCGGCGCGGTAGAAACGCTCGAAAATAAAAGGCAAATGCTCGCTCGCTATTCCAATACCTTGATCCTCAAAGCAAATTCGAAGTGAATTTCCGTTTTGCGCGAGGTTGACGCGTACCTGCGAATCGGAAGGAGAATACTTAATGGCATTGTCCAGAAAAATCAAAAACAGCTCATGCAGGAAGGCCTCGTCACCGAGATAGGCAACTTCTTGGTTGAGGTTACGCACGATGGAAATATTCTTGGCCCGCGCCCGCGGGCCAACCAGTGCGCAAGTTTCTTCTAGCGTTTCATTGATATAGAGCGGTTCGTTTTCCAAGCGCAACTGGCCCGCATCGGCCATGGAGAGTGTGAACAACCCTTCTACGATTCGCGTCAGTTTCTTCAATTCGTCGTCAATCGCAGCAAGAGTCTTTCGGTATTCGTCCGCCGTGCGCGGCTTGGAAAGAATCAGCTCGGTCTCGCCGTGCAGTACCGCGAGCGGTGTGCGCAATTCGTGAGAAGCATCCGTAACGAACTGGCGCAGCTGGCGAACCGCGGAATCGATGCCTTGCAGGAGTTGATTGAAGGTCTCCGCAAGACGCCCCAACTCGTCATGCGGCGAAGCAATGGGCAACGGCTCCCAGAATCCCTGGCGATCGGTCACCCGTTTGGCCATGAGTTCGGCGTGCCGCGTAAGCGCCTTGATGGGCGTAAGGCTTTTCCCCACGTAAAAGGCGGAGATTGCTGCGGTGAGTAGTAAGCTCAACGGAAAGAGCAGCAAGGTAATGCCGCCAAAAGTATCTAATAAGCGATTGGTCCCGAATGTGGGGATCGCGATCGCCAGGAACCTGTGCCCGGCGGCTTGCTCGAAAGGAATAAGCGCAACGCGCACGGACTCGGAATTTCCAACAGCACCTATGCCGAATACGGGATGCAAACCGTTGAGCTTTAAGCTTTTCAGGTCGATCGGATTGGTCAAGTTTCTTGAGCGTTGGAGCACTTTCCCCTCTCCGTCAAGGACCTCGAAGAATTGCCCTGGAATGTCGAGGCGCTCCACGTCGCGCGCATTCGGTTCGGAAGCAATGTCTGCGAGTATGGGGCGAGAAGTTTCCAACAATTGGCGGTTCAGTTGCGCCGGGATAGCGCGGGCAAGCAGGGCCCAAAAAGCAAGGTACGAAGCAGCGAGCAGTACGCCTACAACAGAACAAAAGAGCACCATCATCCGGGAACGGAGCGTCTTGGCTCTCATGATTCCAAAGCTCCCAGCCGGTAGCCAACTCCGCGAATCGTATGAATGAGCTTTGCAGGCCGGTCGTGATCAATCTTCTGGCGCAAGCGGTTGACGTAGACCTCGACCAGATTTGTCTCGCTGTCGAAATGGCAATCCCAGACGTGTTCCACAATCTCACTGCGCGTAACCAGTTCAGGTGCGCGGAGAAGCAGGAGCTCGAGGAGAGCAAATTCTTTGCTCGTTAAGGGAATCACTTCCTTTCCGCGGTTGGCGCGGCGGCGGTGCCGGTCGAGCTCGAGGTCGCCGTATCGAAGCCTGGCGTTGCCGCTATGGAACCCGCGCCGCACGAGCGCGCGGACGCGCGCGAGAAGCTCGGTGAGCACAAAAGGCTTTGTGAGGTAATCATCGGCTCCGGCATCGAGGCCTTCGACTTTCTGCTCGACGAGGCCGCGGGCAGTGAGCATCAGGACTGGAGCTTCAATGCCCCGCTGCCGCAATTCGCGGCAGACTTCGGTGCCGCTCATGCCAGGTAGCCGGACATCCAGGAGAATGGCGTCGTAGGGCACATCCGTACCGAGCTCTAGTGC
Organism: Acidobacteriota bacterium; assembly: GCA_003223255.1. GTDB lineage: Bacteria > Acidobacteriota > Terriglobia > Acidiferrales > UBA7541 > Acidiferrum. The sequence goes on along the minus strand of QHYJ01000260.1, from coordinate 19,010 downwards.
TTTTTCTCCGGTCTCGGCCACGTCCACGGCATACGTATTTTCGCGCAGGGCTCGCGCGAGAAAGCTCGCCACCTTGCGCTCATCTTCAACCAATAAAATGCGCATACATCTTGTTTATTACCATGAAGAAAGCTCTGGCGCGAGTGCATGATTGGCGGAAGGTCAGTACTCGCCAGAGACCGTATGCACCGCGCCGGAGCAGCCTTCGTTCGTCGCCGCCCGACTCACTTGACGTCGTTCCGAATCACCTGCCCGCCCTTCATGACAAATCTTATGCGTTCGAGCTCGGTAATGTCTTTCAGGGGATCGCCGGAAACCGCGATGACGTCGGCGGACTTTCCTTTCTCGATCGACCCGACGTGCTCCTGCCACCCCATCATTTCCGCTGCTACTTTCGTTGCCGTTTGGATGGCCTGAGCGGGAGTCATGCCGTATTTGACCAAATAGGAGAATTCGGCAGCCTGCGTCCCGTGGGGGAAGGGTCCCACGCCAGATCCAAATGAAATCTTCAAGCCCCGGGAAATCGCCAAGCGGCCGCTCTTCTCGCGCATCGCTTCCAGGCTGTACTTGCCCCCGGTTGCTTTGGCATCTCCTAGCGTGTAATCAGACAGAGAATAGTGATAGGCCGTTAGTTCGAGGTAGAGCCCCTTCTTCTTCATCAAGTCGGCAGTGGCCTCGTCCAGATCGATGGCGTGTTCAATGGTGTCAGCGCCTGCTTGGACGCAATTGCGCAAGCCTTCTCCGCCGAACGCGTGGCAAGCTGCTTTTTTGCCGTGGCGATGAGCCTCATCCACGATGGCGTCGACTTCTTCCTTTGTGAACGTGGGATTGCTGAACAACTCTCCATTTGGTTCAAACTCGTAGTCCGAGGTCGAATGAAACTTGATCCAGTCAGCACCGTAGTGGATTTGCTCCCGAACCGCCTGCCGTGCGGCCCACGGATTGTCCACAGCCTGGTAATTCCCCGGCAGGCTGACCTCCGGCGAGCCCAGAATCCCTTCGCCGGTGGCCACCAGCCCCATGGTCGAAACCTGCATGCGCGGACCTTGGAAATAGCCCCGGTTGATGGCCCTCTTAATGTCGACGTCTGCGTAGCCGCCGCCGTGACTCATCAAATCGCGGAGCGTTGTGAATCCCGCTCGAAGATCCTTTTGCGCGTTGGCCAGGGCCAGAAGCGTGCGGTATTCGCGGGTATCATTAATGGGGCTAGCGAACGGTGGGCCTCCCGGCTTGACGCCATCGAGACCAAAGCCGAATACGTGGGTATGCCCATCAATTAATCCGGGGAGAACCGCTGCTTTACTCAGATCGATGACCTGCGCCCCCGCAGGAATTTGCACTTGGTCGGCAGGTCCCACTGCCGAAATCTTTTCGCCTTCTACAAGAACGATCTGGTTTTCAAGCATTCTGCCTGACTTACTGTCAAACAAGCGTCCGGCGCGAATCGCCACGGGTTGGGTATTCTGTGCGCGCAGCGGCGGCGCAATTGCGCCAAGCAAGACAAGAGCCAACATGCTGAAAGCGCGGCATTTCAGCAAAACTTTCGCAAAATGCACTCTCAAGACATTCCTCCCCCGAGTAGGCTTTCGTCGCTTGTTAACAAACGATTGGAAAACACCCTAGGATTCACGCGCGCTTTCCGTCAGGCAATCCAAACTGTCGATCACAAGTGGTTCTAGTGAACTTCAAAAACCAGGATTTCCGCGCTCTCCGTCCCATGCCGTGGAACGGCCACAAAATATCGCTTCAGTGCGGGAACCAGCAAGGATGTCCTTCCCATGGGGCCGGTAGGCACCTTCCCGAGCAACTTGTAATGGTCAGGGTCCGTTTGTTCGTAAACGTCCACACTCCCGTCCGCGGATGCGTAGAGACGACGGCTTGCCGCATCATAAATGAGATCGTCCACTCCCTTGGTGATCGGCAGCGCCGTGAGCTCCTCGCCGGAAGCCGTGTCCAACACCACGATATCTCCGGCGCGGCAGGCGATAAACAAACGATGATTCGCTTCGTCCAGGGCCATGGCGACATTGGTCTTGCTCTTGGTTACCGGCCAGCTCGCCACGATCTCCCGCTTGTTCCGGTCGATGACTTCGACCTGGTTCTTGGCCTTGTTATTCACGTACATTTTGGGGCTGGACTTTTCAAGCCGCATGGCTTCGAGGGTATCGCCATCAACTTTGATATCGGCCACCTTTTTACCAGCAGTCGTATCCACGACGCTAATCATGGAGTACGCTTCGTGGACGTCGCCGCCGCCATTGTCAATGTACAGGAGTTTTGTTTCCGGGTCGTAGCCAATCGAGTCCGTATCCAACAGTAGCTTCACGGTTGAGAGCAGAGCATAATTGGTGCTGTCAAAGATTTTCAATTCTCCAGCTTCCCCGTCCGTCACATACAAATGGCGCAGGTCTTCCCGGTAGAGGATCGCATGGGGTTTCTCGATGCCGCGAATGGTGTGAATCAGCTTCCCGCTTGGCACGTCGAAAACAAGGACGGACTTGTAGCCTTCCGGGGTTGCAAACAACCGGCTGGTTTTTACGTCAATTGCGAAGTGATCGAAATTTCCTTTGATGTCCGAGGGCAACTTAATGGTCTCGACGAGTTTCAGAGGAGCGGGATCCTGAGCTCGAGCTTCTACTCCGAAGAGGGCAAGCATCATCGTGAGGATCGGAAAGCATTTCTTCATTTTCTCTCCCTGCCAGACTATCTGGATTTTGGTCCGTTTGAATTGCAAAAGGTGTCTCTGCATTCGAGCACAAATGTCACCGTGGAGCAGCGCGTCAGAGGATAATGCATTCAAACGGACCACAACTTAACCCAAGATTAATTTCTGTTTAGCTCCGACATTCCTGGGCAAGATTGTTCCCCTGCAAAATCAGCCGATTTTGCCCCCAAGCAGCCGCACTTTCATTTTCGTCCAGCCGAACAACATTGACTATTTTTGATGGCCTCAACGAATATTACGCGTTTGAGGATAGCGGTTCCAGAATGAGAATCGGTCAAAGAGAAGTCCACGCGTGGCCTGCCTTCGCGGCAATCGTTTCTTGCGTGTCCGCATTGGCACTGCTGTTCCCGATGTTCTCAAACGCGCAGCGCTCGGGTCCGAGTGGGCTGTCGGGCTCGAATGCCTCCGTACAACGCATCCTGCTGCTCAGCATTGACGGAATGCATAGCCTTGACTTGGCAAGGCTCGTCAACGAAAAACCGGACTCGGCCTTGGCGCAACTAAGTGCCCATGGCATTACTTATTCCAATGCCTTCACTACATTCCCTTCCAATTCGTGGCCTGGATTGCTTTCCATGGTGACAGGAGGGTCTCCGACCGCAACGGGAGTGCTCTTCGAGAATTCCTACGATCGAAGTCTGTCGCCGCCGGCATCTGACTGCTCCACTGTGGGAACTCCCGTAGTTTTCGATTCCTCGATTGACCTCAATCGCGATGCCGTTGATGGCGGCGGAGGCATTGATCTCGCAAAATTGCCGAGAGATCCCAAGAAGGGCTGCGCGCCGGTTCTCCCCCACGACTTCCTTCGCGTAAACACCGTCTTTGAGGTTATTAGGAAAAGTGGTCGTCGGACCGCGTGGTCCGACAAGCACCCCGCCTATGACTTCGTGAATGGTCCGTCGGGCAAGGGAGTAGACGATCTCTACACACCGGAGGTCCGACCCTTCCGGGATATAAAAAATATTGAATCGTACGACGACCTGAAAGTTGCAGCGATGCTGAACGAAATCGACGGCAAAGACCACGGAGGATCGCGCCACGTCGGCGTTCCTGCCCTATTCGGAATGAATTTTCAAGCAATCAGTGTGGCCCAGAAGACCAAAAGTGGCGGCTATCTCGATAGCAGCGGAAAGCCAAGCCCGCTCCTCGAGGAAGCCTTCCATCATACCGATCAATCCATCAAAAAATTGCTTGACCGGCTCGGTAGTCAGAACCTGTTGGCATCCACGCTCGTCATTGTGACCGCCAAGCATGGGGATTCACCGATTGATCCGATGCGCCTTAGGCATGCTGATCTGGAAACAATTCCTAAAACCGTCGCCTCAGTTCGCGAGGGCCTGTTGGCTTTTATCGAACAAGATGGAAGTGTCGTCTTGCTGTGGCTCTCGGATCACGATCACACGCCCGCAGTCGTCGACGCTCTACGAAAGATACAGAACGAAGCCGGCATCCAAGAGATTTACTCCGGGGAGGCCCTAAAGCTGATGTTTAATGACCCCAAGAACGATCCGCGCGTACCCGATATCCTCATTCAGCCTGTTCCAGGCCAGATTTACGTTGATGCAGACAGCGCTTTCGTGGCGGAGCACGGTGGTAATACGGAAGCCGACCGTAATGTGCCGCTTCTGGTTTCCTTCCCTGGACTTGGTCGGTCCCTCATCAAGTTTCCTGTGCAAACCTCGCAAATCGCGCCAAGCATCTTGACTTTGCTTGGGTTAAATCCCAACTCCCTGGACGCCGTGAGGCTCGAGAAGACCCCAGTTTTGCCAGGTTTGGATTTTCAGAAGATTTCTGCCCCGTCAGTCACGCAGGGCGCTGGCCGTTAAGCTAACGTAGGGAGGATCGAATGAGTAGGCGGTTCATTGTCATGCTGTTGCTGGCCTTTCCCTCCCACGTTATGGCGCAAACCAAAGAGCCGTTGAAGCTCGTGGCGACCATTCCTTTACCGGGACTCAAGGACGGCGACTTCGATCATTTTGCGCCCGACATCGACGGGCACCGGCTTTTTCTCACTGACGAAGAGAATGACAAGGTGGATGTACTGGATACCGCCACGAACACACGCGTCCACACAATCGAAGATGCAAAGGCGCCCCACGCCATTCTGTATCGAAAGGACCTCAAGAAACTCTTTGTCGTGGAGGGCGATGCCTCGGCTGTCAGAGTCTATGACAGCGAAACGTATAAGCCGCTTGGCGAAATCAAAGTATCCATTGATGCCGACTCCATCGCCTATGATCCGGCAACACGCTACTTGTATGTCGTTAATGGCGGTAGAGAAGCCCATACTCCTTATTCCTTGATCAGCGTCATTGACACAAACGCCTCCAAGAAGCTTCGCGATATCAAAGTCGTTTCCAACCGTGTGGAAGCCCTCGTGCTGGAAAAGTCCGGCCCCCGCCTGTTTTGTAACATCACGGGGCAAAATACCGTCGGCGTTCTGGACCGCAATAAAGGCTCCCTGCTGGCGACTTGGCCCTTGCCCCCGGGCGATCAGACCAACGTCGCCATGGCCTTCGACGAAGCAAATCATCGTCTCTTCGTCTCGGCGCGCAAGCCGGGAAGGCTGATCGTTCTGAATTCGGATACTGGCAAAGTCATCGCCGAGCTTCCCTCCGTTGGGATGGTGGACGACGCGGCTTACGACGCAAAATACAAGCGGATTTATCTCGCAGGAGATGGCTATCTCGACGTTTTTGAACAACAGGATCCCGATCACTACTCTCTCCTGGAGAAAGTGCAAGGAGGCTTTCGCGCAAAAACCGGCATTCTCGTGCCCGAACTGAATCGCTACTACCTGGCTGTGCCTCACCGCGAAGGCAAAGACGCCGAAGTGCGGGTGTACGATATACAACCGTAGGAGAATTTCGACACCAGCCATGCACAGGCGCGAGTTTGGCAAGCCATCCCTCGGAGCCATCGCTTCGAGCTCCTTTTTCATCTCTGCTGAAAGAACAGCAATACCTTCGCGGGCCGACTTTCCGCAAGTTCGTGGACTAACGAACCACGTGGGGAAGTTTGTCGTTGAAACAAGATACGAAGATATCCCTTCGGAGGTCATCGAACTTGGAAAAAAGTCGATCCTTGATGGACTGGATCTTGCTCTCGCCGGATCTCTGGCGCGATCGGGCGTAATTTGCCGCGAGCATCTCGAGCATCTTGGCGTGTGCGGCGGAAAGGCCTCGGTGATCGGGGCGGGACTCAAAACTTCTCCGCGCTTTGCCGCCTGGACAAACAGCGTATCCATTCATGTGGACGATTTTGACGATACGCAACTCTCGGCAGCAAAAGATCGCATCTGCGGCCTCCTGGTGCATCCTACTGTTCTGCCCGGCCATTCTGCTTTTGCGAGACAAGGCGGGCTTGAGTGAGTTCACCGATCAAATCGTGCAGAGAGCGGATGTTCAGGAGATGATTCGGCGGGTCAATTTTTATGTGGACCCGGAAGCGGAGAAGGCCGGTTATGACAAAATGACTTCCCTGCTCAAAATTCACCTCAAGGACGGGCGGGTGATCGCAGGCCGCGCTGATTTAGGAAAAGGCAGTCCCGCCGATCCCATGACGCTCGAAGAAGCGGCATGGAAATTCCGAGGCTGCGCCGAATACGCCGAGTGGCCAAAAGCCAAAACGGAGAAGATCATCGATGGTGTGAAGGCCTTGGAATCAGTATCCGATGTGCGCACGTTGTCACCTTTGCTGTCGCTCGAAAAAGGATAGGCGCTCAGTCGATGCAAACATTCAGCATTGCCGTGATCCCTGGAGACGGCATCGGCAAAGAAGTTGTGCCCGAAGGCATGCGCGTGCTGGAGGCCGCGGCAAAGCGCTTTGGATTCCGTTTCACCTGGCAATGTTTCGATTGGAGCTGCGAAACGTATATCAAGACCGGAAGAATGATGCCGCCGGATGGCCTCGAACAACTACGGAGTTTTGACGCGATTTTTCTCGGCGCCGTGGGACACCCGGATGTTCCGGATCATATTTCGCTGTGGGGGCTTTTAATCCCGATCCGCCGCAGCTTCCGGCAGTACGTCAATCTGCGGCCCGTGCGGCTGTTGGAAGGAATTGAGAGCCCGCTCAAGCACTGGAAGCCTGGTCAAATTGAATTCTGCATCGTCCGTGAAAATAACGAAGGCGAATACTCCAACATTGGCGGCCGGCTGTATGAAGGAACCGAAGAGGAAATGGCCGTGCAGCAGACGGTCTTCACACGACGTGGCGTTAATCGCGTGTTGCGCTACGCCTTTGCATTAGCCCGCACGCGAAAAAGACATCTTACTTCGGCGACGAAATCCAACGGGATCATCCATACCATGCCCTTCTGGGATGAGTGTTTTCGGGCTATGGCTACGGGGTATCCCGACGTGCGGACGGACCAATTTCACATCGACATCCTGACCGCGCACTTTGTCCGCCATCCCGACTGGTTCGACGTCGTTGTCGGGTCGAATCTTTTCGGAGATATTCTCTCCGACCTTGGCCCCGCGGTCGTCGGATCGATTGGCATCGCGCCATCGGCGAATTTGAATCCGGAGAAGGAATTCCCTTCCATGTTCGAACCGGTTCACGGTTCTGCGCCGGACATCGCGGGAAAAGGAATCGCCAATCCCATCGGACAGATATGGTCTGGTGCCATGATGCTCCGGCACTTGGCCCACTCAGAAGCCGCCGACGCTATGGAAGCCGCCATCGCCGCAGTTTTGGCCCAAGGGAGCGTGCGCACTCCGGACATCGGAGGTACTGCTTCCACGAAAGAGCTAGGTGCAGCCATTGCCGCCCAGGTCAGCCAGGGAAAGTAAGTGGGAAGGCCAACTCTGGGCAAGCGAGGCCTATTAGACGCTGCGCTCGGCGCTCCCACGATTCCACTTGTCTTCCGCCGCGCGGCAAGAAAATAAGATGCCCTTCTCACAATGAAATCCCATGCTCAGCTCCTCTGACCGGTGCGCCAAAATCTGGTCGGTGGTGCGCGTCTCCAGCGGAAACTTTCTTGAGATGTACGACTTCATGGTCTTTGGCTATTACGCCTCGGCCATCGGCCAAGCCTTCTTCCCCGCCGGCAACGCCTTTTTGTCGTTGATGTTGTCGCTGATGACTTTCGGCGCAGAGTTTTTGATGCGCCCCCTCGGCGCCATTGTGCTTGGCGCGTATACCGACAAACACGGCCGCCGCGCCGGCCTCCTGCTGACGCTTGGCCTTATGTCCATGGGAATCTTCTCCATCGCCTGCATGCCTTCTGATGCTCGTCGGCGATGTTGTGGCTGGTTCGCTCGCCGTCGTTCGCGAGATTGCTGGCAGTGGAACTCTGGCTGTCTTGCATCTTCGGCAGCTACAACGGGGCAATGGTGGTTTTCTTAACGGAGGTCATGCCGGTCAACGTGAGGACTTCCGGGTTCTCCCTTGCCTATAGCCTGGCAACGGTTTTACGCCCGCCATCGGCATTTATCTCATTCATGCCACCGGTAACCTCGCGGTTCCCGGTCTATGGCTTTCGTTTGCGGCAGCATGTGGACTGGGAGCGGCACTTTTGGCCAAGCCTCAGCCCGTCACCGATGAAACTTAGCGGTCGAGGCGTGTTCCGGGGGTCTAAAGATAAATTAATGCTATTTTCGGCCTCCTCGAGAAGCATCCGGTAGCTTCTTGACGGGCGGTGCAATTCGACCAATATGTACTTGTCCGGTGATCATGCCCATCGAAGAGGAGAACAAGGATCATGGAGCTGCTTGCGCGTGACGATTCTAGAGACCGGCGTGCCAGCCCGTCTTTGACCCGTCGTGGACTCTTTGAGATTGCCGGCCTGGCCATTGCATCTGCGGCACTCAGGCCGAAGATGGCCTTCGCCAGCGCGGCTCCCCTTGCCAGCCGCGCTGTACGAGAAACAAGTTCGGTCATGGAACGCCTCAGCACTTACATGAGCGAGGCGCGCTCCCGCGCGCTGCCGGAAGAAGTAGTTGAAAAAACGAAGCAACACGTGCTCGATACTCTCGCCGCCATGATTTCCGGTTCCGAGTTGCCTCCCGGGCGCGCTGCCCTGGAGTTCGCCCGCTCCTACGGTGGCAAAGAGGTCGCCACGGTGGTGGCGTCGAACTTCTTGTGCGGGCCAATCGAAGCGGCTTTGACAAACGGCGTGCTCGCCCACGCCGACGAGACCGACGACTCACACTCTCCCTCGCAATCTCATCCTGGCTGCGCGGTCCTTCCTGCCGCTCTTGCGGCAGGGGAGCGGTTTGCTGTCAGCGGAACACATTTCTTGCGGGCTGCGGCGCTGGGCTACGACATCGGCCCGCGCTTCACGATGACTCTGGGCGGTCAGCGGTTCGAAGCAGAAAGCCATTGGAGCACCCACAGCATTTCTCCCCTTTTTGGCGCTGCAGCGGCGGCAAGCTGCGCCGCAGGTTTGAACGCGCAGCAAATGCGTTGCATGTTGGGCTACGCGGCGCATCAATCTTCGGGTCTCGGAGCATGGAATCGCGACACCGACCACGTTCAGAAAGCCTTCCATTTCGGCGGCATGACCGCCCGTAGCGGCGTCACTGCGGCGTTGCTGGTGCAAGCCGGCTGGACCGGCGTGGACGACATTCTCTCCGGAAGAGACAACTTCTTCGCGGCTTACAACCCCCACGCCGATCCCGCCGGGCTCGTCGACAAGCTTGGCGAGCGCTACGAAGTGACGCGAACCAACATTAAGAAGTGGCCCGTGGGTTCCCCGATCCAGGCGGCGCTCGACGCCTTGGTCCTTTTGCGTAAGCAGCATCCGTTTGAGTCCGCCCATGTGCGGCAACTGTCCGTACGACTTGCCACCGATGAAGCGGCCATCGTCAACAACCGCGAAATCCCCGACATCTGCCTGCAGCACATGATTGCTGTGATGCTTCTCGACAAGACGGTCAGCTTTGCCTCGGCGCATGACAGGGTGCGCTTGAAAGACCCGGCGACGCTTCGCGAACGAGCGAAAGTTCAGCTCATCCCAGACGCAGCACTGGAACGCCTCATGCCATTGCGCGTGGCCATTGTCGACGTTGCGCTGACCGACGGCTCTCACCTGACCGAGCGCGTCGACAACGTTCGCGGCACTCCCGAAAATCCCATGACGCGCGACGAAATCATTGCCAAGGCGACGGACCTCATCACGCCAGTCCTCGGAGCAACGAAATGCTCGAGTCTCGTCGACAAAATATTTCATCTCGAAAGTGTCAGCGATATTCGGGAGCTTCGGCCACTTTTACAGCGCAACTAGCAGGCTCGTTTTTCTGAAGAGCTTGCGGTAGACAGCAGGACAAAGAAGGAAGCACCGTGCGCATTGTCGATATCCGCGACACCGTTGTCCCCATCAAATCGGACATTCGTAACTCCTACATCGACTTTAGCCAGATGACCGTGAGTGTCCTCGCGCTCGTCACCGACATGGTGCGCGACGGCAAGCCGATGATTGGCTACGGCTTCAATTCGAATGGCCGCTACGCGCCGAGCGGGATCTTGCGTGATCGCTTCCTCCCCCGCCTCAAAGCCGCGCCTCCTGAGTCGCTGCTCGATGAAACAGGCGAAAATCTCGATCCTCATCGCATCTGGGCCGTCGTCATGCGCAACGAAAAGCCTGGAGGCCATGGCGAGCGCTCGGTTGCCGTCGGCGTGCTGGATATGGCCGTGTGGGACGCCGTCGCGAAAATTGCCGGGCTTCCTTTATATCGCCTTCTCGCGAACCGCTACCGCGGAGGACGTTTCGACGCCAAAGTTTTCGTCTACGCCGCCGGCGGCTATTACTATCCGAACAAAGATCTCTCCGCCTTGCAGGACGAAATGCGCAGCTACCTCGCCCTGGGCTACTCCGTCGTGAAAATGAAGATTGGTGGTGCGCCGCTCTCCGAAGATTTGCGGCGTATCGAAGCCGTGCTGAAAATCCTAAAAACACCGGATCAATTGGCAGTCGACGCCAACGGCCGTTTCGACCTGGACACCGCCTTGGCCTATGCGCGGGCACTCGCTCCTTATGGTCTTCGCTGGTATGAGGAACCCGGCGACCCACTCGATTTCGAGCTTCAGGCCAAGCTCGCGGAGCATTATTCCGGGCCGATGGCCACCGGCGAAAATCTGTTTTCCCTCCAGGACGCGCGAAATCTTATCCGTTACGCGGGCTTGCGTCGTGATCGCGATGTTTTGCAATTCGACTGCGCGCTCAGTTACGGCCTCGTGGAATACCTGCGCATTCTCGAAATGCTGACGGAGTACGGCTGGTCTCCCACGCGCTGTATTCCTCATGGCGGGCACCAAATGTCGCTCAACATCGCGGCCGGCCTGGGCCTCGGCGGCAATGAATCCTATCCCGGCGTCTTCCAGCCTTTTGGCGGATTCGCTGACGGGATTGCCGTCGAAGACAGCTACGTCGGATTGCCACAGCTTCCCGGTATCGGTTTCGAAGCAAAAAAGAACTTATATCGCGTCATGAAAGAACTTGCCGGCTAGCGGGCGCGGCTTTGGCAAGGGTCGCGGAAACCGCTTCTTCTTTCTAAAGAAAAATTAATCCTTTTTTCAGGTACTAAATTGCGCGCTGACATATCGTCAGTACGCGGCGGGGTGGCCTTCTTCAGAGCGCGTTTGTGAAGCAATTTCCTCCGGTACCATCTGTAGCAAGGAGAAGCACAGAAATGGGATCTGATGAACGGAGTCACGAACCGGCTTGCAACACGTGTCCGACTCTTTCACGGCGCGGCTTGTTCGAGTTTGCAGCCCTGGCCATCGCTTCTAGCGCTCTTCCATCCGGCTCTGCCCTTGCCCAACCTTACGTTCGCCAAGACCCGCCTCTTCCCTCTCCTGCGGCCAGCCCGCTCATGGAAAGACTTAGCAGCTACATGAGTCAGGCCGCGACACGCCCACTTCCCGAGGAAGTCGTCGAAAAAGCCAAGCATCATGTCCTGGACACGTTTGCCGCGATGATCTCCGGTTCCGAACTGCCACCTGGTCGCGCAGCCTTGCAGTTTGCGCAGGCTTACGGCGGAAAGGAGGTCGCAACCGTAGTGGCTTCCCGCACCGTGTGCGGCCCCATCGAAGCCGCATTCACCAATGGCGTCCTCGCCCATTCCGATGAAACCGACGACTCCCACGGTCCTTCCCGCTCGCATCCCGGCGTTTCTGTTGTGCCAGCTGCCTTTGCCGCCGGGGAGCTGCTCGGCATCAGCGGCGCCCACTTCCTTCGCGCCGTGACGCTCGGCTATGATGTCGGCCCGCGCGTAACCATGTGCATGGGCGGTCCGGCTTACCAAGCGGCCACGCATCGCAGCACGCACGGCACCGTCGCCGCGTTTGCCGCAGCCGCGGCCGCTGGCTGTGCGGCCGGCTTAAATCCGCAACAGTTCCGGTTCCTGCTGGATTACTCTGCACAGCAGGCTTCGGGAATCGGCGCCTGGGCGCGCGACGCGGAGCACATGGAAAAGGCTTTTCTTTTCGGAGGGAAACCCGCCGCCGCCGGCGTGACCACCGCCATGCTCATTCGCTCGGGCTGGACCGGCGTCGACGACGTTTTCTCGGGGCCCGACAACTTCTTCGACGCCTACGCGCCCAGGGAAAATGGCGCACTGAAGGCCGACGCGTCTCAGCTCATCAACAGGCTCGGCGAGCGCTATGAAATCACCCGCACCAACATCAAGAAGTGGACCGTGGGCTCTCCGATCCAGGCGCCGCTCGACGCGCTTACAGGCTTCTTCCAGAAACGATCCATCACTGCGAATGACGTGCAGAAAGTTGTGGTGCGCATCGCCAGCGATGAAGCGAACACCGTCAGTAACCGCGAAATGCCAGACATCTGCATGCAACACATGGTCGCCATTATGCTCCTTGATAAAACCGTCACCTTTGCTTCGGCGCACGACAAGGCGCGCATGCAGGATCCGGCCGTTTTGCGACAGCGCGCCAAAGTCGAAGTGGCTGCCGATCCGCGCATCGATGCGCGGCGCCCACGCCGCGAGGCCATCGTCGAACTCACGCTCGCGGATGGCGCGCAACTCAGCGAGTGGATTCGTGACGTCCGTGGCACTGCGGAAAATCCCATGACGCGCGACGAGGTCGTGGCCAAGGCCCGCGACCTCATCACTCCGGTCCTCGGTGCTGCTGCTTGCTCCACGCTGATCGACAAGCTGGTCGCACTCGAGACTCTGCGCGATGTTCGCGAACTTCGTCAGGCGCTGCAAAAAGGCTGAGTGATGCAGATTCCTCCCGCTGCAACCGCAAGGATCTCGCTTCCGCGTAAGAAGCCTTTCTACACGGGACTCTCCTTTCAAGTTCTGTTCGGTGTCGTCATGGCCATCGTCCTCGGCTATGTCAGCCCACACACTGCCGTTGCGATGAAACCGCTCGGAGACGCCTTTATTCGGTTGATCACTATGATCATCACTCTGGTGATCTTTTGCACCCTGGTAACCGGGATTGCTGGAATGGAAGACATGAAGAAAGTCGGCCGTGTCGGAGGCAAGGCTCTTTTGTATTTCGAAGTCGTCTCGACGCTTGCGCTGCTGATCGGACTCGTCGTCGGGAACCTGGTTCATCCGGGTAGCGGCTTCAATGTCAATCCCGCCACGCTCGACCCCAAGGCGGTGGCCGAATATGCGGGACAAGCCAAAGCGCAGAGTGTTACCGACTTTCTGATCCACATTATTCCAACCACAGTTTTCGACGCTTTCGCCAAAGGTGACATTCTGCAAGTCCTTCTCGTCTCTCTTCTTTTCGGCTTTGCTTTATCTCTCGCCGGCTCGCGTGGCAAGCCACTGGTCGATTTCTTGGATACTCTCACGCGGATTGTCTTCGGCGTGGTGGCCCTCCTGATGCGCTTTGCTCCCCTAGGCGCCTTTGGCGCAATGGCCTTCACCATCGGAAAATATGGTCTGGCTTCCCTCGGACCTCTCGCAAAGTTGATGGCCACTCTCTACATCACGGCCTTGTTCTTCGTCGTGGTTGTACTGGGGGGAATCGCGCGCGTGGCGGGTTTCGGCATTTTGCGCTTCCTTTGGTTTCTTCGCGAGGAACTCCTCGTTGTCCTAGCCACCAGTTCTTCAGAACCGGTCATGCCCTCGCTCATGGCCAAGCTTGAAAAACTTGGTTGTTCCCAGACTCTTGTCGGCCTGGTCGTCCCCACGGGTTACACCTTCAACGCCGACGGCACCAGTCTCTACATGACCCTTGCGGCATTATTCGTGGCTCAGGCGACCAACACGCATCTGACTCTCTTTCAGCAATTCACCGTCCTGGGTGTCGCCCTCCTTACCTCCAAGGGCGCGAGCGGGGTGCAAGGAGCCGCTTTCATTGCCCTGGTTGCCACCATGGGGGTCATCCCCGCGATACCGGTCGCCGGAATGGCGTTGATTTTGGGCATCGATCGTTTCCTGAGTATGTGCCGCGCCATTGTCAACATGATTGGCAATGCCGTCGCTACCTTGGTGATTGCTCGTTGGGAAAACGAACTCGATGAGAGCGCTCTGCGGCACCATCTGGCCGGAGAGCTCGCTGCGGATCGAAGTTCTTAGCAGCGGTGTTTGCGCGATTCTATTAGGGCGCTAAAATGAACCGCCTTCCGGATAGAACAACCGTGAGCCGTCAGCTCGATCGGATTTCAAGAGCGATTCCTGCGGCCAGAGTCAGCGTGGCCCTTGCCCTGTGGATTCCTCTTGCCGCTCTTGGGCAGATGCCGGCACGAAACCTTTCCGGCACGGTCAAGTCGGCCTCCGGCTCTCCCCTTCCGACTGCGCAGATTTCGGTCAAGAATCTGGCAAGCGGCAGCACTGTTTCCACAAAGGCGGGAGAGGACGGGTCCTACAAACTGGCGAATCTGGCGCCAGGGAACTATGAGGTTTCTGCCTCAGCTCCCGGATTTATCTCCGTCCGCGCCTTCGTGGCCATAAATGCAGATCAGGACCAAGTGGCCAATCTGACCCTGTCTTCGGGCAGCGAACAGAGGGCTTCGTCAACCGTCAGCGGGGTCGTCAACTCGCAAAGCGTGCTCGAGCTCCCCTTGAATGGGCGTTCTGCCTCCGATCTGGCTGCGCTTGAGCCGGGAGTCGAGACTGCTCGCACGCAATCCTCCGGGCAAGGCAAATATGGTTTTGGAACGCAAATGACCATCTCCGGTGGGCGGCCGCGTCAAAACGATGCGCGCCTGGACGGCATCAGCGTGAACGACTATGCCAACGGCTCTCCGGGCAGCGCCCTCGGAGTCAATTTGGGTGTCGACGCAGTCGAGCAGTTCACCGTGCTCACCAGCAACTACCCAGCACAGGTTGGCCGTTCTTCCGGCGGAGTAGTAGGTGCAACCACGCGGTCCGGCAGCAACACTTTCCATGGCGACCTCTTCGAATTCATCCGCAACAGCGCGCTGGACGCTCGGAATTTCTTCGACGCCGCTACAAGACCGCCGTTTCGGCGAAATCAATTTGGAGCTTCCGCAGGCGGCCCGCTCTGGAAGGAGCACACTTTTATTTTTGGAGATTATGAAGGCCTGCGGCAATCTCTGGGCGTCACGCAGGTGGATACAGTTCCTTCGCCAGCGGCACGCGCAGGGGATTTGTCGACCGGAGCGGTCACGGTCGACCCGGATATCCTTCGCTTCGTCAACGCCTTTTACCCTCTGCCGAACGGCGGATTGCTCGGACCTGGCGACACTGGGATTTACACCTTTTCAGGACAGCAAGTAACGCCGGAGAATTACTTTACGACGCGGGTCGACCAGAAATTTTCCGCCAAGGACACGCTTTCCGCAACCTACATGTTTGACAGCGGAACCGTCCGCCAGCCCGATGAACTAAACAACAAACGAGCCGGCTACGATTCGCGCCGGCAATTCTTTACCGTCAGCGAAGCCCATACGTTTAATCCTCATCTGCTGAACTTTTTGCGATTCGGTATCTACAGAGTCGTTGCTTCCACGGGCCTAACCTTCCCGTCGGGAAATCCCGCCGCTGCCGATCCCTCCTTCGCTACGGTTCCCGGCCACAATGCTGCGGCTATAATCGTGCCTGGAATCACCTCGTTTACCGGCGGCATCGGCGCACCCACAAACTATCATTTCCATTGGACTACGATTCAGACCTACGACGATTTCACCTGGTCCCGCGGAATCCACTCCCTCAAATTCGGCGTGGGCGTCGAGCGCATTCGCGATAACGAACTTGGGGTGAGCAGTCCAAACGGTGAGTTCCTTTTCGATTCGCTCTCCGGCTTCCTCACCAACCACCCCATCTCGCTGAGCGCGGCCATCCCGAGTGCCATCAGCCCGCGCGGCATTCGTCAAACCATTTTGGGAACCTATGCTCAGGACGATTGGCGCTGGCGCCCGAACTTCACCATCAATCTGGGGCTGCGCTACGAAATGTCCACGGTCATTACTGAGGTTCAGGGCAAGCTGACGATTCTCCGCAACTTTAACGACGCCACTCCTCATTTGGGAGATCCTCTGATTTCTAATCCCACGCTTCTGAACTTCGAGCCGCGCACGGGATTTTCCTGGGATCCTTTCCGTGATGGCAAGACCTCAGTTTCCGGCGGCTTCGGAGTCTTCGACGTCTTGCCCCTGCCCTATTTGTTTCAAATGAATGAGCTGTTTTCGGCGCCGTTTTTTGAATCCGCAAGCGCGAGCAATCCCGGAAAGTTTCCAAGCGCGGCTTTTGCGGCGCTCACGGTCTCGACGAATACGTTCCGGCAGGCGTTCTTCGAGCCGCATCCCGGCCGCAATTACGTGATGCAGTGGAACCTCACGATGCAACGCCAACTCTCGGCCGATACCAGCTTGAGGGTTGGGTATGTGGGCTCGCGCGCCATTCACCAACCGTTCCGCACCGAAGAAGCGGACATCGTTTTGCCGGTAACGCTCACTCCCCAAAGCTATGTTTGGCCCGTGCCTATCGGGAGCGGCACGCGCCTGAACGCAAACGCAGGGCGAATCACTGCGGGCTTCTGGGATGGCCGCGCCTACTACGACGCGCTTCAAGTGCAGGTCAAGAAGAAGATCGGACGGAACTCTCAGTTGGCGGGCTCTTACACGTGGGGAAAGACGATCGACACTGGGTCGGGAAGCATGGTCGGAGACGAATACACCAACTCCATCTCGAGTCCGTTATTTTTCAATCTCCGGCTCAATCGGGGCCTGGCGGATTTCAACGTGAGCCATAGCCTGAGCGCGAACTACACGTGGGAACTTGGCACGCCGATGTGGAAGTCGGGGCTCGCGAATTGGGGATTAGGAGGATGGCAGATTGGAGGAGTTTTTCAGGTGAGTACGGGCGTTCCCTTCACGCCGGGCTTCGCGGGAGACACGCTCGGCGTCTCGGGCACAGACCCTAGCGTGGATGTGCCTGATTTGCTTGGCGGCGTGGGCTGTGGGTCTCTTGTGAACCCCGGGAACCCGAATCACTACATCAAAACGCAGTGCTTCACCGTTCCAACGGCCCCCAGTCAATCCTTTTTCACTGCCAACTGCGACCCGGCGCCACCGATCGGTCCGAACGGTGCTCGGGAGCAGCTCCCTCCCGGAGATTTGCGATGTTTCAACCTGCGCGGCAACCTGGGACGCAACACGCTGATCGGCCCGGGCCTGGTGAATTTCGATGTTTCGTTGTTCAAAAACAATTTCATCAAGAGAATCTCCGACGCCTTCAACGTCCAGTTTCGCGCAGAGTTCTTTAACATCGTAAACCACGCCAATTTTTCTCCGCCCCTCGACAACAGAAACGTGTTCGATTCGATGGGAAATCCCATCGGTAACGCCGGCCTCATTACCTCCACACAGACGCCATCCCGCCAAATTCAATTTGCACTCAAGTTGATTTGGTGACCTGACAGAATCACGCTCGTCGGCTACGATCCGCGAGCACAAAATCGTCTCATCGAACACGGTGTCGCCGGTGGAGTTGGCGAAATCGGCCAGCACGATGGTGTCTTTCTCCGTCAACCGGCGCCCCTGCCGCGCGCCACAAAAGCGCTCCTGCTGCCAGAATCGCCAAGAAAACAGCGACCGCTACAGACACAACGATCTTCCAGCCCGTAGCTGTGATCGCCGGCTTTTTTCGATCAACGCTCGTGACCGCCGCCCGCTTTGAGCTTCAATCCGAGAGCCCCTGCGACAACTTCTGGATCGTCGGCTAAGGAGAAGTAATTCGGTTCCTTCTGGTTTCACCGTAATCCGGGTGGTTAATTCTCCCAACGACGGCTTGGGACCAAATCATTTGTGTCTTTTCCAACAGCTAGACAAGGTTCATTGGTGCCCTGGCTTGCATGGAAACAACTCCGTTTTCATCGGCGCCATGACGCGATGGATAGATGGCTGCTTCAAAGGCACGCCTTCTGCGAATTGCGCTATATTAAGCGTCCTGAAACGGAGGTCTCACATGCCGCGCTTCGTTTGGGTGTTATGCCTGTTTCTGGCGGCGACAGTTTGTGCCGCTCAAGACAATTCACCTCTGCTCCTGCAAAAACCTGCGCTCAGTCGCACGCAGATCATTTTTGTCTATGCGGGAGATCTCTGGAGCGTGCCGCGCGAGGGTGGCGACGCTAAGCGACTTACGACCGGAGCCGGTGTGGAGACCGATCCGATGTTCTCGCCGGATGGAACACAAATCGCATTTACCGGCGAGTACGACGGAAATGTCGATGTTTTTGTGATGCCCGCGGAGGGCGGTTTTCCCAAACGGCTTACGTATCACCCAGGCGATGACATTGCCGTGGGTTGGACGCCTGACGGCAAACAGGTGCTCTTCCGTTCCGCACGAAACAGCTTCTCCTATTTCGACCGGCTTTTTACTGCTCCAGTCCATGGCGGATTCCCTGCCGAACTGCCGCTTCCCATGGCACAACAAGGTTCGTTTTCGCCAGATGGTTCGCGGATTGCCTACGTCCCGATTGCGCAGTGGCAACAGGCGTGGAAGAGGTATCGCGGTGGGCAGACGACTCCAATCTGGATCGCCACCCTATCCAGTGGACGAATCGAGAAGATTCCTCGGGACAATTCCAACGACTTCAACCCTATGTGGGTGGGGGACAAAATCTACTTCCTGTCCGACCGGGACGGGCCGGTGACCCTGTTTTCCTACGATATGCGTTCAAAGGAGGCCAAGAAGGAGCTGGAGAATCGTGGACTGGATCTGAAGTCAGCTTCCGCCGCTCCTTATGCCATTGTTTACGAGCAGTTTGGCTCTTTGCATCTCTACGATTTGAACTCCGGCACCACGAAGCAGGTGAATGTCCGGATAGCCGGCGACCTGCTTGAGATTCGCGATCACTTCGTGAACGTGGGAAAGCGCCTCCAGAACGCTCACAT
>QHYJ01000261.1:4357-4908 GCA_003223255.1 Acidobacteriota bacterium | reverse complement strand
TTCATCAGTATGCGGATGGATTCCACCAAGGAGGCGGCGAGCACCACGGCCTTGCCATAGGCTTCGTACTCGAGGCCGTTGCGCGTGTCGATGTAGGTGACACCGCGCGCCTTCCCGGTGGAGCGGTCCATCAGGATGGTGTGGACGGCGGCGTTGGTCCGCAGCTCGAAATTTTTTCGGCGCGACAGCTTTGGGATGAGAACGTCCAAGCTGCTGTACCGGGCCCTTACGTCGCAGCCCCAGTTGCAGGCTCCGCAATAGTGACAGGGAGGGCGGCCATCGTAGAGCCTGCTCAGCACCGCCAGCGGTTTTGGCATCACCTTGATGGCCAACTTTGCGGCGCCTTTCCGGATCAGCATTTCGCCGCACCGAGGGTTGAAGGGGGGGAGCAGGCGTTTGCCCGAAGGCGTGTTGTAAACCCCTTCGGAACTTCCGGAAACACCGATGAGCTGCTCGACTCGCTCATAATAGGGCTCGACATCTTCGTAGCCGATGGGCCAATCTTCTCCCCACCCGTCTTGAAGGCTCTTGGGCTTGAAGTCGAGTGGACC
>QHYJ01000261.1:0-4117 GCA_003223255.1 Acidobacteriota bacterium | reverse complement strand
CAAAGGACCTTCAAACCTTTTATTGTCAGGACGTAGGCAGCGATGCCACCCGCTGCGCCCGAGCCCACCACGATTACGTCGTAAGCAGCTTGCGTGTCCAGGGCATGACCTCCACTTCTAACCGTGTCTCAATCGGACCGCGCTTCGACAGGGTCCAAACCGCGCTTTCCATGAGCTTTCCGAATTGGGGTCCATGAGTGCGAAGCATTTCCCGATGGTCCATGTCGCGCCTGAATTATGGGGCTGCGGCAGCCGCGCGTCCAGCCCCGCGATTCGCACCGAAAGCCGCTTTGCGGCTAGCGCGTTGTCATTGGCGCCTTGCCAATATCCGCAAAGATTTCCTTCACAAGTTCACGACCGGGATCAGCAAAGATCACGCGGAGATCTTTGTTGAGGACTTGAACGTGAAAGGAATGGGCAGAACCGCCGTCTGTCCCGGGCCATCCACGATGTCGGTTGGTCGGAGTTGCGGCGGCAACTCGAGCCCAAGCTTGCTTCGCGACTGGAAATGATGGACCTGTAGGTTCCAATCGAGTCCGCGGCGCTGTTGCTTGCCGTCAATCCCGACACGACGTACTCGTTATCCAATGCAAAAACTGATTTTGCGTGCTCACGTGGTAGCAGTTCGTAGACACGTCGCAACGAAGGCAGCCCCTTGCCCGTCTGACTTCTTGAGCTCATAATCCGTCCCGCCGAGCGCGGAGGAGAACGGAATATGCAGAGACAAGCCATCAGGCGCCCCCTTTCGGATATCATCAAGAAGATGGCGTGTACTGTGCTCAGGCAGCCCGAGGCGCAACCGTCGTCGGAGGCGGCTCATGCTGCGCTACTCTTGGCGCATATGGCATGGAATCGCGCCGCGGGCTTCGGAACCCCTGACTATCGTCCGATTCTCAGGGACTTCGAAACTTCAAATCCGGGCTTGTGGAATGAATTGACATCTTCGGACGCCGAGGTTCTGATCGCCGCATTGGTTAGGTACAAGCAGGTGCATCATCTCCATGATCACAGGCAGGTGGTCGTGTGCGGAATGCGAGGCGACAGCGTGCACGTCGAATGGATTGATCCGCCTCTGAACTGAAGTGATGCGCACATGGGTCTACAATCCTCATGTTGGTGGCGTCAAGATCCCTCCCGCGGTTCGGCTGCGCACTGACGGAGAATCCGTGCTTACGCCCAGGCCCATTACGACGGCAAATTCACTCGTCTTGACATTCGCTTCCGCGGCGCGCTGTGCTACATCGATGCCTACACCGAGCCCCGGCAAGTTGTCCCGTTACACCTCTGCCGGCTGCGATATTTTGGCGACGAGAAGGCGTGGACCATGGCGTTTTACACCTATAGTCACGAGAAGTACGAGCCATGCGTGTTCGGCAACGGCACGTTTCACGGAACCCCAGAGGAAGCATTTGAAATTGGCGCGATCTATCTCAAGAGCTAGCCAAGCTAGCCACGAGCGGCCCTTTTCTGTTTTCCCAGCCGAGAGACTTTCAACACTTTTACTTGAAATATGGGAACCGGGCGGCCCTCGGCGATAAGATCGTTCTGAGGTTTCGTGAGGATCTTCGCCGGCATTCCGGTTTTGCGGATGACGGTTGCTTCTCGGATCACCCTCCAACCATTGCGATCACGAGCAGCCTTGAGAACGAGTGCAGCCAGCTCCACCATCTGGCTGCGAGGAAAGGAGAAAGCATCCTCTGGCATCCGCTCGGCGAATGAAATCCGCGATCTGCGCTCGCCGTGCTCCACCACGCGTGAGTACGCCTCGCATGCAAAGTGCTCGTAGCGTCGAAGGTCAACGTCTACAAACCTTTCCTGGTGCCGTGGTACATGCAAGCCTATGTTGATCTAAAAAAGTTCTTGATCACGTCGTAGCTAACCCGGACACGGCGCAGGACTTCCCATCGCGGGTGTCAAACACCATCGTGGGCGTCGCTTTTACGGGCAGCGCCAATGCAGGGACTCGCGCCCGCTACGTAAGTGTCCATGACCCGCGATAAAGTGGGAGGCCAATGGCGAAGTGACAGGTACGGTCTCTGCTGTGCCAAGACTCTGGTCCGCTCACGCTAAAGATTTCGATCACCACAACGGTGTCCTTCGAGCCAAAGGCCTTGGCAGGGTGCCGCTCGCGTGCCGATTACAATGTCGTGCTGAATGATTCGTGCGAGTGGTCGTCCCAATATACCGTCCAGTTAATTCTCGGTGGCACTGCCCAGCTTTAGCAGCACCTTTTCTTGCGTGATTTCAGAGTCATGCAACAGCTTGACGCCTTGACTCGATTCCTCTGCCAGCAGAGCCGCCAAGACGTGCAATGGTTCTATTTGGCTATATTGAAAGCGGGTCTGAATCTCTTCTGCCGAATTGAATGCATGTATGAGGGCGGAAGATAACGGTATGTCTGTTGAAAGTCCTACGGATTGCGATCTCGGAAGAATGCCTTCTATTTTGGCAAGCAAATTATTCGCTATCTGTGGTGAGAAAAACGGAATATGTAACAGATCCTGATTGACGAAATGAAAGGTCCCCTCACGGACGGTCGGGAACAGGCCTTTCTCCAGCATTCCTTGATCTTCCAGGACCCATCCTACGAGCAGGTCGTCTACGTCAATCATATTCGCGCCGCGCTCCCCGGCTTTGACGCGCGCCGCAAATATTATTTGTCTCGACCGCAAAGAGAAAGATATATACATTTCTACATGGGAAGTTTCTGGGTCTCCGAGCGCGCCGACTTGACGCCCGTCTATGAAATGATCTTCCGCCGATTGAAGGATAGGTTGTTGGATTGGCGGTATCGTCTTCCGCGACTGCACTTGATCGAGTTTCCCTCCGATAGGTCGGACGGTCGAAGGAGTTACGAAATCGAAAAAATGAGAGCTGAACTCGAACAGGCACCGCGAGGCCACGGACGATTTAAAGCACAAGCCCGCACCCGCGATCGTGCTTGCGTACAGCAATATTTACGGCGCCCTTCCCCGTGGTTGGCCGCCATGGGAGTTCAACGAGCGTGACGATTGAGCTCGTGGTTCGTGCGTCAGGGATGAGGCACCAAAAATTTCTTAATCTCACTTATGACAGAGAATGGGGTCTCAAAGCAGTGATATCTTATTCAGTCCGCCTCAAATCGCGGACAGCCTTGATGCTCAAATGTCAAGAGTCCGGCGCGATGGCTTTTGGGCTTTCCGCAAATGCCCCAATCGTAGGAGGCCTTGCCACTCAAGGTGTGATACCACTTGCATCCGGAGGAGCAATCGCCGGTGGCGCGCTCCTCGGTTCCATATGGCTCATAATCATCAGGCAAGCGCTTACACACTCGCCAGAGTTGCTCGTGAGGTAGGTCCACCCTCGATTCGTCACCTGCAAAGGATCCTGCTGGCACAGTGCTATCAGCTCCATGGGAATTAGTTTGGCTTTACAAGCCTCGGAGAGTTGATTTTAACTCGCATGGCTCTTCGAGCCTAGCATAGCAATCAACAGAACCGAGGGCAGGACGAAAAGCAGAAACTTCGCACAGAGCACCTCGGCGGTCGTTCAAAAGGTTTCTCAACACAGCATTAGACCACGGGACGCGGGGTTGGCCAGATTCGCATGCCGTTTTTCGGGCCTCAGGACCAAGTCGGAGACGAGAGCGGCCCACCCAGTCGATAAAGCGGGGATACCGGGTCAGGGCCGCGGACCGGGTGAAGCATCAGACGGGAAGCGGCGCTTTCTGAACGGCACTTTACACTCAGAGTGCACGCGCCTACGGCTGCTGCCACTGCGAGCGGGACCCGCCTCTATCGTATTTCCTTTCGGGAGGTCGCCCGGTTTCTTCCTCGGTAAGGCTGCAAATCCTCTCTTTCCCGGCTCGAGGGCCCTCATTTCCGCATTTTCTTCCGCGCTCGCCGCGGGCCCTTCGCGCGGCGCAGCAGTTCGCGGTTAATGTCGGATATTTGCTCCAGGTGCTCGCTCACACGGTGATAGCTTTCAATGCCGCGTCGCACCTGCTCGAGTTGATCGGCGGGCACCGTGGTGCCCGTTCGGTGTGATTGGTCTAAGCTGACACTCAGATACCAGACCGGTCCGTGTCGCTCACCTCGGGCGCATCGGCAGCCCGGCTTGCCGCAGGTCAGAAAACGCT
>QHYJ01000259.1 GCA_003223255.1 Acidobacteriota bacterium | reverse complement strand
TGTCGCCTTGGGCGCTCAAGAAATCTACGTAGCCCACCCCAACCGTCGAGTCAATTTTATTATTATTAGCCAACACCTTTTGAAAGATGACGTCGGGCTCGAGCACGGTTAGAAGATCGGCCCAGGTGCCCGTCGCGTATATTGGGTCAAGTTCCAATAAATGCCGGAACTGCGCGAGAGATTCATCAAGTCGATTCCTTCGCAGATAAGACTCAGCCGCGAGCTGATGGTAATAGGGCACCATGGGGCAAAGCCTCAACAGATGTTCCGCAGCCCAGTCGGCGCACTGTGTGTCATCGATAGATTGACAAGCTGAGGCTAGGTCTGACCAGTAGAGCCGGCTGTAGCGGCTTAGCTCTGCGGCCCTGCGCAGATATTGAACGCTTTTATTCGTATCGGTCTCCGCATAGACTTGCCCGAGCCGGTGCTGAATCTGAGCATCGTCCGCATCCAGGAGCGAGACCACACGACCCGTTGAAGGCCTCTCAAATGAGGAAGCGATCCCAACTAACGAGATTTCCGCTCCGAGTAGCAAGCTCACAGCGCTGACCACCACCAGGAAGGGCAGCGACCGAGAACGCTCCTGAAGTGAGACTTCGACTCGCGCAACGCCAAATTGCCGCAAACTCATGCACCCTGCACGGTTGATATGAGGTTCGCCCGGTCCAACGGGGCCAAGACTCTTCCCGCGGCTTAAATTTACGAGCACTTACCCAAAGGGACACAAGGAGTGCTAGGCGACGGTCCGGGCGTGCAGCAGAGGCCGTTGCAGCACACTTTGCTCGGCGGACAGCACTTCGGAGCACTCCCAGTCCCGCAGCAGCTCTGGTTGTTATTGCAGCATATCTTCCCCTTGCAGCAACTCTGGTTGCTATTGCAGCATTGACTGCCGCACGCGGTCTGATTCTTAGGGCAGGTGACAGCAGCTCCTGCGGGTCCGGGGTCGGGGCTACCGGAGCCCCAGGACGCCCTGCCGAAGCCCAGGGATGCTGACACGGCGCCAACAACCGCTCCACAAACTAGCCTGAGCGTTTTCCGTCTGGAAAGCGGACTGGCAACGATCCGTGATACATCGTCAAGAAATGCGCTCATACGATTCCTCCTCTGATGCGCCCACGCCGTCCCCGGCAAGGGCCAAAATAGCGTTTTTGCCGACTGCCACGTCCCTAGCAATCACGCCGTCCTCTCTAATCAGAAAAGCTACGGGCGTGGCGAAAATTCCGTATTCTTTCGAAAGCTTCCACTTTTCCTGAACCACGATGGGAAACTGAAACCCGTGCTGATGCGCCTTACGGCGGTTCTCCTCTGAATTGCCCCGTCCGACAAGAATCAGGGCCAAGCCGTTATTGGAATGCTTTTCGTGCAAGCGGACCAGATGCGGGGCGAGTTCGTCACAAGGTCCGCACTGAGGATCGCTGAAGACAAGGAGCACGCGCCGACCTCGGTATTCCTCCAACGAAATCATGCGTCCCTGGAGATCCGGAAGACGAAACGCAGGTGCGGGAGTCCCGACCTTCAGCCCGTTCCGTTCGATCCGGCTTTCGGAGAGTGGCCGCACGCCGGGAAGTTTGCTGCGCTGAAGTTGACGTTTGCCGGCCTGAAAAGCGCCGATCTCGCCGGTAGCTGCGTGACGGGCCAGTGCGATGACCTGATCCGCGCCACTGGCGTATGGCGCGGCCACGCGTCCCTGCTCATCTAACAAATAAGCTACCGGTGTGCCTTGGTTGCTAAAAGGCGAGGGGCTTTTCTCATTATTGATGAGGAGCATAGGGCACTTCAGACCATGTTCCTCTGCCTGTCGTTGATTGGGTTCGGAGTCGCCGTAGGTCAAGAGAACCAACTGGACGTTCCGCTTCTCGAGGCCGCTGTCGAGGTCTGCTAAGTCTCGAGCAATGAACTGGCAGTACCCGCACTCGAAATTCCAATGAACAAGCAAAACGCGCTTGCCGCAGAAATCCTCAAGCGCGATCGTTCTTCCCTTCAGGTCGGGAAGCCTAAAGGCGGGGAAATGGGCATTAAGCGGAAGTTCATCCGACTCAGTTTCGCCGCTCGGGTGCTCCAGCGCACTTCCCGCGACTTTCGTGCGGCCCTCGATTTGGTCCAAACGAAGCAGAATTCGCCCTTGCTGTTTTACTAGAGCGTAGAAGCACATCCAGACACTAAGCAAAATTAACAGAAGGAGGACAACAGTCACGGAATTTCCTCTTAACTTTGGGCTTTCACTGTCGAAGGAATTTGTTGACTGATTCCGACCGGAAGGTCAGCAAGGCTTTCTGCTGGCGTCGATTTAGACTCTGGCCGGCTGTCGTCATCAATTTCTTAAGCTAGGCGGGGCTTGGTAATTCGTCAATCTCGCGCCAAAGCGA
>QHYJ01000258.1 GCA_003223255.1 Acidobacteriota bacterium | reverse complement strand
ATCGAATTCCGTCTTAGTCCAATGTAGATGTTACTGACTTTATTATTCGCCGAAACTCATGGATTACACCCGAGCCACCCACAACTACGCTTTCCAAACTGCTTGAAAACTATAAGCCGCCAGCGCCTCGCAGTATGACGCTTTCTCAGTTGATGGGTTTGGCTGAGCCCCCAGCGCCAGTTCCCCCGCCGAAAGGGATACGCTTTCTGGATAGGTCATTTTCTGAGCCAACGGTATTTGCTTCCGCTTGGCTCCCACCGAGCCCCGGCGTTTATGCAATGCTTGTGGTTGACGCAGCGTGCTCTCCACGCCCGTTTCGTGTGCTGTATTTCGGTAAGGCCACTAATCTAGGTGCGCGGGTTGTGCGTTCGCACGAGAAGTATCCTGAGTGGAGCTGGGCCGCTAGCGGGGCTGGACCACTCTACGTTGCGTATCACTGCATGCCGAACACCAGCGATTGGGAACGCGCCGCAGTCGAAGAAAGCTTGATTAAGCATTACGCGCCCGTGTGCAACAAAACTTTGAATCCATTCGCTGGCCTATTCGGCTCCTAAGCGCGACAACGGGAAACTATAAACCGTCTGTTTTCATCAGGACATGTGTACTTCTAGACGAGGATTTGAGACGTAAAAAGCTCCGTATTCACAACAATGTGCGCCGAATCAAAAAAGGGCGGCTGCAAGTTGTACATTTCGCATCAGTTACAAACGCCCCTAAGGCCATTCCTCACGCTTCCTCACTAGGGTTTAATCCCACCCTCTCCGCCATTTCTGTAAGTCATTGATTTTCTTTCCCTTGAATTCATGGTGTCTGTGTTGGTGGCTGCCGTGCGAGGCTGCAATCGTAGACGCCGAACTCATAGCCATGTGAATCTGTCTCAGAAGTCTTTGTTTACGCGGCTTTTGGAGCAAATATCGAGAAACGGCGGTCTCCCGAACTGAGGTGGTGGAGAGGGCGGCACTCTCACCCATAGCTATGGAAAAAGATGAGAAAAATTGGGAGGGGAAGAAAGATTGGCTCGGAACATATCGAGAGCGATCTCCGCTATCATTGTCAGCGCTCCCCTATGAGTCCGAGTATTTACATCATTGCGGGACCGAACGGCGTGGGCAAGACGACCTTTGCGCGCGAATTCCTGCCGAATTACGCTGACTGCCGGAACTTCGTCAACGCCGACCTTATCGCTCAAGGCATGGCCCCGTTTTCGCCCGAGACAGCGGCCTTTCGCGCCGGTAAACTCATGCTCACTGAAATTGATCTTCTGGCACAGCGCCGAGCTGATTTTGGTTTTGAAACGACGCTCTCAGGCAGAAGTTACTTAAGATTGATTGGTCGACTGAAAAACCAGGGTTATGCCGTGCACTTCTTCTTTCTCTGGCTATCGAACGTTGATCTGGCACTGTCGAGAATCAGAGGTCGGGTGTCCGAGGGAGGTCATGACGTGCCAGAGGCTGACGTCCGCCGTCGGTTTGATCGCTCAATCAAGAATTTCCTGGTCTTGTATCGTGCTTTGGCGGATTCATGGTTTCTCTTTGACAACTCACCGAGAACGCCGTCTGTTATTGCATTGAAAGAGCAAGGCAGACTCCGTATAATGAAACCAGACGCATACGACACTTTGGTTGCACAATATGGGAACCCTGACTAAGCCGCCAGCGAACATTCTCGAATTGCCCATGGCACAACGTGCTGAGATGGCTCTCAAAGCAGCTGTTGAGAAGGTAGTCGAAGAACACGTGCGAGACGGGCGGCCACTCTACATCTGGCGCGATGGCAAAGTGGTTGAAGTGTCGGCCCAAGAACTCCGCGAACAATCCACACGGACGCAATAGATCTGCACAACTTGCTCTCAGTCCATCAGCATTTTGGCTCTGTGGCTGCGTAGGGATAAGCTAGAGGCCCTTGCCGCGGTAACCTGAATACCTCGCAGGGGAGTCTCTCGCGTGAAACGCCAAGACGAATTTGCCACCAATCCTCCTTTCACTTGTGCCCGTGCGGTTCCGAATGGCGCTTTCAAGAAATGCGGTATGTATTCCGGCTTCTTTTGATGGCAGACGCCGCAACTGCCTTTTTTCGAAAATAGATTCTACTTTTGAAGTCTTCGAATTCTTCGACGAGGAAATTTCGGAAGCGTCTGCAGGTCACGAAAAGATGTCACAGCGGTATGATGCCACACAGGTGCCGTCCGTGGTCGAGAAATTCCGCGCCAAGTACGGGACCAACGACGTGAAGAAGTGCCCTGATCGCTGGAATCTCGTTAGATAATCGCCTCCGAGCGATGGCCGACTCGGAAGTAATCCACTCCCGCGCAAAGGCCGCGCGCTTACCTAGAAAATAGAAAAGGGACAAGAGAAGGACCCCACCCTCGACTACGTCTAAGGATGGGCCACTCAAAGACGTTTGTCGGAATTAAGGCGCGGGCATGGGCAAAGATTGATCAGCGCCGAAAACATGAGGCGCTGTGGGTGTCAAAGATTCAATCCACGACATTACCAGCGCCGTCCTCATTTGGCGGGATGAACCGCCTTCTATCCCTTGCTTACAAGCTCGCGGAGCTAGAGGCTGTATTGGTGAAGGTTTGTGACGCGTTCATTCGTTAAGGTGCCGTAATCGTTCCAAAGTTCAGCGAGAGGGATTGTCGTGAGCATTCGTTGGTCGCCTCTCAAGGCAGTTTCGTCTCGTCGTAGTAGAGAAGTGCATCAAAAACCTGACTTTATCACGGTTTTTGTCCACTCGGCCGATTTAGCTTTGCGCCGCAAAATGGACAGAAGGTGATTTGAATTAAATCTTCAGCAATCGGAACACTCCAATCCCTTCGATATTCGACAATGAACCGGGTTCCCCACTTGGCCGTCAATATCATGAGACCCAGCCCTTTTTCGCTTCCTTGATTTGCAATTAGCTTTTTCAGTTCGGAGCAACAAGCAGCGTAATCGATCTCAAGCCTTCCCGTTCAGGCGCATCAGATGAAAGGCTACCATGTCGTTTCATTACCAAGATGTTCGGTAACCCCGCTTGGACGTAGTCGCCCGGGGGTGAACGCTCACGTGCTATGCTCGGCACATCGTGCTCCGGCGCCAGTTCCACGACGAGCACGCGATTGAATGCGACGTTTCGATCCAGTTTGCCTGCAACTTCTGGACAAACCGTTGTGGCGAGGTTTGTCTGGACCTTTGAAGATGTGGAAGGACGAACCCGAATCACTCAACAGGTGAGCTTCTGCGGCCAGCAAGCAGCCATGTATACGGACACAGTTGGTCCTGGCCTACAAGGTGGAAACCCGCCGGCATGCTAAGACTCTGTGAAGCGATGCAAGCGGCGGCTCGGACTTCTGCGAAAGAATCCATTTGATTGGTCAGTTGGCTTTTCGGAGATGGGCCGGAGCAGATTTGCGCCGGATTTCACATGTACATGTACCGCGTTTGCAACGTAGCCGCTCGGCAGCGGTCGCTTATCG
>QHYJ01000060.1 GCA_003223255.1 Acidobacteriota bacterium | reverse complement strand
ATATACCGGTTACAAACTGCGAGGCACTTCCGATGCGGCCGCGGTGGAAGCGGTCATCGGGCGATTTAGTTCGGCGGAATCGGAACCGGCCTTCTCGCGATCTTTTGCCTATGTCAGCGGACCGGCCTATGGCCTGTTGTTGGATTTGTCGGGCAAACCGTGGCGCAAGAGCTTGACGTCAAAATCGAACTTGGGAGATCTCCTGCAGCAATCCTACAGCGTTGTGCTGCCACCGGATTTATCCGCAGCCGCAGAGCAAAGGGCAACCGTTTACGACGGTGTAGCGCTCCGTTGGCTCGAAACGCAGCAAGAAGAACAGCGAAAAGCGCAGCTCGAAGATTACAAAAAGCGTTTGGTTACCGGCCCTGTGCTGGCGCTGCCGGTGATGGAGCAGTTCCACTTCAGCTTTGACCCTAACGGTGTCATTCCGATTGACGACACTTACAGCGCCTATACGACGCTGCGCGTCACGGACAGGTGGGGTGTTCTCGAGGCTAGCCGAGGAGCGCTCATCGTTCGCGGGCAGGGCAGATTCGTGCGCGTTGCGGTGGAAGCACCGAAGGACAGTGCCGGTACGGCAGGCGAGGTTAAAGGAAACGGCTGGAAGCTAACGCTCGCGTCCGGCTGGACCTTGTCCAAGGGAGACAGGCCGGGCGATTTAACGGTTGCCAAGAAAGAATGATGGTCCGAAACAGATCACAGGACAATTTGGTGAACCGGGGAGGACTCGAACCTCCAACCCGCCGTTCTCCCCGGCGCCGTAGTTGAAGCCCGGTGAGGAAAAGAGTGGGATATTTGATTAGAACCGCACCCGAATGCCCCGCCGGAAGGATGTGGAATGCCCTCGTGCGGTTTGCTATCGTGGCTCCGACGGAACGGAAGTTGGCGCAGCATAATTTGGACTATCGTGCTCTAATGCAGCAATCGCCAGAAGCCTCCATAAGCCCCGCGGGAAGGAACTGCGTATCATGGCTGAACAGCCGAAGACCCCTCCAAGGGTGAATGGGATTCTCGAGACCTCTTTGTACGTAGAGAGTGTGGCGCGCTCGGCTGAGTTCTACCGACGGGTCTTCGGCTTTGAAGTTATGGACCTCGACGGCGACAAGCTGGACGATAAAGCGCGGCTGTGTGCAATGCGCGCGGGCGATCGCAGTGTGTTGTTGCTGTTCAAGAAAGGTGCGACCCCCGACACAGACGCCTCCGGGTCGATCCACGTCGCATTCGGCATTGCTCGTTCGGAATTGTCGGCTTGGGAAAATTGGATCGTTTCGCAAGGCGTCCCGATCGAGTTTCGCGAGTCTTGGAAATATGGAGCAGAGGCGCTGTTTTTTCGCGACCCTGATGGGCACTTATTAGAGGTCGTTACACCCGGAGTATGGGCGATTTATTAAACGCCATCCTCAAGCAAGCCAAAGCGGAGTACGCGAAATCGCAGTGATTGCTTGCATATCTGCCTAAAACGTCCGCAAATCCCTCCCGCTTACGGCGCTCGTGCCACACGAGACTGTCGCCTTATCGACCGACACCATCACAGCTCACCCCGGATACACTTACACGTTCAGTGGCTGTGTCAACCTAGACGAGCCCGTCACAGAATCAAGTTACTATAGATCTTAGCCTGGAGGAATTTGATCCCTGCCGCCCCTGCCAACCATCTAACTCCAGAGTCGATCCCAGGAGTGCTCATGATCCCATTGTGGGGTGGGCTCAAAGTAGCCTGTTCCTGGCGCCAAGTGCTGCCGCACTACATCCTCGTTGAGAGTTACGCCGAGACCAGGTCGATCAGGGAGCTCAATCCAGCCGCGTTTCACAATTGAATTGTTGACTCCTTCTTGGACCAGCGATGACCACCAGGGCACGTCGAGAGAGTGATTCTCGAGCGCCAGGAAATTCTGAGTGGCGGCAGCGCAATGCACGTTCGCCATGCAGCAGACTGGTGTTCCAGCAAAGTGCATGGCCATGGGGACCCCATATTCCTCCGCCATGTCCCCGATCTTGTGAGTTTCCAGGATGCCTCCCGAGGTGGCGAGGTCGGGATGGATCTTACTAATGGCATGCCTTTCGCACAGGAGGCGAAACGGCTCTTTCAAGTAAATATCCTCGCCGGTTAGGATGGGGGTCGGGCTCTGGTCGGAAATCTGCTTGAGCAAGTCTGGGTACGTCCAAGGGATCACATCCTCCATCCAGGACAAGTTGTATTTTTCATAGGCTTTGCCGAGGCGGATGATGGACTTCACCCCAAGATGTCCAAGATGGTCCATGGCAAGCGGGATTTCCATGCCCACGGCATTACGGACGGCCGCGACGTATTCCTCAAGCATTGCAATACCTTTGTTCGTTACTTCCATCGCCAAGAAGGGATGAGGAAGCTGGTTCGCCTCCCATTGGTTCAAGTCCGTGGGATTGGTGACCGTACCAGGCGTGTCGGCGACCATCTCGATCCCCAAATCCATTTTCAGCCAGGTCAGTCCCATTCCTTCTTTGCGCTCTTTCATCCGCTGGGCGTAAATTTCGGGGTCTCTGGATTCCTCCGTATCTGCATAGATGCGAATCTTGTCGCGGAATTTACCACCCAGCATTGCGTAGACGGGGGCGTTATAAACCTTGCCCGCGATGTCCCACAACGCCATTTCGATGGCACAAACTCCGCCGGCTTGACGTGCGTGTCCACCGAACTGTTTGATCTTGCGGAAGATTTTGTCGATTTGTAATGGATTTTCGCCCAGGATGCGGCTTTTTAAGAAAAGGACGTAAGTGGGGCTGGCACCGTCGCGTACTTCCCCGAGTCCGCTCACGCCCTGATTGGTATCGATTCGAATCAACGGACAAGGGCTGGGCCCTGGCTTCACAACGGTAGCTACACGAAGGTCGGTGATCTTCAGATCTGAGGGCCGCGAGTTGGTATTAACGCCTTTGGGATAAGCGTCCATCGATTCTCCTAAGAGCAGCGAACTGCCCAAAGCGGCGGCGGAGGATTTCAAAATTTCGCGGCGATCCAGTAGCGGGCGATTTTTATTGCGCATAGTTTGTATACTCCCACAGCGGTTTTGCGCACTTCTTGAATATTGCAGGACACAATACCGAGATTGCGGTGTCCAGACAAGCCTTCGAGTT
The DNA here is from genome assembly GCA_003223255.1 of Acidobacteriota bacterium. Lineage (GTDB taxonomy): Bacteria > Acidobacteriota > Terriglobia > Acidiferrales > UBA7541 > Acidiferrum. The sequence goes on along the minus strand of QHYJ01000060.1, from coordinate 45,369 downwards.
TGACAAATACCCGCGCATTTGAGAGTTTTCGGCTCGCGACAGTGAATGAACAGGGTGGGTAGTCGCGAGTCAAGGTACTCACCGCGTTGGAGGAATCCTATGAAAGATTTTGCCGCTAGCCTTCTCAACAGCCTGAGCGCTAAGGCAGCTCTTTCCGTGTGCGTTCTTACTCTGGTTGCACCTACATTGGCGCGGGCGCAACTAATGAGCTTCTCTAAACAGGATCTAGTGGATTACACGGCACTGGAGCCATTTGACCGCTTCCCCGACGGCAGGCCCAAAGTGCCAAACGACCTGCTGGAACGCGCGCGCGAACTCTCTTCCGAGGAAGTTTGGGCCGTTCTTCAGCAAAGAGGCTTCAACAACCAGTACGCGGATGGATTTCAAATCCTGCATCCCGGAAAGCCCATGGTTGGGAGGGCTTTTACCGTGCAATTCATGCCGTTACGCCCGGACGTCGACGAAATCGCCAGAAACAAAGCGAAAGACCGTGGCGTTCCGCGGCTCACGAATCAGACGGCGATCGATATGCTGCAGCCTGGCGATGTGCTGGTTGTGGACATTTTTGGCAAGAAGGTGAATGGGACCATCGTCGGCGACAACCTCTTTTATTACGTCATGAAGGCGACCAACGGCGGCGGGCTGGTTGTGGATGGAAGTATCCGGGACCTCAACGGAATTGCGGAGATCGATATGCCCGCCTATTTTCGATCCGTTGATCCCACGCCGATCGGAAATGTCATGCTAACGGGCATCAATATTCCCGTGCGCATCGGCGGGGTGACGGTGATGCCGGGTGACCTCGTTGTTGGCGACCGCGAAGGCGTGTATTTTGTTCCGCCACAACTGGTGAGAGAAGTCCTCGACCGCGCGGATGAGATCCGCATTCACGATGAGTGGACGAAAAAGAAGTTTGACGAAGGGAAGTACAAGTCGAGCGAGATTTATTCCACCCCGAGCGATGCAAAGCTATTGCAGGAATATCAGGAGTATTTGAAGAAGCGCTTGGAGGAGATTCGAAAACAACGAAGCGCAAAATAGCGGAGGAATATTCGGCGCAACCTGAACCACCCTCATCTCGCCCGAATTCCAAGGGAGTCCCTATCGGCTCAACCTCTCGCTCCTTGTGACCTGTTCCGGCCGCGGGCCCGAATCCCGCGGTCCGCGCACGGCGATGAGAGACATTTGCTCCAAGTCCGGATAGTGCCCCTCGGCGTCCGGCTTTCGTTCAACAGATTTGATTTGCTGAACTGTGGTTTCCGCAGGGAGAGCCCCACTGAAGAACTTCTTATACACCTTCGCAAAGATCGGGCTGTCTGATAAGTCGTCCAAGTAAATGGTTGTCGAGACGACTTGACTGTAATTCATATCGGCCTCTTCCAAGTTGTCTAACAAGTTCCGCATGGTCTGACGAGTTTGGTCCAAGGCGGTTGCAGCGTAAACCCCGCCATTGGGCCCCGGAATGAAACCGCTCTTCGCCGAACAATACAGCGTGTCGCCGGCGAAAACACAGGGGCTCGCGGTGGGACTTGGCGGCATGTTCTTGGGGCGTATGGCCCGCCGCTGGCTCAGATCGCGCACCGCCACGCCGGTGTACGCGATGTGCGCGCCTTGAGGCAGGCTGGAAACCTCGATGGTGGCACGACCGGGAGTGTTCCCAAATTCGAAGCGCTGCGCGTATTGCTGATTCATGATTCGCATGGGAACTTCGGAAGTCAGGTAGGGGTTCACAAACACCATGTGAGCCATGCCAAGACCTGCAGCCTGGAGCACAGACTTCATGCGATCAAGCGCCAGATTCACCTGCCCTGCCGGGTCTTGAGGAACATTTCCGGTTGCAGGATCACTCCCTGGCATCGTGGAAACAAATAGGCGGTCATGCGTCAGCATTCCCGGCGAGTACGCCTTGTTTGGGGGAGAACCCGGCTCAAACACGGGCCGCTTCCCCTGGAGATCGCGAACAGCGACAGCGGTAATCTGAACGGGAGGCTCAGGAAGGCGCGCCACGCCCAAGACGGCACGCGCGGGGGGATCCTTGCGAAAGTAATCGGCGAAGACTTCGTTAAGCTCCGAGTAGCGTTCTGTATCTTCCAGGTAGACGTGAATATAAACCACGTGATCCATCGTCAGACCCATTGCCCCGATCACGGTTCGGACATTCTCAAGGGCCTGGCGAACCTGATCGGCAAATTTTGCGGGAATGCTCCCGTCAGGGCGGCGGGGCCCTTGCCCGGAAACGTACGCGTAGCCTCCTGCCTCAACCGCAGGCGAACCCATGCCCTCATGGGATGGGGGCGCTGATTGCGGCACTACGGGATGCGGCTGCACCCGCAAAGAAGCGAAAAGGACGCAGGCAAGCACAAGCAAAGCGAATCTCATGCAGCATTCCCCTTACGAGCCGCGTTTAGAATCGCTCGCAGCCGCTGCCCCACGATCATTTCTTCACCGGGTTGAATGGTCATGGAAACCAACTCGATGTGATCTTGTTCTTTGAGCTCCTTGGGGTTTGGATTTGGCTTTTCCACGCCTTCGCGCACAGCAGAGACCATGCTGGGATTGTCCACGCCAAGCACTTCGATGACCGGGTCTCCTTCGCGGAGTTTTTGAACGCAGTCTGTGATGCCGAAACCCCAAGCTTTCTGATCCCACGATACCCTCAAGGTGGGAAAACGATTCCCGTCATCAGGTATGTAGATCTCCGTGCGCACGCCAGGAACTGTCTCTACCAGTTTCGCGACGCGATCCACGCGCGCGTTCCACTCGGCGTAAAGTTTCTTGGAATCCGTCTTAAGCCAGGTCTCGATGGCCGTGAGGCAGCCGATGACCTCTTCCTTTCCAACCTTCATGGCCCGACACACGGAGCCTTCGAACGGGCAGGAATTATGCAGAGCAGCTTCGATTAGGTCCTTGCGGCCCAGGAGTACCCCGCTGCACTGCGGTCCCCGCAAGCCCTTACCACCGGAAAATGTATACAAGTCGAGTTTCATTTTTGCGTATAACTGGATATTGTCGATGGGGGGAATCCCCGCAGCATCGTCGAGCAAAAGAGGCACGTTGTGCTCTTTGGCGATGGACGCTTCGCGCACGAGTTTGTCTCCCAAGTGAGTCGTGTAAATCATTGCGGTGTCGTTGCTGATGGCGTTGACAATGTCGTCGGGTTTCTCGACCAGGACCAGCTTTGCACCCGTGAGTCGAATGGCATTGTCAAACGCGCTGCGCCCGCCGACCATAATGACTTCGTGCTTTAACCCGGTAATGTCGGGAAGTTGCCAGATCTTTTTGGGATCGCTTCCGGCTATGCACGCCGCGGTGGCGGCAGCCATCGCGCCTGCCGCTCCCGATGTAATGATTCCGGATTCCGCTCCGGTTAGTTCAGCCAATCTGCGTCCCACGCCGCGCTGTAGTTCAACTATGTTGACAAAATACTTCCCTGCTTGTTCTTCTGCGGCACGAACTTCCGGAAATTGCAGCGAACCGCTCAGATAGGTCCATGTTCCACGACAATTGATCACCGTCTTGACGCCCAGCCGGCTGTAGACATTCCCGCGCGGGTCAAGTCCGATCGCCGCGGCGGATTTTTCATAAAACTGATAAGCAGCAATCTGAGCCAGCAGCGGCGAGGCGGCCAACATTTTCATGAATCCGCGGCGGTTTGATTCTTGTGCGAGAGACATGCGTTTCCTCCGTTACCTTCCTTTCACTGGACGAAAATCAAGGTGCCAAAATGTTCAGGCACGTGGTTGGGATCGCGGTTGACGACACAAGTGGGCTGCCAACACAAGAAGCGCCGCTGGGGATCGGCGCCGAGCCCATCGATGCGGTAAAGGTTGACGCGCCACTTCGTCCCTGCACCCACTTTTTTCTCGCTGACCGAATGCAAGGGCACGCGGGCTGCCGCATACCAGATATGGTTTTTTTTATCGATTCGCCCTTGCCGCTCCCAGCCGGAGTTCCATTCGGCGTCATAACGGTCATGATCCCGGTCTATGGCCAGATCCACCCAATCTCCCGTGGGTGCGATCTCGAACTCGCGATAAACATTGATGTTGGTCCAATTGTCGCCCAAGAAAAACTCAACCACGTCGCGATCCCAAAGCTTGAGGCGGTCCTTGCTGTTATCCGGTGGCAACCAAAGATTCAGTTCGTAATAAGGGGAAATGAACAGCAGATACAAGTCGGAGTCGGTCCAAAATGCGCGTACCTCGGTTCTGAGCTTCGGATAGTCGATCCGGTGTGTGCAGTCTTTTTCCATCCACGCGGAAGATGCGTGCGACCAGGTAGGAGAATGGGGATTCGTGTTCAGCACTGGCGGTTGCGCGACGTACGGAGCGGAAAGAGAAGCTCCTGGCGTAGAAAATTCGCAAACCTTAGCGGCATTGGCCGTCGGCGCTGATTGCGTCCCGTCGGGCAAGAATCTGCCGGGCGCAGAGAATCCCAATCCGGATGCCCTCCAAACAAGAGCAATCCCCACCGCCACTACCAGCGACACCACCAATCTTGGAAAATACATGGCTAAGGGCGAGACGCGTTTCTCAGTTCCGGTGAAATTTCGAAAGCTCGCTCGAACTCGGCGCGCGACCCTGCCTCCTTTCCTTGCTGATGAAGAGCCAATGCGAGATTGTAGTGCGCTTCCGCATAGCGTGGCTTGAGGCGCACAGCCTCGGCAAATTCCGCCTCCGCTTTGTTGATGTCGCCGGCCTGCAATAGCACCAAACCGAGATTATTGTGACCTTCCGCAAAACCAGGATCTCGGCGCACAAGTTCCCGGAAGACGTTGATGGCCCCGGCCGTATCGTTGTTCTGGCTGAGTACCAAACCCAGCTGGATGCGTGCATTGGTGTAGTGGGGATCGAGACTGATGGCTTCCCGCAGCTCCCGAGTGGCTTCGTCCAGCCCCCCTAATTGCGCCAACGCGAGGCCCAAGTTGTAATGCCCCTCCGACAAGTCCGAATCGGACATGACGGCTTTGCGGAACTCTTCGAGCGCTCGGTCGCGATCACCCTGCCGCCACAAGAGCAACCCCAAGCTTGAGTGGACTTGCGCATAATCTGGTTTAAGCTCAAGCGCCTTCTGGTAGTCCGCAATGGCACGCGTAGGTTCGGCTTTGCGATCCCAAGTGACTCCCAGGTAGTAATAGCCGGTCGGCAATTCCGGACTCTGGTCAATGGACTTCTGAAAGAGCGCCAATGCATCATCGAGTTTCTGCTGATTTAGGGCATCTACGCCCTGAAGGATAAGATATTTTGATTGAGCCAGCCGTGCACGGAATTCGCGCAGCCCCTTCAGTTCCTCAAGCTCTTTCTGTCCCGCTTGGGTTTGGCCCTGCTCGCGCAATGCGATACCCAGGCTATAATGTGCCTCTTCGAAATCAGGCTTCAGTTCGATCGCCCGCTGGAAGGCGGCGATGGCGTCAGCAGTGTCCCCACCAGCTTTGAGCTCCTTGCCGAGGTTATACTGCGCAGTAGGATCTTTGGGATCGATTTCGACGGCTTTGCGGAATTCGCCGAGCGCGCCACCATGATCTCCCTGGCGACGAAGAGTAGCGCCCAGCGCCACATGCGCCTGGGCAAAGCGGGCGTTCATGCGCAAGGCGCGGCGAAACTCGTTCGCCGCCTCCTGCGGATGGCCCAGCTGTCCTTCCGTCAGCCCGAGCTCGAAATGCAGCTCTGCAGAGGGTTTGGAGCGAAGCGCCCTTCGCAATTCGCCTTCCGACCCCGAAGGGTTATTTTGCTGCGAGTAAATGCGCGCAAGGAGATGGTGCGCACCAGCATTTGCTGGATCGAGCGCGACGGCGGTGCGTAGTTCTTTGACAGCGGCGGCCTGCTCGTGGAGATCGCACCAGGTTGCGCCCAGACCGTAGTGCGCATCCGCCCAGTTAGGTTTGAGCCGCAATGCGGATTCAAATTCATCCGCAGCTTGGCGCGCATCGCCTTTGTATTTCAGCGCGAGAGCGAGATTGTAGTGGGTCAGAGAGTCCCTAGGTTCAAGCTCCAAAGACTTCCGGTAAGCTGCAATGGCTTCGTCCCACGCCTTGGCACGAGCAAGTTCCGTGGCCTGCTGCCGGTAAGTCTGGGCTGTCTGCGCGAGGGAAACCTCGGCGTAGCCGAGCGAGAGAAGGAGGACCAGCAAAGTTCGCGGCAACCTGCCCTTGTCAATCAGCGAATCGGTCCATCCGCAATTCATGGGAGCAGACTAAGTTAGCACAGCACACGAACGAAAGCGCAGACGGACCGGTTGCCCTGATTCGTTTGCCGGATCACCAATAGAATTTCGCGCTGATCTGCCCGATGCGCGGAGGTTGCGCATTCGTGACGATTCCGAAGCTCCCGTTGTCGTTGATGTTGCCCCCAGGATTCATGAATTGCGCGTGGTTAAAGATGTTGAAGAATTCGATGAGCAAATCAAACGCTATTTGCTCGCGAAGGACAGTTCGCTTCAGTATGCCGAAGTCCGTGTTGTTGAACCCGGGGCCGTGGAAGAAATGCCGGTTCGCGGTACCAAATGTTCCTGGCGTGGTGCTAAGGGCAAATGCACGTTGGGGCTGGCGTAATTGCGTTCGTTCACCTGCAAGTAGCGGAATTGCTTGTGCAGCCAGTAAAACTGTAAGGCTCGCCGACAAAAGTTGTGTTGGCAGGATTCAGTACTGCTGGATCAACAGACATATCAGACGCTCACTCTGCCATGTCTTTTCAAGGTCACTTTTCTCTGGCTGACCAGGTCGGCAGCATTCTTTGTACGCATGGTTAGGCAGTTTCTCTTTGCTCAAACGGAGGAATGCCCGGCGAAGGCGACAGGGTAACTCTGGGATTGACCAATAGCCAGGCGATCGCGCCGAGTCCGGCGATTGCTGCCGCAACATGAAATCCCGTGTTCCACCCGAATCTATCTGCAAGGAAAGGAGTCAACGATACGGTGATCATGCCACCGATCTGATTTGCCATATTCATGAAGCCGGAGAGAGAGCCAGAGGATCTTCCGCCGAGGTCAGCGGAAACTGCCCAGAAAGAGCTCTGGGAAAGATAGAGGGAGCCCGCACCTCCTGCAAGCACAAAGCTGGCAAGACGCGTGTCCTGAGCCGCCGATCCAAAAACGAGGAAGATCGCGGTGAGCGCGAAACCAAGCACCGCGACACCGCAACGCCCGAATCGCGAACCAAAACGCTTGGTGAGCGCGTCGCTGATAGCCCCGCCGAAAGGACTGCACATGGCCATAGCAAGAAAAGGCAAAGTCGCGAAGACGGCGCTGGCCTTCAAGTCCAAGCCGCGCACCTTGGCGAGGTAGAGGTAGAACCAGCTAAAGAAAACCCACGCGACGTAGCCGAAGCAGAAATACGCCAGGGAAAGAATCCAGACGTTTACACTCGACAAAATGGTAGACCAGGGGAGAAGGCTGGCGTCTTTGGCTGCAGCCGATTCTGGAATCCCCTGCCGAATGAGGGCGAGCTCATCTGCCGAGACGGAAGGATGCGCTTCCGGAGTGTCCCGCGCGGCAAGAAACCATATGGAGCCAGCAACGAGCCCGATCAGCGCGCTCATCAAAAACGACGAGCGCCAGCCGTAACGCAACATGATGAAGGAAATAAATGGAGGAGTGACGCCAGCGCCGATGCCGACTCCGGCGAAAATGATGCCGTTGGCCACGCCGCGTTCGTGACTGGGTATCCAGCGCGCGACAAACTGATTCGATGCAGGATAAATGATGGCTTCACCCGCGCCAAGGAGAAAACGGATCACGGCCAGGACCATCACCGCATTGGCAAGGGAATGAGCGATCGCTGCCGTAAGCGCGGTGAAGATACCCCACCACAGAACTCCCGCGGTAAGCACACGCCTTGGACCGAAACGGTCGGCGAGCCATCCGGCAGGAGTTTGGCACAGCGCGTATCCAAAGAGAAAGGCGCTGAAGACGAGGCCGAGGCGGATGTTGCTGATGGCGAATTCCTCGGAGAGTTTTGCTCCGGCAATGGAAAGATTCACGCGATCGAGGTAGGCAACCGCACTTAGGACAAAGAGCCACCAGACCAGGATCCAGCGGATGGGGGTTCGACGCCGGGAAGTAATCTGCGCGTCCATTTAGTTATATTTCCGGTAATCCTTAAGACTTAAGGAGTCTCGTCGAAAAAGCTTGAAGACTTCAGGCTTAGGGCACGCAAATCCATATCCGCGTCTTCAGGGAATTTTGTGTTGGTCTCTCAGACCGCATGGGCTTTGAAGAGCTGCACCAGTTGCGTGACAATGATTTTTTCCTCTCCGGGTTTCAGCATGAACGAGTTCATACCGAGGCCGCTTTCAGATGAACTGAGCACGATGGAGGGCTTGCCATTTCGCAGTGCGCTGGCAGCTTCATGGGGCAAGAGAGAGAGCTTCCGCGGATCCCAGAATATGCGCATGTGCGGGACGTGATTGGCAACGTCGGGAACGTTAAACGAGGTTGCAACTCCAGGAACGCGCGTAATCTCCGCGGAAATGGAGTCCAGTCGACGCCACCATTCCTTTTCAAGCGCGCTATGGTCCTCATTCAAATAGCATTCAAGGGCTTTGACCATGCCGACGATTTCTTCCTTGCCGACTTTCATCCCGCGGCCGAGCGTGTCTTCATGAGGGCTGTTGTTGAGCAGCGCGTTAGCGATGAATTCCTTTTTCCCGATCAAAAGGCCCGCGCATTGTGGGCCACGAATCGCTTTGCCTCCGCTGAAAGCGATCAAGTCATATCCCATGTTGGCATAGTCCCACAAATGGGAGACGGGCGGCGTATCCGCAGCGGCGTCGTTGAAGGCGGGAATCTGATTTTCACGCGCCAGGGTCACCCAGTCGTCAACTTTGATCTGCCCGGCGGCGTTGGCAAAATTTGAAAAGTGCATCATGGCCGTTTTTCCGTTGATGGACCGTTTCACGTCCTCGCGCGTTTCCACTTCGACCAGTTTGACGCCAGTAGCGCGCAGTTGATGATCGAACCCGTTGCGATGCGACTTCTGAATGATAACTTCGGATTTCATGCCCGTGAGATCGGGAAGCTGCTCAATGAATTTGGGATTATTGCCGGTGAGGATTCCCGCTAGGCCGGACTGCATGCCGGCTGCCGCGCCACAGGTGACAATCGCGTCGTAGTCTGCGGGCAGCTTCAGTAGTTCCACGATGCGCTTTCCCGCGGCTTGCTCCAACTCCACGATGGGAACGAAATGTTGCGCCCCCAGAGCCATTACCGCCTCGACTTCTGGGCGCGGCAGCGAACCGCCGAGGTAGGTCATGGTTCCTTGCCCATTGATCACCGTGGTGACTCCCAACTCTTCATAAACGTTTCCAGTAGAGCCAAAGCCGGTGAGTTTTTCAGGTATTCCAGTGGGGGCAGTCGAAACCTTTGTAAACCCGAGGACTCTGCGCGCATGGAGCGCCATGCCAGCCAGAACACTGGCACTGCCGAGGAATGTTCGCCTGTTCCAGAGATTTCTGATGGCCATGGGAGTGCTTCTCATCCTTTCCTCGTGACTGCAGCAATGCAATTAATTTCTACCAGCGAATTCCCGGGAAGTGCAGCGACAGCCACAGTGGTCCGCGCGGGACCGCCATTTGGAAAATAAGTTTTGAAGACTTTGTTCATACCATCGTAGTCGTCAATCTTGGTCAAATAAACGGTCAGCTGGAGAATGCTGTCCATACCACCGCCGCCCGTTTCGACCAGCGTTTTAACGTTGTCCATCACCTTTTTGGTGTGGGTTTCGATGTCCATGGGAAATTTTCCCTCAGGATCATGAGAGTGAGCGCCCTGTCCCGCAATGTACATCAGTCCGTTGTGGATGACGAGCGGCGTAATAAAACCAGTTCCTGAGGGTTTGCCTTCATAATTGAGCTTCTTGACGGTTGCATCTGCCTGAAGGGACGGGACTTCCGCGTTGGCGCCGGCGTCAGAGGCGGCCATCCCCGGAATGAGTACGGCAAGCCTCGCGGTGAACCCCCGTCGAGAGGTGAGAGATGAGAACATCGTTCCTCCTTTTTTGTTTGGTCTTTTGTCTTCCCATTGTCAATTGCCAACCTTGCTTCGAAGCGTTGAGGTGATGCCTGCGCTATGGCAAAGCAAAACTGAAAATGTCGCTCCCGGCAGCGATGGCCACGTATTGTTTCGCATGGATAGCGTAGCTCATCGGGGATGCCGCGATGTTCTGCCCGGTATTAAAGTGCCAAAGGGGTTTGCCTGTCTTGGCGTCCACGGCTTCGAAAGATTGCGCATCGTCGCCGAAGAAGACAAGTCCTCCTGCCGTTGTCATCGTTCCCCCGGCGGAATGACCCATGCCTGCCTGGACATAGCGCCACGTGGGCTGGTCTCCCTCGAGAGAATAGGCCAGCAAGATTTTCTGGCTGTAGTCACCCTCGCTGTGACGCGCTCCCGCTGAGTAGTAGGTCTGGCCAGGCTTGAATTCCTGAGGTTTCAAGGCCAAGACGTTACAGGATTCCAAGGCCATGAAATAGAACAGGGAAGTCTCTGGATTGTACGATGGAGCGTGCCAGTTGGTTGCCCCCACCATACCAGGGCAGATGCGCGTCCCTTCCGCACTTGGCTTGATTCCGGTGCGAATCGGGCGGCCTTTTTCGTCAATTCCGCTGGCCCAATTGAGTTTTTCGACGAAGCGTGTGGCGGAGAGAAATGCGCCATTAGTGCGATCAAGTACGTAGAGAAAACCGTTTCGATTGGCCTCCACCACGAGTTTACGCGGCTGGCCCCGGAAGGTTGCGTCAATAAGGACGGGAGTTTCGGTCGCGTCATAGTCGAAGAGATCGTGCGGCGTGAACTGGAAATACCACTTGAGTTTGCCGGTGTCAGGATCCAGGGCCAGCAGGCAATCGGTGTATAGGTCGTCGCCAGGGCGCGGGTCACCGTCAAAATCCGGCGCAGGATTGCTGGTACCCCAGAAAATGGTGTTGAGCTCGGGATCAAACGTACCAGGCATCCAAGTGGTGCCACCGCCAAGCTTGTAGCTTTCACCCGGCCAACTGGCGGAGCCGAATTCGCCGGGGCCTGGAATGGTCCAAAAACGCCACGCCTCCTTTCCGGTCTCCACGTCGTAAGCCGCAATAAAACCCCGCACACCGTCATCGCCGCCGGAAGTTCCTACGATGACTTCCTTCTTGACGATGAGAGGAGCGCTCGTTGCGCCGTAGTTCCTGTTTCCATCAGTGTAGGCGACATCCCACAGCAGGTTTCCCGAACGCGCATCCAGACAAAGCAGATGTGCGTTGTCCGTTTCCATGTAAATGCGTGAGCGCCAGATGCCGACGCCGCGGTTGTGATGTTGCGAGGCGTCGTCGATGAGCCCCTCTGTGGTGGCGCGTGCGTGGTGCCACAGCATTCGTCCCGTTTGCGCGTCGAGGGCGAAGGCGTCGTTGGCGGCAGTGACGAACTGTATTCCGTCCACCGCAACTGGAGTGACTTCAAGGCTACTGGAGCTCTGTGCGTGAAAAACCCACTGGGCGCGAAGCTGCGCGACATTGCTGGTATTGATTTCGCGAAGCGCGCTGTAGCGCCGGCCGGTGTAGTCGCCATTGTAGGAGAGCCAGTTGGCCGCGACCGGCTTGGCAAGCAACTGGGCCGGGTCCACGTCCGTGCTCGTCGCGACGGAAGTCATCCGGGCATCCTGAGCAAACACCGCCACAATGTTCAAGACAAGGAGCGCGAAGCAAATGAAAAGTCGTTCCATCGAACCATCGCTAGAGCTTGTGCCCTCAGAGACGATTGAACCTGCACCCACGTGTCGAAACCTGTGGCGGTTGGGTTAGACCGAGGTAGCGCCCACAGAATGAAACTTCATATACTACAAATCAGCAGCCGGAGGCCAGAATTTTTCACAGGCGGCCAAATTTCGCCACTGCTTCTTCAATCGATTTAAGCTTCTCAATATACGCATACATGGAGTGCTCCTTGAAGTCCATGTCCTGCGCCAGCTTCAGGATCTGAGGTGCAATGGCCCTCGGCACCACCACTACGCCGTCGGGATCGGCAGTGATGATGTCGCCAGGGCTTACGGGCACGCCGTCGCAAGTCACGGGAACGTTCGAGCTGGCAAAGCGGTAGTGACTGACGGAGGTGGAAGGAACGACGCCAAGCGCGTACACGGGGAAGCCGATCTTCTGCAGATAGGCGGTGTCTCGTACGCCACCGTCGATCACTGCGCCCGAAAAATTTCTCGCGGCCATTGCCGTGCCCATCAGCCCGCCCATGCCCGCGATGTCGTTTCCATCTTCCAGGACCATGACGTACACGGAATTGGGCGTGCCCGTATCGATGGCGTGTAGCATGCCTTTGAGGGCATCAGGATCGTGATTCACCTCTTTTTTCAGGGAAACCGTAAGGGCATAGCCGGCGAAACGCGTGGGAAAGATCGGGCGCATGCGATGCGTCATGTACATCTTTTTCCCAGCAACTTGCTCGAGAGCATCGGATACGGAGGCAACTTCCACGTGACGAAAGCCGTCGAGGAGCGCCGCATCATCTTTTGCCTGGGCCGCGGACGGTTCTTGATTTGCCGAGATTTTCACCGGATGTGCCAGCGCCAAAAGGCGCAAAGTGATCGCCAAGCCGAGAAGCAGAGTAACTGTGCGATGCGAAAACACAAGTCTTAACATAGACCCTCCTTGAATTGAACACGCGCGCGCACTTTAACATCTTTTGAAATGCTCGATGAAGTCTTTATGACCACGTCTAAATGCGGTTGTCCCCGCAAATTGAATTGACTAAGATCGGGGAAAACGCATCGCACAAAGGTCGGCCAATGATCGCAGGCATTGCCGGCGAAAACCTGTCGGATCCCATGTTCCCGGTGAGGAGAGCTGAAACTATGCTCGAGGGCCGAAAGCAGCGCTCCTTTATTTCGGCAGGAGCCGTGATGCAGTTGACGGCGATCGCTTGCTTGCTTCCGATTGCTGCAACTTTGCATTGTGCGCAAGACAAACGACGAACAGAAGCATCCGATGCGAAACAGGGGCGCCGAATCGGAGCCCGAGCAGTTTTTGAAGCCGCCTGTGCGTCGTGCCATGGGCTAGACGCGCGAGGCGGAGAACGCGGCCCGAACATCATCTCGGGGCCCGATGTTGTGCACAAGACGGACAGGGAACTCTTCAAGATTCTGCGGGATGGCAAAGTGGCCGAGGGCATGCCGTCGTTTGCTTCTTACGGACCGGCCAAACTGTCGGCGCTTGTTGCCTATCTGCGAATGCTGCAAGGCCGCAGCAAAGAAACTGCATTACCGGGCGATCCGGCTCAGGGAAAGATGCTGTTTTTCGGCAAGGCGAAATGTGCGGAATGTCATATGGTTAGCGGCCAGGGCGGGTTTTTTGCTCAGGACCTTACTACCTACGCAGCGGGGATGGATGCGGATAAGGTCCGCACCGCAATGGTCAATCCCAACAAGGATCTCGATCCACGCCGCGCGCTGGTCACTGTCATTCTTGCGGACTCGACGTCGCTTACCGGCGTCGCCCGCAACGAAGACAACTTTTCACTGCAACTGCAAACTCCCGATGGCGTGTTCCATCTTCTCAACAAGTCGGATATTCGGACTATGACCTTCAGCGGACGGTCCCCGATGCCTTCAGACTATGCTTCCACTTTGTCATCCGTCGAACTGAATGACCTTGTGAGCTATTTGCTCCGTGCATCCAGGTCGGAAAAAGCGCGAAAGGCAGAGAGCAATGCTCAAGCCGGTGACGAAGAATAGCGTTCAGTAGATTGGCATTGCGCCGTCATGAGGAAACAGGGTTTTCAACGGGGGCAGTTCACCATCAGTTTGCGATCTCGGAAAAGAAGTACGCGTCTATGTCGGGTTATTCCATGTGGCAGTCATGGAGTGCCACCACGGCATTTCTCGCCAAAGCGACGCGTCCGCTTCGCTAGACAGGCCACTTTCCGTTGAAAGAAGCAGTTAGGGCTTCAACCAGGTGTCTCGTCCTTCGCGCACAAATTCGTCGTCATTCAATTCCGGGTAGGCACGGTAGACCCGGTCAATCTCCTCTTTTTGTCCTGGACTGAGCGTTTCCTTGGGATCTAGGCACCAAATGCCTTCGAGCAAGCCCTGGCGGCGCAGGACTTCATGCAAGCCGGCGATACAGCCTGCGAATTGATTTGCTGTGTCAAAGAAAGCGGAATTGCAATCGGTTACTTGGACGTTTTTTTTCAACATCGATTGCGGCATGGGCTCACCGGAGAGCGCCAACCGATGGCAGTCTGTTAAGAGGTCCACCGCACGCTTGGTCCAAACCGCCCAGTGGCCCAGCAATCCGCCAACGATGCGAAATACTTTCTGCTTGCCGTTGACCTGGAAACAATAGGGCGTGAGCAGGTCCATCAAGATGTTGTCGTCGTTGCCCGTGTATAGCGCGATCTCGCGGCCCGACTCCGCGACGGCTCGAACGACATCGAGTGTGTGGTAGCGATTGAAGGGAGCAATCTTGATCGCTACGACGTCCTCGGTCTCGACAAATTTCCGCCAGAAATTGAACGAGAGCACGCGGCCACCGATGGCCGGCTGCAAATAGAAGCCCATGATCGGCAGGATCGCGGCAACCTCCCGGCAGTGGCTGATCAGTGCTTCGTCATCCAAGTCTTTTGCTGCTGCAAGGCTCAAAAGACCTGCGTGGTATTTCAGCGCACGCAACATCCGGGCCTCATTTACGGCTTGCGCGGTCCTTCCGCAGATACCGCCAACGCGCACGAGGGGCACATCCAGAACTCTGTCGGCACGATCCATTTCTTCAGCCGCCAAACCCAAGACTGGCTCGAACAGGCCGACGCGCGGATCGCGAATTGCAAACTGAGTTGTGTGTACGCCGACGGCAAGGCCGCCTGCTCCGGCAGCGATGTAATAGCGAGAAAGAGCTCTCTGCCGCCGCTCATCCAATTTGCCGTTGGCGTCGAGAGCGAGAGGATGCGCCGGAATCGCTGTCCCGGCCTTGAGAACCTGCCGAATTCTGGGGTCCAAATTCCTCATGCTGTTTCCATTGAGACTTTCACTCTGCATGTCAGTCAGAAGTGGCCGGCACGCTCCTCAAAGTGAGTCGGCTTCGCCAAAGTTGTCCCGCCTCTGCAAATCCAGTCCGCGATCCAATCGATCATCTGTTGAAGACTCACGCGGGGACGGCCAAAGAGCTCGTGCGCTTTCCGTGCATTGCTTAGCAGAGCGTCGCTCGACTCTGTTCCTTCAAAACGCACCGGCTTGCCGAGCTTTTTCGCAAATTCCTCCGCGACGCTTCGCACGCTGAGCAATTCGTGGCCGGTAATGTTGATCACATTGGGCGGCGACGCTGCACAGCGGAGCGACTCCAAGGCCATCGCTGACGCGTCGGCTTGCCAGATGGTGTTTAGATAGCCCATGGACAGCGACACAGGCTGCCCGTCGTTGACGCGCTGCGCGATATCCAAAAGCACGCCGTAGCGAAGCTCGCTCGCGTAATTCAAGCGTAGAAGGGTCAGTTTCGTCCCGTTTGCCCTGCTAAAATATTCAAAAACCCGCTCGCGACCGACGCAACTCATCGCGTATTCGCCCGAAGGATTCAGCGCATCTTCTTCGCGAGAGCCTCCTCTGGCAAGCGGTGAAAGCCCATAGACATTTCCTGTCGAGAAGACGGCGATCCTGCTGTTCCGAAAGCGATTCGCGACAAGCCCGGGTAAAAACGTATTGCTGGCCCAGGTCAACCACTCCTGTCCCGTGGCACCAAATTTCATTCCAACCATGAAAATCACGTTGGCAGCGTCAGGAAGCTTGGCAAGCGAACCCGGATCGAGCAAATCGCAACGCACAGTCTCGACGCCCCATGTTTGCAACTGATTTTCGAGTGAAGCAGACGAAAATCGCGAAACGCCGATGACGCGTCTCTTTGCCCCATCTATCTCGGAGGCTTTCTTCGCCATGCGAGCGAGAGTTGGCCCCATCTTTCCGGCTACGCCCAGAATGATAATGTCCCCGTCGAGGCTGCTCAGGGTGCGGATTACTCCTTCCGTTGGTTCGCTGAGCAGTTCTTCCAGGTGCGCAACGTCTTGAATGAAAGTCAGGTTGCTCGACATGGCCGCTTCTGTCCCCAATGTATCTTCAGCGTACTGCCGCGAGATTGTACTCGAATTGTTCCTCGACCGCCCTGCGGTTTCAGGTATCCTTCTCTGCAGTTCAGATTTCTCAGGAACGTTTTTTGGATGCGCCTTCGCGTGATGACCGAACGGGATGTCCCTGGCGGACTGCGCCTGAACACACTTTCCGGATGGAATCAGACCGCTGCGGATTGGCACCGCTTTCTTTGCAATAGTCCGCGCGGATGCTTTGTAATGGAGAACCACGGGAAGGTGGCTGGAACCGCGACCACCATTTGCTATGAGAATCGGTTCGCCTGGATTGGCATGGTTTTGGTGGATCCCGAGTACCGGAACCAGGGGATTGGAACTCAGCTTCTGAAAAAAACTATCGAGTATCTAGATGACGCACGCGTTGCCACCATGAAGCTCGATGCTACTCCTCTGGGTAAGCCACTTTACACGAATCTGGGATTCGTCGATGAATGTGAAATTGAACGATGGATTCTAAAAAGGTCGGCAGGAACACGACCGGCACTGTGCGCGCCTCTGGGCGAGATTCCAATGGAGCAGATTTTCAGATTCGATGAAGAATTGTTCGGCGCGGATCGTAGCTTCTTACTTCGCTCTCTCTTCGCTGAAGCTCCGGAATTTGCCATCGCTGTTTGCGAAGGTGGGTTGCCACTGGGCTATGCCTTCGGGCGTTGTGGTTTGTTTGCGGATCATCTTGGGCCGTGGATGGCGAGGAGCCGCGCGGCAGCGGAAAAAGTTCTCCAAGAGTTCTTGTCCAGATCCTCCCGCGAAACTCTCATCGTGGACTGCATGAAGTCGAATTCCATGGGTGTCGAATTGTTGAGTGCTTACGGCTTCGCTCCGTCTAGACTCCTCACACGTATGGTCCGTGGCTCGAATGTTTACCGCGGCAGGCCTGCTTCGTTTTGCGCTATCCTCGGCCCCGAATTTGGATGAAATCATCTCGCAAGTGAGGATAAGCTGCACACCCGTCTGCGAAACGAGACGACTCACAGGAGACGGATGGTCATCAACAAAACGAACAAAGCCTCAAATGGCATCTACTACGGCTGGTGGATCGTTCTCGCAGCTTTCTTAAATCTTTTTTTTGTAGTCGGAATTCTTTTTTACGGCTTCCCCGTTTTCTATCCCTACTTCGTGGAATCCCTCGGCTTCACGAGGGCTCAGGTAACGCAGGGCTTCCTGCTCGGATTCCTGTTCGCGGGACTCCCCTTTGGCGTGTTGGCGGGAACGCTCATTGATCGGATCGGCGCGCGAGTGGTGATTCTCGCGGGAGTTGGCCTGGTCGGATTGCCTTTGTTGCTTATGGGGGACATGAGCCGCTTCTGGCAGTTCGAGATTCTCTGTATCGTGGAAGTAATCGGTTACGTTCTAGCAGGACCCATTGCCAATCAAGTGCTGATTGCGCAGTGGTTCCATCGGCGCCGGGGCCGGGCGATGGGATATGCCTACTTGGGCCTCGGCACGGGAGGCGTCGTCGCACCGATGCTGGTAAATTTCCTAGCCCGGAGTTTGGGATGGCGCCACGGACTTGAGTTGCTGGGAACAATCATCCTCGTGGTGCTCTTCCCCATTGGCGTTTGGGTGACACGATCTTCGCCGGAAGGCTCTGGGGTTGATTTCGAGGCGTTCAGAGAAGAAGCACTGTCGTTTGAAAATTCATCGGCAACGATTGCATCTTCCGCCGGGGTACTGCAAGCGGTCGGGTCAGCTGCTTTCTGGTTGATCGTCGCTGGATCCACCTTGGCCATTGGGGCAATCGGCGCGGTAATTCAACATTTCATTTTGTTTCTAAAGGACGCTGGTTACTCGGCTACGGCTGCTTCACAGTATCTGACGATACTGCTAACCGCCAGCCTGGGGGGACGCGTGATCGTTGGTTACCTTGCCGACCGTCTGGAGAAATCGCATCTCATGACCTTTTTCTATTTCTTGATTGGAGCGTCTGTGTTCCTGCTCGCCTATCCACATTCGCCCCTCGTTCTGTGTGCATTCGCGGTCACCTTCGGCTTTTCGATGGGCGCAGACTACATGCTCATTCCTCTTGTGACTGCGGAATGTTTTGGCATAAGCTCGCTTGGCAAGCTTCTTGCGCTCATTATCATGGGATACTCCATCGGCCAATGGGCCGCTCCCTGGGTTGTGGGCAAAATCTTTGATATTCGACACAGTTACGAACTGGGGTGGAAAATCGTCGCGATCCTTGGAGTGGCGGGTGCGGCGGCTATTTATGCCGTGCCATCCTCCCTCCGGATTCGCCGGGATTGAAACATCGTCCGGGGAGTTCTTTACCTCGACCAGGAGGCAGTCCTCGCGGCCGACGTGCTCAACATGCCGCGTGCCATGCGTGTAGTGGGACAGGCTCAAGCGCTGCTCGCACAAGGCCAGGTCGGTCACAGTCGTTGCGCCTGGGAAGGGTCCAAACAGATTCAAACTTCGCCGTGGTACAGCCGTGATCTTCCTAAAGCGTCGAGACGGGACGGTTCTCGAGCGCATGGTATCCCGAAGATTTCACTGCCACTAGTTGTGGGATGGATGTCGAGATGACACCTGCGACGAATATTGTGGCGGCCGGAATTCAATCGTGAGGTCCTGCTGAGCTTGGACCGGTCTTTTGTCCAACAGGGTGGGTCTGTAACGCCACTGACGAATGGCTCGCATTGTGGCAGGAAGAAGAGAGTGCGAGCCACTCAAGAACTTTACCTCCAGCACCTGGCCAAGCTGCCCGATAGTGACGCGGACGCTTATTGTTTCCGCCGGTCCATGCCGATTTCCCGGCCTTGGATAACGAGGCCAAACGAAGGAGACAAGCTGGCCACCTTCTAATCGAGCCGGTTTATGAGCCACTGTGGGCCCGAGCTCCGGAGAAACGAGAACGGAAAGTTGCGAGGTCATCGCGAAGGAAGACGTGGCGGCGATCGCTTTTTCCGGGAAGCTCACCCTGAACGGTCGGTTTCCCCGGCCTGGGAGAGTGAAAAGGATCGCGGAAGATCTTGGCAAGTGTGGCGCTGTGCCTATCGTAGGGGTTAGCCTGTCTGGAGCGGGACTTCTCGGCGCAATTAGCTCGATCGCGCCACTGTGCTCAGAATTGACTTCGGGCTTAGCAAATGGTTTAGATTCTGTTGTCGGAGATGAATCTGAATCCGCGGAATGCACTTGCGCGAAATTTTCCGAGCCTCGGGTGTTCTCCTTAGACTTTTCTTTCGAAGGCGTGGCGTCGCCGGGGCGATGCGTGCCCGCAGAGTCATTGGAGCTTGCCACCGGCGGAGTGGGAGTTCGCGAAGTCGATCCGTCCGGTTGATTAGGCAGTGTGGGTGATTTGGAATCAACAGCGAGCATTGATTTCGGGGCCTCTCGGAGGCGTCTCCCGAGCGGGCCGCGTCCCACTGTGAGCCCAACGGTGAAAGCGATCACCGCGAATAAAGACAGTAATGCGAATACAGCGACCTGAAATGCGGATATTTCGAGAACAGGAAAGCGCGAGGTCGAGCCCTCGATGCGATCCGCGGGCGACTGGCCCGTTCGAACTTGCGCAGCAAGACCGGTAAATGCAGAGGAGTGGTGCCCTTCTTGGTAAGGTTGTTCGGGCGATGGAGACTCCGCATCCACAATCTCGGAGGTCTCGATCTCAAATTGTTGAGACGCAATGTGGGGTGCGATCTGTTCTGCCAAGGGGGCTTGGTCTTGCTCCGGGAAAACATTCTTAATCGACACGGCCGGGAACTCGTCGGCGTCTGTGCAACGCTCTGCGGCTTCCTGATCCCGAACAAACCGGTTATTAAGGACAGGTCCAAACTCGCGAGAGCTGATTCCCAGGGACTGTTTGTCGTGGTCAATTGCGCGTTCGGCTTCGGGCACAGCCCCCTCCTCTTGTGCCAGGGGGTCAGTTCGCTGCTTCGCCTTATTTCGCTTTGCGAATTCAATGAGCGTTGCAAACCTGCCGCCCGCAGTCGAGAGGGCGTCAAAAACATACGCAACGTTCTTCGAGTTGAACTGAAGTTGCCGGGCAGTAAGAGTCAGCCGGAGGCTGTGGTCAATTTCGGTTCGCTGGCTTTCCGAGAGATAGTCTCGTAGTTCAAAATAGAGTGCGCCGTTCTCGTAGTTCTCTCTCCATTCATGCATGGCTTGAAGACGACGATTCGTGTCCTTCTCCAATTCCTGTTCCTGCTGTTCCGCGCCCTCGGTGAATATTTCGGCGTCGCCATGGGGCAATGCCATGGTGATTTCTCTCAGTCCACCGCGCAGTTCCTGAACCTTGTTGGACGGCAGAGATGTTTTTCGACAAACCCACTCTCCGCGCTTCTTGTCGAAATCAATCGTGGCGCGATACTCAACTGTTTCATACTTGAATACCGGCAACGGCTTGAGCGGTGGCCACGTACCGGCCAGGATGGATTTCATCTCGGCGTGTTGCAGTGGGGAGGCGAGTCCAGCAATGTTGGCCTTACTCAATCTCATGATTCGGCCCAAAAAGCTCCAGCCGTCACGCGACTCTGTCGGTGGCGACCAACCTGTCCTGTAAAGCCCAACACCGTCCGAAGAGATTAGTTTCTCTTCACCTCCGCGAACCCGGCCAACAGACGACTAAGATCACAGTATGCCTCCTTGCCGCGACTACCCCGGGATGCGAAGCCTTGCTCCTGGCTCCTTCAAACCCTTCCTTTTGAGCGGCATACAAGGGGAGACGGGACGGGATGCAGCTATCGGCTACCTGGTAGACGCGCTGCTCTGAAAATAGGCCGAGCACTTGTTGAAAGTAAAAGACTTACGCATAAGCCGGCTCCTTTCATGCTTGCTGGTGCGCCAGAGGCGCATGAGTTCTTATCGGAAAGGTCGGTCCTGGTACGAAGATGGCCAACGGGTTGTTGCTCACAAGTCCGGGGCGGGCCGAGAATCTTCTGAAACTCCGTCGCAGCTGCGCTTCCGTACCCACTAGAACGGAGGCGGCGGCGCTGACGAGCCTCAGCGATGCGGTTTGCTGCCGGGGCACGGCGGGAACAACCAATCGAAAAGGGGGAAAAAAGATGTTGAACCGCTCTTCCTCCGCGGCGTGATGCTGCAGGTGGTGCCTCCGCCCGGGTTCGAGCCAGGGCGGCAGCCAACCGCCAAAGTGAATCCGCCAGTCGATTTCCTCGTGGGCCACGAAATAAGCCACGAAGCCAACCATCATGCCGGGAGCCAGCCCGGCGCGAAGCAAATACTCGACGGCAAAGATCGGCAAGGCATTCAGGGCAAACAACGGCACGACGATCAACGGGTTCTTGGCGAAGTTCACGTACAGCGGCTCGTCGGGCGTGCCCCAGGTGGAGTGATGCAATCCATGGTAGTAAGCCAAAATCCGTCCCCGGGGGATGCAGCGCGAAGCGATGAAACAAATATTCAAAGGCATTGGCGTACAGAGGCCCTAACACGATCCCTGTGAGAAACCCAGAAGTTTGAAGGAAAACCCTTCGAGCAGAAGTACGACAAGCAAGCCGCCAAACAGGATCGCGGTGAAAGCATTCCTTCGCTTGGCGGCCAAGCCGCGCGCGAGGGTGGCCGGAGAAATGTCGGTGGCCGTGAGCATCGGAATTCCATGATATGCCGACGCAGCCCTGCCGGGTTAAGTCAAGTAAGGTGTGACACGAGCGCAGCGCTGCAAAGCCCGTAGATTCCAGAGATGGAAGAGGGCACGATGTAACAATCTCACGGGCGCGTTCTATAATCTTCCGATCCTGTTTGGCGGCTTGCTTGTCGTACTTCTGCTCGAAGGGTTTTCCTTCAAACTTCTGGGTTTCTCACAGGGATCGTGTTAGGGCCTCTGTACGCCAATGCCTTTGAGTCAAGTAAGGTGTGACACGAGCGCAGCGCTGCAAAGCCCGTAGATGGAGCGTTACCTGTAAGAGCGAGCAGTACGCCGAGGTGACTGTCCCTAACCCGCTCGCGAATGCGCTCTTCCCTTTTTTCTAGTGGAGTCCCCGCAAAAGTCCCCACAATGACCTGTGCGGGACGAAAACCGAGAATGACGTAAGTCGTTAGATTTGAATGGTGAACCGGGGAGGACTCGAACCTCCAACCCGCTGATTAAGAGTCAGCTGCTCTACCATTGAGCTACCGGTCCACGGGGAGATTGTTAGAATTTTACATGGGAGCTTAGATTTTGTCGATGTGCTGAAAACACCCAAAACCGCGGAATCAGGCGCTATTTTGCGCGCAAGGCGGCTGCGAGATTGCGAGCTACTTCACGCGCGTACGCCAGCTTCCCAGGCTCAAAAGAAATGGCAGAGACGCGCGGATGGCCTCCGCCGCCGTACTTCTCGGCGAGCGAAGCCAAGTTTTGGTTGGCGGTCGCCTGGTTCCATGGATTGGTGCCCAGCGAGACTTTTGCTCGCACCGCGGAGGCGCTCACGCTCACCGAATAAACGCATTCCGGATGCAGCAAGTACGGAATAAACTTGTTGTAGCCTTCCAGATCTAAGTCGGTGACGTCAAAGAAAATCACGCCGGCGCGCGCCTCAATGCGCTGCTGCAGAATCTCGATCGAGCGGCGGTGACGCTCCAGCAGCGGTCCCAAATGTTTGGCGACCAGCGGCAGCGTAACCATTTCGGCCAGAGGACGGTAGGCTAAGTCTGGAATAATCCGTGCCGGCAGGCCATTTTCCGGCGCGGCCTCGATCACTAAAGCAAGTTGTGTCGCGGGTTCGGCCAATTCCACGGCTGCCTGCGGCGTCGGATACTGTGCTCCGTCGATGATGTCGCCCCAATGAACCAAATCCGCCAGCGCCGCAGTGTCAAAGCCGAATTTTTCTTTTGTGACCGTCGCAATCAGCTTAGTGCACGACTTGTAATCCGGCTCGTAAAACATATGTTCGCGCGTTTGATGGCGGAATTGTTCGGCGTCGGAGGAGGTCAGAAATGCGCTTTGGTGATGATCGAACCACCAAGTCACCTTCGGCGAACTGGAATACTTGAAATCGACGATAACGTTTTCATCGCCGTCGAAGATACCGTCTTCCCAGGGTTGCGAAGCCCGGTGCGTCATGCCGGTAAAAGCAAACTCGGCGTTCTTGTCAAATTTCTCGCGGTAAAAGCGGTAAAAGAGAGCAGCAGAAGCGGTACCGTCGAAACAGCGATCGTGGAAACAGAGCCTGACCTTTTTCATTTGGGGTTTGCGTTGCACCGTCCCCCTCACTGTTTTAAATGACAGGAGGGAGCAAAGCCATCCAAGATGTACGTCTGCGCTACTATTGTCAAGAAGAAACCCCGAAGCGCACGACCATGCGTTCGCAGTCAACAACACAGCCATCCATAGGACCGGAAGGCTAACCGCCACAAAGACTTAGTCGAGGTTCTGGATGGCCCTGGTCCACCTGTCGATTTGGCCGCTTCTGATTCGACATAGTAGATAGAACCGGGAAAGCAATTCAGGGAGGCGGCCATGGCAACGCAGAAAGCAAGAACAGAAAAGATTAGCCCGTTAGCAGGAACTGCGCTGGGACTTGCAGGGTTGGCTGTCGGTCTGGATCAAATTACATCGCGGTTGAGCATTATCCTTGGAATCCCCTTAAAGGCGGCGCTGCAGGCGCTCTCTTCGATCCTACAGGGGGCATGGCAAGTATTGCAGGCCTGCGCTCATAGCCACCTGAGCCTCATGGAGGGTCTCCTCCAAATGTCAGCCTCCTGTTTGCAGTTCCTCCTGACTCTTGCCGGAGTTGGTTAGCGCTCACCTATGTCGATTGGACTGGTATTCGTTCGACGTTAGAGTAGAGGCGGGGTTCGGCGGGTCAACTTTTCCGAAAAGCCTGCTTCAAACCAAAACCAAGGAGTGGTATGCATGCGATTCATGATGCTTGTGAAGGCAAACAAAGACTCAGAGGCAGGCAAGATGCCGAGTGAAGAGCTGCTTTCGGCTATGGGCAAGTACAATGAGGAGCTGATGAAAGCAGGGGTGCTCCTGGACCTCGCGGGACTTCAACCCAGTTCCAAAGGTGCCCGCATCGAGTTCTCGGGAGGTAAGCGCACGGTCGTAGACGGCCCTTTCACAGAAAGCAAAGAACTGATCGCAGGATACTGGATCATCCAGGTAAAGTCGCGAGAAGAGGCCATCGAATGGGCCAAGCGCGCCCCTAACCCCGCTGGTGAAGGTCAAAAAGGCGAAATCGAGATTCGCCAGTTCTTTGAGTTGGACGACTTCGCCCCTAGCGAGGCAATCGATCGTGCCCGCGAGATGGGAAAAAAGCTTGCAAAGAATAAGTAAATCGGGCTGTCGATTTCCGGGCTTGCCGTTCGTCGTCTCCATAGAAGCTGGAAGGATTCTGGCTTTGAGTCTCAAAGGAGAGACATGCGATTCATGATGCTTTTACCGGCTCCGCCGGAACCACTAGAGAAGCTTACAGCGGCTCCTAACAAAGAAATCGTGCTGGCGATGAGGAAGTACAACGAAGAAATAAAGAAGGCCGGCGTACTGCTGTTGGCCGAAGGGCTGCACGCAACCTCCAAGGGATTCCGCATCCGCGTTACAGGCGGCAGGAAAATTGTGCTGGACGGACCGTTCACCGAAGCCAAGGAAGTGATTGCCGGCTTCTGGCTCATCCAAGTGCAATCGAAGGAGGAAGCGCTCGAATGGGCCAAGCGGTGCCCTCTCCCGGAGAACGGCTTGATGGAAATTCGCCAGGTGTTTGAAAATACCGACTTTCCACCGGAACTGCAAGAGAAGAAAACCGGCGCCTAGTTTCATCGTCGGCAGCAAAAATCCAAATGGGAGAAAAAAAGTGATGCCTAGACGAGCTTTCCACGCAGCTTCCGCCGCCGGAAGCATCTTGGCAGCATCAACCAAGGCATTTGGGCAGACAGCCGCGACACCGCCTGCCAAGACCGGTTACGCGCCCGTGAACGGCCTCAAACTCTATTACGAAATCCACGGCAATGGAGACCCGTTGGTCTTGCTCCACGGCGGGCTGGGCTCCATGGAGATATTTGGCGAGCTCTTACCAGTGCTAGCGAAGACTCGACGCGTGCTTGCCGCCGATCTGCAGGCCCACGGGCGCGCTGGGGATATTGACCGCCCGATTAGCTACGAAGCGCTCGCGGACGACATTGCCGGGTTGATGAAACAGCTCGGAATTGAGAAGGCCGATGTGATGGGGTATTCGCTTGGCGCCGGGACGGCCCTGCAAACCACCATCCGGCATTCCGCCAGCGTCAGAAAACTGGTCGTGGTCTCAACAGTCTTCAAGCGGAACGGATGGTATCCCGAGATTCTCGCTGCCATGGCACAGTTGGGGCCTGCTGTTGCCGAGCAGTTGAAGCAGAGCCCTCTTTATCAGGCTTACGCGCGAACCGCCCCCAAGCCCGAAAATTGGCCGGTGCTGGTCACGAAGATGGGAGACTTGCTGCGAAAGGACTTCGACTGGTCGAAAGACGTCGCCGCGATCCAAGCGCCAACAATGCTTGTGTTTGGAGACGCGGACTCTATGCATCCGGAACATGTAGTGGAGTTCTTCCAACTCCTGGGTGGAGGCAAGAAGGATGGCGGCTGGGATGGATCAGGAATCTCCAACGCCCGCCTCGCCATTTTGCCTGGGGTGACGCATTACAACCTTTTCTCGTCACCGGCATTGGCGCCTACGGTCCTGCCTTTTCTTGACGCGCCAATGCCCGCAGTAAAGTGAAGCATAAAAGAGTGCTGTGTCGATTTTGTGGAATGTCGTTCGTCGTAAATGTGGGGCGGGACTCACTCCCGTTTAGGGGCAATCGGCTCTAAAGAATGGAGCCCCGTAAAGGAGAGATGCGCATGCGATTCATGATGCTTGTGAAGTCTGCCGAGAATTCCGGTCCTCCGCCGAAGGCGCTGATGGAGGCCATATGGCAAAGTGGCGATGCGGCGGCCTTAAACCGAGTGCGATGAGCGCGCGCGTCCAGCTTCGCGGAGGCAAGGTGACCGCGCTCGATGGCCCCTTCTCGGAAGCGAAGGAAATCGGCGGCGGTTTCGCCAACTTCGAATTCAATTCCATGAAGGAAGCCGTTGAATCGGCCAAGGATTTCATGGAGCTTCACAGAAAATATTGGCCCGGCTGGCAAGGCGAGACCGAGGTTCGGCCGATGTTCGACAAAGACGATTTCCTTGCCGGAACTCACAACAAATAAAAAACCGTTTGTCGATATTGCGGAACGTCGCTCGTCGTAACTGTAGAAACGGGAATTGACAGCCGGTCTGAAGCTCGCAACATCAGATGAGTTTGCACGAAATTCAAAAATAAAAGGAGAGAAACACAATGCGATTCTTGAGCATCTATAAGACGAAAGAAAGAAGCGCTCCTCCTTCGCAGGAGGAAATGGCCACGATGGGCAAACTGGTCGAGGAAGGCTTTAAGGCCGGATGGTTGGTTGGCACGGAAGGCTGCCTGCCCAGCAAGCTTGGGGCGCGCGTCCGCTCCTCCAACGGCAAGCAGACTGTGACGGACGGCCCCTTCACGGAGTCCAAAGAGCTGGTCGCTGGCTTCGCCATCCTGAAAGTGAACTCCAAGGAAGAAGCCATCGAACTGACCAGGAAGTTCCTCCAGGTTGCAGGTGATGGTGAATGCGAGCTTCGCCAGATTTACGAGGCGGACACCTGCGCAACCGCCGCGGTGAATTCCTGATTCCGTTTCCTTTGGCGGGACAATTTCATTAGCAGGCTTGGCAGTCCCATGAGGGGTTTCCCGCCTTCAACGGCAAGCCTGACCAAACTGCCGAAGGCCAACTGGTAGCACCGGCAGCAAAATAGGGAGACAGCCATGCCGAAGATCAGCCCATTCTTGTGGTTTGACACGCAAGCCGAGGAGGCTGCGAATTTCTATACCTCCATCTTCAAGAATTCAAAGATCCTTGAGGTGGTTCGCTACGGCGAAGCCGGGCCCGAAGGCAGGGTAATGACAGTGGCGTTTACTTTGGACGGGCAAGAGTTCACCGCGTTGAATGGCGGTCCTCTGTTCAAATTCACCGAAGCCATATCATTCGTTGTGAATTGCGAGACACAGGAAGAGGTGGACACCTACTGGGGCAAGCTCTTGGAAGGGGGAGAGGAAAGCCGCTGCGGCTGGCTCAAGGACAGATTTGGATTGTCCTGGCAGATCATTCCCAAGGCCCTGAGCGAGATGCTAGGTGACCCCAACCCGAACAAGGCAAAGAGGGTTATGGATGCCATGCTTCAAATGAAGAAAATTGACCTTGCGACCTTGAAGAGGGCTTACAACCAACCCTGATCCGACACGAAATCCTGGGTTCCCGGAGTTTCCGTCCGGGCTTGGCTTGCATCTACGAATTGAAGATGGTGTGATGGGTAGCCGTGTCGACTACCGATACTCATCGCGTGATCGATGCCGTTTGGAGGATCGAATCGGCCAGGCTCATCGCCGGCCTCGCTCGCATTGTCCGCGATGTGGGCTTGGCCGAGGAGCTTGCGCAGGACGCTCTCGTTGTCGCGCTCGAGCGGTGGCCCGAATCCGGCATTCCGGACAACCCCGGCGCCTGGCTGATGGCCACCGCGAAGCATCGGGCCATCGACCTTTTTCGCCGCAACAAGCTCCTTGAGCGCAAGCACGAAGAACTTGGTCGCGAGCTCAAGGTGCAGCAAGATCTGGCCGTGGCGAACTTCAACGTTCCCGAGGATCACGAAATCAGCGACGACCTGCTTCGTCTCGTATTCGTGTCTTGCCACCCAGTCCTTTCCACCGAAGCGCGCGTCGCGCTCACTCTTCGTTTGCTTGGCGGGCTCACCACGCAGGAAATCGCTCGCGCCTTCCTCGTTCCCGAACCGACGGTCGCGCAACGCATTGTCCGCGCCAAGCGCGCGCTCACCGAAGCACGCGTTCCCTTTGAGGTTCCCCGCGGTCCAGACCTTGCCGCACGTTTGTCGTCTGTACTCGAAGTCATCTATCTCATTTTCAATGAAGGTTACTCCGCGACCGCCGGTGAAGACTGGATGCGGCCCGCGCTCTGCGAAGATGCACTGCGTCTCGGCCGCATCCTGGCGGAGCTTGCGCCAGAGGAGCCCGAGGTTCACGGCCTTGTCGCGCTGATGGAAATTCAGGCTTCGCGGCTGCCCGCCCGTTCCGGGCCGCACGGCGAACCCATCTTGCTGCTCGATCAAGATCGTTCCCGCTGGGACCAACTTCTCATCCGTCGAGGTCTCGCCGCGCTCGAACGTGCGGAGAAACTGGGCGGAGCTCCGGGCCCTTACACCTTGCAAGCCGCCATCGCTGCATGCCACGCGCGCGCAAACACGGCTTCCGAAACGGACTGGCACCGCATCGTCGCGCTTTACGACGCGTTGGCGCAGCTTACGCCGTCTCCGGTCGTCGAACTAAATCGTGCAGTAGCGGTGGCCATGGCGTTCGGCCCGGCCGCGGGCCTCGAACTCATCGATAAGCTTACCTCCGAGCCCTCCCTCAAGGCCTACCACCTCCTGCCAAGCGTCCGCGGCGACTTTCTCTTCAAGCTTGGCCGCTTCACGGAAGCTCAGGCGGAATTCGAGCGTGCTGCAACACTTACACAGAACGCCCGCGAGCGCGAGTTGCTTCTCAACCGCGCCGCCGCCTGCTCGCGCAATTAGCCCTCTTTCAACCAGAGGGCAAAAGCTTGACTCTGGACTATACTCCAAGGTGTAACCTCAGCGAGTTATTCCCGACAGGAGACCTCTCACAGACTCGCCGCAGGCCACTGACGTGACAGAGAGCAGAACAACCTGCTGCGCTTCACCAGCGGCAATGTGCTACTGGTTCGCCGCTTCCTTGATTGCGTGGGGAGTCTTGGGTGTAGCCGGCATCTATTGGTACCCTCTGCATTGGAACTCCGCCTCCACCATTCTTTTTGCAGCAGGGATAGGTTGCGTAGCCAACTGGCTGAGAAATCGCTCGTTTCACTGTGTGATCACCGGACCGCTGTTCTTCCTCACAGCGATTCTCTTCCTGATGGGCAGCCTCCGTGTCACTCGCGTGAACGTCAATTTGGTATGGTCACTACTGCTTGTCGGAACGGGCGTCGCGTTCCTGTTGGAATGGAAGTACTCAAAGCGTCCCGCTTCTCAAGGTTCGTGACCACGCCACGGACGTCCCTCACTCGGACGCGACTTTGGTTTTCTCCGCTGCCGGAGCAATCGCTTCCACGTTGTTCTTCTTCATCAACTCATTCAGGGCCAACAGATCTTTCGACTGAATCTCTCGCCAAGCCGTCAATTGCGTCTCCAGTCTTCCATTCAGCTCGTCGAACACCGCATTGGACTGCGCCGTAGGCGCGGCATCCGCGCTTTCTACGGTTCCTTGCAGTGCCATCAACTGGTCTGTCACTTGAATCGGGTAATTCAGCGGGTCTTCGCCGCTCTTGGATTTGGGCTGGATGATCTTTTCTTCCACTGCGTCGATCTTCTTCTTCAACGCGTCTGCCGAGTCCAACACGGCTTTTGCTCCCGTATCTCCGCTCAGGCGCTTCTTCAATCCGTCAAGCTGCTCGCGGACGCTGCGAATTTGGTTCACGGCTTCGTGTCCAGCATTGACCCGGTCGCGAATGCGCATCGCCAGTTCGTACTGCTTCTCCAGGTCCGCTGGCGATACGTTCACACGAGGATCTTTTTGAACTTCCGCTGAAGTCGTGAGCGACTTGCCCCCAACGGTCAATTTGATCTGGTAAGTACCGGGCACTACTAACACCCCGGTCGGCCGCCCGCCCCAGCTCACCGCTCCGGGCACGCGCGCCGGAGCCTCACCCCGCATGTCCCAAACAAACCGGTTGAGCCCTTCTTCCGCAGGCAATTTTTCACTTGGCCGTGAGATGCCGAATTCTTCTTCCTCCGGCGAAGCGCCCTCCGCTGCTTTCTTGCTCGACAGTTTCCGCACCACGCTGCCTTTCCCGTCGAGAATCTGTAGCTCGACCGCGTCTTTAGGGGCGCTCTTCAGGAAATAATCAATGATGACGCCGCTCGGAGGGTTTGCGCCTACGGGAACCGTTGCCGGCAACGCAAAACCCGGGCCGCGATATCGGATCGCCGCAGCCGGCTGATAAAGATGGGCGTCCTCGCTCAAGGTTGTAGCGTTCATCTGCCGCAGTGGCGCAATGTCGTCCAGAATCCAGAACGCCCGCCCGTGCGTCGCGACGATTAGGTCGTCGTTCTTCACTGTCAGGTCGTGAATCGGCGTCGTGGGTAAATTTAGCCTCAGCGATTGCCAATGCCCTCCATCGTCAAACGAAACGTAGATGCCGTTTTCCGTGCCCGCGAACAGCAGCCCCTTTCTCTTGGGATCTTCCTTCACCGCGTGCACATAGCTGTTTTCTGGCAACCCCGTCGTAATCTTGGTCCAACTCTTTCCATAATCTGTCGTCTTGAACGCATAGGGCTTGTAATCGTCGAGCTTGTGCCGGTCAATCGCGACGTACGCCGTACCGGCCGCGTGAGGAGATGCATCAATCAGGCTCACCAAGCTCCACTCGCCGAATTCCTTCGAGGTGACGTTCGTCCAGTGCTGCCCTGCATCGCGCGTCACTTGCACCAGCCCGTCGTCAGTGCCTGCCCAGATCACTCCTTTCTCCGCGGGAGACTCCGCGATTGTAAACACCGTGTCGTAATACTCGACGCTGGTGTTGTCCTGCGTCAGCGGCCCGCCGGACGACTGCTGCTTGCTCTTGTCATTTCTTGTCAAGTCGCCGCTGATGGCCGCCCAACTCATTCCGCCATCCGTTGTCTTGAAAACCGCCTCCCCGCCGTGATACAGAGTGTTGGGATCGTTCGGCGAAATCAGAATCGGCGCCGTCCACTGGAAGCGATGCTTCAGTTCCGCTGCGCCGGCTCCCATCGGATTCAGCGGGCATGAAGAAATGTCCTGTTCCTGCCCATTCGATTTGTCGAAGCGCGTAATTAATCCATCGTACGAGCCGGCGTACACCACCTGCCAATTGCGCGGGTCCGGGACCACATATCCCGACTCGCCTCCGCCCACGTCATACCAATCCGGCCGGTCAATCGCGAAACCATCACTGCGGCTTGCAATGGCCACGGTGGAATTGTCCTGTTGCGCGCCGTACACCTTGTATGGCACGGCGTTGTCCGCGGCCACGTGGTAGAACTGCGCCGTCGGCTGATTCGCTTCCGTCGTCCAACTCTTCCCACCGTCGTGCGAAACCGTAGCTCCGCCATCATTCGAAAGAATCATCCATTGCGGATGCGTCGGATCGATCCACAGCCCATGATTGTCCCCATGCGGCGCGCGAATCGCCTCAAAACTCTTTCCTCCGTCGGTCGAGCGCGAAACTCCCGTGTTCAGCACATACACCGTGTCCGCACTCTTCGGATCCGCAAAAATGTGATGAAAATACCAAGCGCGCTGCGTGAAGCGGTGATCCTGATTAATGAGATGCCAGCTTTCGCCGCCATCCTCGCTCCGGTAGATTCCGCCCTTTTCCGCTTCGATGATCGCGTACACGCGGTTCCCATCCGCCCCGGACACCGACACGCCGATGCGCCCGAGCGCGCCGCTCGGCAGTCCATGCCCTTCGAGACGCCTCCATGTCGCACCATCGTCGCCAGAACGATACAACCCGCTGCCTGGACCGCCGCTCGTCAAACTCCACGGGGTGCGTTGCGCTTCCCACAGCGCCGCAAACAGAATGTGCGGATTGTTCGGGTCGAACACCAGATCGATCGCGCCCGTCTTGTTGTCCTTGTACAACACTTTCTGCCACGTCTTGCCGCCGTCGTTCGAACGAAACACTCCGCGCCACTCGTTCGGCGCGTAAGCATGCCCCAGCGCCGCCACGTACACAATGTCCGGATTCTGCGGATGCACCACAATTCTCGCGATGTGCTGCGTATCCTCCAGCCCGATACGTACCCACGTCTTTCCGCCGTCCGCGGACTTGTACATTCCGTCTCCATAGGAAATATTTCCGCGAATGCACGATTCGCCCGTACCAACGTAAATCACATTCGGATCGGAAGGCGCCACGGCGAGTGCGCCAATGGACACGATTCCGGTTTTGTCCGTCATCGGCGTCCATGTCAGCCCGCCGTTTTGCGTCTTCCACACGCCGCCCGCCACAGCGCCGAAGTAATAAGTCTCCGGATCACCCGCCACTCCCGTCACGGCCAGCGCGCGCCCGCCGCGAAAGGGCCCAATCTGCCGCCACTTCATGCCCTTCAACGCTTTCTCGTCCAGCGTTTGCGCCTGAAGTGAAACTTGCTTCAGCCCCGCGAGGCTCGCTAGCAGCAAGAAAACGGAAAAAACCGCATGCTTCTTTAGACCACTCATTGCTTATCTCCCCGAAGAATCTTGCAGACGATAGACGTGCAACCACTCTGTCCGTCACTCGCAAAGGGATAGACGCCGCGCGGGCTCAATCCGTTTCGCGCACTACACCAGGCAACGGCTTTGCACGCCGGCGCGCACTATACCACTCTCATCTACGTTTTTTTCAAACTGTACCTTGCTCATTCGTACCGCAGTGCGACTACCGGGTCGAGGTGAGAAGCTCGGCTCGCTGGCACGAAGCTGGCCACGAACGCAACAGCAATCAGAAGGCCGCTGGCCCCAAGGAAGGTCCACGGATCATTGGGGCGAAGACCGTAGAGCAGCGAACCTGCACTGCGCGAAGCGGCCAACGCGAGGACCACCCCAATGGCCACACCCGTGGCCAGCAAAAACACGGTTTGTCGCAAGACGAGACTCACGACGCTCCCTCGGCTGGCGCCCAGGGCCATGCGAATGCCAATCTCGTTGCGCCGCATCACTACGATATACGAGATGACACCGTACAGCCCGATGGTCGCAAGCAGGACCGCGAGCGCGCCGAAGAATCCGGAGAGCATGGCCATGACGCGCTCGGTCACCAGTCCATCGAGAATCTGTTTTTGAAAGTCGCTGAACTCGGCGACGACATCGGGATGCTTTTCTGCCAGGAAACGTTTCACTGTGGCCATGATCGTGGCCGGAGGAAGATTCGAATAGATGATGACGTGGCACCACGGACCTTGCCCCGGGAATTGCGTAGCGGGCGCAAAGGTCATCGGTGGCGTTTCCGTGCGCAAATCTTTGTAGCGAGTATCCGGAATTACTCCCACAATTTCATACCTGGTTGCAGGGTAGTCCGGCTCCGGGCTCGTCAGCAAGGTTTGGCCAATGGGATTCGCGCCCGCCAAAAACCTGCGGACAAACGTCTGGTTCACAAGTGCAACGCGGGGCGATGTGGCTGTGTCGTCTTTCATGAACCCGCGGCCTTTGACCACCGGAATCCCCATGGTCGCAAAGTAGTCCGGACTCACCCAAGTAAATTTCGACATAGCCTGTATCGAACCAACGCGAACGCCATGCTCCCAACTGCCTCCGTCCAGGGGGACCCGCGTGGTCGTTGCGGCGCTCAACACGCCCGGAACCGCTTGCACTTCTTCCAGCAACTCGCTCTGAAAGTCCGCCCAGCGCTCCTTAGCCAATGGGGATTGCCAATAGCCGAGAAACGCCACGGTGATGCCATGCTCGCGCATGCCGGGATCTACCTTCACTAAGTTGCGAAAACTGCGCACAAACAGAAGCGCGCCCACCAGCAACACCAGGGAGACGGATACCTGGAACACAACCATGAACCGCTGTAAGGAAAAGCGGCTGCGGTCCGCCGTGGTTCCGCCACTACCTGCTTTCAGCGCGGCGCCTGGCTGCATGCCCGATGACCGCAACGCCGGCGCAAGCGCAAAGATAATGCAGGTCAGGAGCCCAACCGCCACGACAAATGAAAGGACGCGCCAGTCCGTCGTGAGAAGGTCCAGCAAAGGGACCCTCTCCTCCGTCGTGAAGAGCAGCACAAGACTCCTGCTAAACACCCCCGCCAGCACGATCCCTAAAAGAGATCCACCCCCCGCTAAGAGCACACCTTCGGAAAGGAGTTGCTGAATCAGCCGCCAGCGCGGCGCTCCGAGCGCGAGCCGCACGGCCATTTCACGTTCGCGCGTGCTGCCACGCACGAGCATGAGGTTCGCAAGA
Source organism: Acidobacteriota bacterium (assembly GCA_003223255.1). Classification (GTDB taxonomy): domain Bacteria; phylum Acidobacteriota; class Terriglobia; order Acidiferrales; family UBA7541; genus Acidiferrum. The sequence goes on along the minus strand of QHYJ01000060.1, from coordinate 11,311 downwards.
TTGGCGCAGGCAATCAGCAGCACAAGCCCGGTGATTCCCAAAAGCAACCAGAGAGAGGTATAGTCCGTTTCACCTAAAGAACTGGCCCCTCGGGAAGCGGGATAGGCTGCCAAGCGAAAATGTTTGTACATTTCCGTGCTCTGCGTATCGCGCCCGGGAGGAGCGGTAGCCTCGAAGAGGCCAGGGCTGAGGGCGTCGAGTTGAGCGGAAGCCCGCTTAAGGTTCCATCCGGGCCTTAGGCGTCCCATCACGGCCACCTCGAAGATGTCGCGGCGCAAACCGTCCGGGGGCAGGCAAAACGGAAGCGCAATGTCGAAACTGTCCCCAACCACCATGCCGAAGAACTCCGGCGGGGTCACACCGACGATCTCTATAGGGAAATTGTCGACAATCAGCTTGATGCCTTCCGCGGGATCGCGGCCTCCGAGTTCTCTTTGCCAATAGGAATAGCTGGCCACTCCGTACGTCATGGGGCAGGGCCCTTCATCTCCCGGCATTAACAATCGCCCCCGGAACTCGACGCCGTGCTCCACGCGAAGATGCCTGAAAACGCCTGCTGTTTGTCGTGGATTTCCTCCCACAGCGGCCGCGTCAAATCCCCGTAGTCTTGATTGATGCCCATGCCGCGATTACCGCCAACGATGCGCACCGCAGCGAGTTCTTGCGGATTCGGAACCGGCAGGTTGCGCAAACGAACGGCATCCAGCAATTGGAAGATGGCCGTGTTTGCGCCAATCCCGAGGGCTAGCGTGGGTATTGCGACGATGGAGAAGCCGGGATTGCTTCTCAGCATCCGGAGGCTGTAACGAATATCGCGCGCCAGCGTCTCGATGAAACGCACCCCGCGCGCCTCGCTGCACTCCTCTTTCGCCGCTTCAATTCCCCCAAACTCCACCCTGGCTCGCCACGTCGCCTCTTCGCGGCTCAATCCGCTCCGCACGTATTTCTCAGCCTGCCGCTGCAAATGAAACCGCAGTTCGTCATCCAATTCCGTTTCCACCGACTTACGGCGAAACACCGCCCGCACCTGGAACCACAAATCACTGAACATTACACGCTCCTACCTTGGCATCCCCAAACAGTTCTGCGTCCTTTACTTCCTTTTCCTACCTCATTCGTGCCGCAGCGCCACCATCGGATCGACCTTCATCGCCTGCCGCGCAGGAATATAACAAGCCACAAAAGCCGCGAATGCTAGCAGCAAAGTGACGGTCAGGAAGGTGACAGCATCCGTTGGCTCAACGCCGAAGAAAAAGCTTGAAACCAGTCGCGTCAGAACGATTGCACCGGTCAATCCGACCCCCACTCCGATGAGCGTGAGCCAAATCCCATGCCCCAGTACGTGTCTCAAAACAGCACGTCGACTGGCGCCGAGGACCATGCGAATTCCGAGCTCCTGCGTTCGTTGTCCCACCACGTAGCCCATGACTCCATACACGCCGACCACCGCAACGCACAGACCAATCATTCCTAGCACGGTCATCAACCCGCCGATTTCGAAGAGTCCGCCCAGCGACCCGAAGAGCAGACGTTCGAGCGTCCGCGCATCAGATGCGGTTAGCACGGGGTCAATAGACGCTAACTCATGACCGATACTCGCAGCCAACTTATGCGCATCGCCATTTGTGCGCACCGCGAGGTAAGTAAAGACGGGGGGAGACTGGCGATAAGGCACATAGATCGCTTTTTCAGGCGCGTTATCGGTCCAATCGTATTCGACGTTGTTCACTACGCCCACCACCGTGAGCCACGGCTGATCCGAATTGGGCGAGCCAAGTTTTATGTGCTGGCCAATCGGGCTCTCGCCCGGCCAATACATCTTTGCCAGCTTCTCGCTGATGATCGCAACAGGGATCGAGGATTCGCGGTCGCCCTCGGTAAATCCGCGGCCCTCCAGAAGATTGAGCCCCACGGCCCGGAAAAAGCTTCGACTAACCGTCTGCAGCATGGCGTGGTGTTCATGCTCGCGAGCAGGCTTGCCACTGATGGTGAACTCCCACCACATCGTCTCGCCGTTGCTTAGCGGTGGAGTTGTGAAAACACTGGCGGAAACCACTCCGGGCATACCCTCGAAGCGTTCTATCACTTGGTTGAAAAACGCCTTGCGCTTCTGGGGATCCTCGTAGCGCGATCCTCTCAGATCAACGTGCACCGTGAGAAGCGTCTTCGGACCATAACTTCGCGCATCGCCCAACATGTTCGCAAGTCCTTAAGGCCAGCGAGACCTGCGCACACACGAACACGCTGCGAAGTTGCGACGGCCCAGAGGAAGAAGTCGCCCCTGTTCCCCTCAAGCATTCGATGAGTTTTGGGCTCGAAGTTTGCACTGCAGGGACTACGCCGGACACGAGCGCGACCATCACGGTAACCAGGGTTCCAAACAGTAGCGAAGTGCGATCTAAACCTAGTCGCTCCCAACCTGCGATTTGGCGAGCCGTTTCTGCGGGCATACCGGACGCCAGCAGCACTAACCCGATCTTTGCCAGTGCTAATCCAACTAGCATGCCAAGCGTAGCCATAAGCGCGGTTTCCGTGAGCAGTTGCCGCACGACGCGCGTCGGCTTCGCTCCTAGCGCTGTGCGTAACGTTATTTCCCGCTTGCGCGAAAGCCCGCGTGCCAGTAGCAAGTTCGCGACATTCGTGCACGCAATCAACAGAAGAAATGCGGCGGCGCCCATGAGCGTCATGGTGAAAAGAGGAGTTAGGTTCCCGTTGATTTGGCTCCGGAATGGGTGCAGCTCCAGCGTGAGTCTTTGCCTCGTCGCCGAATAATCTTTTTCAAGCCTGGCAGCGAGAGCTGCGGCTTCCGGCCGCGCACGTTTTTCGTCCAGCCCCGAGTGCAGCATGGCTAGCACATGAAGTTGCCCTTTTGATGTCTGATTCCCGTCTTGAGCACTCAATGCCAGCGGCATCCACAGTTGCGCGCCAATCGGGAAATCAAAATCGCTTGCCACGACTCCAACAATGGTGGCCTCCCGGTCTCCCAGCCGCAGCGGTCGCCCGATGACGCCGCGATTCGCTCCAAAATGGCTTTGCCAGAAACCATAACTAAGGATTGCTACTGACCGGCCTGGCTGGAACTCTTCTGGAAAGAAATCGCGGCCAAGGGCGAATCGCGCGCCGAACATCGAAAAGAAATTTTGCGAGACATTGGCTGCTTCGACGCGCTCAGGAAGTGGATCGCCGGGGAGCGTTGCCTCGGCCCATGTGTAAGCGGCCGTTTGCGCGAATAATTGACCATCGCCGCTCAATTCGAGATAGCTCTTCGGCGGGACCAGGCAGCAACTGCCATCCGGCAGCCCTTCGTGCACCACCATCAGGCGATTCGGGTCCTGGACGGTAGGGAGGGGGTTAAAGAAAATCGCGTTCGCGAGCCCGAAAACGGCCGTGTTTGCCCCGATTCCCAGTCCAAGAGTTAGGACGACAATCGCGGTGAAGCCTGGATTCTTGCGCAGCATGCGCAAGCCGTAGCGCACGTCTTGAAACAAGGTCTCGAGGATTCGTACGCCGCGCGCATCGCGACATTCCTCTTTGGCCTGTTCGACTCCTCCAAACTCAATCCGCGCACGCCGCGTCGCCTCTTCGCGGCTCAACCCGCTCTGCACGTATTTCTCGAACTGCCGATGCAAATGAAACCGCAACTCCTCATCCAATTCCGTTTCCACCGATTTCCGCCGGAACAGTGCACGGATGCGAAACAACAGATCGCTGAGCATCGCCCACCCCTACGCCGTACCCAACACCTGGCCCACGGCGGCGGTCAGCTTTTCCCAGGCGTCCTTTCCCGCTTCGAGTTGCCGCCGCCCGCTTTTCGTGAGTTCGTAATACTTCGCGCGACGGTTATTTTCCGAAGTCCCCCATCGCGCCTTGATCCAGCCGCGCCGTTCCAGCCGGTGCAGCGCGGGATAGAGCGAGCCCTGCTGCACCCGCAGCACGTCGCTCGAAATCTGCTGGATGCGTTCGGAGATAGCCCAGCCATGCTGCGGTTCCAGCGCCAGCGTTCGCAAGATCAGCAAATCCAAAGTTCCCTGCGGAAGATCAATGCGTCCTTCGCCCATGTACTCCCCTTTTGCTTCTACAGGGGCAACCTAGCACTTCTCTTGTCGAAGTGCAAGGGGAAGAAGCAGCAAATCCATCCCCGGGCAAAAGCCGCGGAACCTTTCCGGCACTTTTCGCGAACCTTCTTCGGATCAGATAAAGGAGAATCCATGAAATGTTTGAGCATTGGGACTCACACGGCGATAACCGCGATAACCTCCTTGACATCGGTGACCCGTTGGCCGTACCTAAGATAAAGCCCGGTTCCTCATCAAAATTTAGCCAGGAGGCTACATGCCCGACGATAAGAACTTCTTTGCGGGTCTCGTTGACTTCTCGTTCCAGCAGCAGCTCATGCGCCGCCTCGTGAAGGTTCTTTATATTATTGGCATTCTTGCAGGAGGCATCTGCGTTGTCACGTACGTGGTCTTGGGCTTCCAGAATTCCCCCGCCGAGGGACTCATCGCTCTTGTGGCGGGAATCGTGTCATTCTTTGTAGGTCTTCTCATTTGGCGCGGCCTTTTGGAATTGGCCCTCCTCATTCAGCGCATCGCCGAAAGCATTGACCGTGCCACGCATGCTTAGCTAAGAGACCGCAGCGGCAAGATCAAATGAAACCTGGCGCCTCTTTCTCCCCAGCCCTCGCCTCGGTGCGTTCAGCGTCGCCGTTCGAATGGCCGCGGGATATTTCTTCCGCGGAGCGCAAATCTCTGATCGCTGGCGGCCTTGGCTGGATGCTCGACGCCATGGACGTGATGCTCTACTCGTTCGTGCTTGCTTATCTGATGACCGAGTTCGGCATAACCAAGTCAACGGGCGGCCTTCTGAATTCCCTTACGCTAATCGCTTCCGCCATCGGCGGCCTCTTCTTCGGCATTCTCGCTGATCGCATCGGCCGAACCCGCGCGTTGATGGCTTCCATTCTCGTCTATTCCCTAGCCAGCGCTGCTTGTGGACTGTCCCACTCCATCCCCCAGCTCGCGACCTTTCGTTTCCTTCTCGGCCTGGGCATGGGAGGCGAATGGAGCAGCGGCGCCGCGCTCATCGCCGAAACGTGGCGCGCCGAGCACCGCGGCAGAGCCCTCGGCTTGATGCAATCCGCCTACGCCATCGGTGAAGCTGTAGCTGCCATCGTCGTGCTGATGGTGTTTCCGCACTTCGGCTGGCGCGCTGTTTTCTTTGCGGGAGTCTTGCCCGCGCTTCTGGTCCTTTGGATTTACCGCGGCGTGCCCGAACCGGAGCTGTGGAAGAACCGCTCGAAAGAAAAGAAATCCGGGGTGTTTCGAAAGCTGCTTCAGAGAGACGTCTTGCGAAATGGAATCCTCGCCACCACCATGAACGCCTTCAGCATGTTTGGCTACTGGGGCCTGTTTACTTGGATTCCGAGTTTCTTGTCGCTTCCCGCTTCTAGCGGCGGTCGCGGGCTCAGCCTCGTCGTGGGCACAACCTTTTATTTGGTGCTTTCCCCGGGGAAATGGCTGGGCTATGCGTCGTTCGGATTTTTTGCTGACGCTTTTGGCCGGCGCAAACCTTACTTCACTTACTTGCTCGTAGCCGCGATCCTGGTCCCCCTCTACGCCGCCATTCGAAGCCCAGTCTTGCTTCTGCTTCTCGGACCTTTCGTCGCCTTTTTCGGCACGGGATTCTTTTCCGGCTACGCGGCCATCGCCAGCGAACTTTTCCCCGGAGAGATTCGCGCGGCGGCGATGGGTCTCAGTTACAATCTGGGCCGGGGCTTATCCGCAGTCGCGCCCTTTGCGGTGGGAGCCATGGCAACGCGATTCGGCTTTCTTCCGGCTTTTTTCCTGCTGGCGGGAGCTTTTCTTGCCGCGGCTTTTCTCGCTTTGCTGCTTCCGGAGACGCGCGGCCGCGAATTAACCTAATCCGATTCCTGCGCGTTGTACCCGCATGTCCGCGCCGCCGGCCCGCAGTGTGTATTTCAGCGCAAAATACGGTGCTTGGCCCAGCGTTTTCTGAAAATCCGCATCATCCGCATACCGCCGCCGGGGAATGCGCCGCGCCAGAATACTGATCTCCTGCGGATCGCGCCGGAAGGGATACGGTTCGAGCATCACCGCGCTGCTTCCCTCGGGCTGCAGGTTCCAATCCACTTCGTTGCCGTGATAGTCGGCAGGAACCGCATCGATCGTCGCGCCCTCCAACGGTCCCATGCAGAAATAAAGCGAAAGCCGGTCCAGCGCTTCCAGCCGAAGCAAATTCGTCTCCAGCCATTTTTCCTCGGTGAAGTCTTTCATCCGGGGATCCGCGCGCAAATCCACTTTCAATCGCAATTGTTGCAGGCGCAGCGTTTGCAAAAAATCATTCACCGTTTGCGATTCGTTTGCCTTGACGTATTTCGCAGAAAATCCCGGCATCGTGGCGCGCATGCGATCATAGAGGCCCAGGCAGTGCATGCTTACGAGCAGCCCGGCGTAGCGATCCACTTTTACAACGCGCTCAATTCCCCGCTGGTAGAGCTCGATGTGGTCGCGCGTGGGAATGGACATGAAGCTGAACGGCAAGAACGTCACCTGATCGATTTCCGGGAGCAGTTCCCACTCGTTCCATCCGTTATCGTGCTCGGTGGCAGCCAGGATAAAGGAATCCTGCGGCTGCGGCAGGGCAAACTCCTCACTTCCTAACTCGCGGGCAAAATGGCCCGCCAAGACCGCGTGGTCCGTTTGGCGAATCAAAACGAGGTGCTCGCCTTGCTCTTGAATGATCATTGCGCTGGCCTCACGCGCAGCGACCCTTGGCATCTATTCTTTTGGGCAAAGGATCCGGGCTTGGATGGGGACACACCAAGCTTACTTCTTTTGAGCGACAACACCATTATGCCTCCCGGACCCCAACGAATCCATACTTATCCTGAAACAATAAGAGCACACGCGGTCTATAGGTTCCCGTTTTTCCGCCTCCAGCGTAGCCGCCACGCGAAATCCCGATGGAATGCCACCGCCGCAACCGCTAGAATAGAACCTCCGTGCGGGAGTGGCGGAACTGGCAGACGCGCAAGACTTAGGATCTTGTGGCCGAAAGGCCGTGGGGGTTCAAATCCCTCCTCCCGCACACCTTGTTTGTCGAAATCCCTCAAATCATGCGAAAACTCGGTGTTTATGCGGAATTCTCAGTGTTCTTGGCGAAGTAAAGCGAGGCAAAGTGCGTCGTTTCGAGGAAGAGAAAATGTGCCAAACAGGCCAGGAAGAATTTGATTCTGTGAAGTGCGACGAATGTACACGTATTTCACAGCTTTGGCATTGTGACGAATCTCTTTCAACAGTTGAACGCAGTCATCTACTGCTCTCTACCCGTGAGGAGGGAGAGGGGAGCGCAGGACTTTCATGGCCAGCCTCTGCGCCGCCTCGACCTTTATCGAGATGAAAGCATGCAAACCGGACTTACAATTTTCCTTCTCTGGAATGGGATGGACGAAGAGGATTGGGCAGGAATGTCATGATTTCATTCCTCAGTATACCTCAGTATCTATTTCGTGCCTTTCACGTAATCGGCGAACAGCGTCTCTACTTCCAACCGAGTTAGCTCGTCCCGCATGCTCGAGGTTTCCTTAACCGTGCGACCCTCTGCAGAATATATATAGCCCACCTCCTTGGTGCCTTCTTTCTTGAAAGTGATGGTCGTGCCATCCGGGGCCTGTTTTGTCCAGACATCTATCATTTCTTGTCATGCCCACATTCTGTGGCAGCTTCCGCGTTTCCGAAGCCTCCGCCCTGAACCGCATGCTGAGAGTTCGCAGGGCAGGTCACAATCCGGTAGGGCTTGGCAAACCAATGCGGTGAAAAACCGCAGTGGTTCTTGAATTCCGGGCAGGCAACATAACAGCCTGATCAAGACAGCCTGATCAAGCTGGCTGGCCGCCTTGATGTCCAGAATTTCCTACTTGAGATTCAAGCTCTCGCCGGATTGCGTGGGGCAATCCCTACCTGCAAGGTAGTGTTCACACTCCTTACGCCTATCGGGCAGTTACCGGTGTGAGTTCCTTGCGGAACCCACGGAATTTACGCTTCCCCGACGCCGCAAGCCCGCCCGTGTTCATGCCCCGTCCCTGGTGGTTCTGACGTCTCTGCCTTAGATGATCCTCTTTACTATGAATTCAAGCACTCGCCGGATATCCCGTGACTTCTTAGCCGCCGTAACATCTACAGTTTGTTGGTGGTGGAATGGCGGGCACATTGGCCGATCATTACCTTCCTGTGGACTCCATCCGGCCCAGCTCCGGTGTCGCAGAAAGGCAGCGACAAAGGGAGACGGCGAAGGATGCAGGTGCCGACTGGTCGATTCGAACGTCGGGTTGCCCAGGCAGAGGCTGTAGAGCTTTTGCACATGGGCGAATTGCCGACGGAAAAACACAAGGCCACTACTGAAAACGTGAGTCCCCTGGGCGCACGCGTCATTACCGATTCAATATGCAATCCAGGAAAGCCTGTCCTTTTGAACGTACCGGAGGACAACCTGAAGTTGGCAGCGCGAGTGGTCTACTGTCAGCGTTTAGAGGACGGGAAATTCGCTGTTGGGCTGCAACTTAGGGGGCGCGTTGAAAGGTGGCAAAAGCCGCCCTAGGGGCCCTAGGGGGCTAGGTTGGCTAGGTCGGGTAAGGTGGTGGCGCGTAGCGAGCTTCGAATGATGCCGACGTTTCCACCACCTCCCCTATCAACCGTACGGCGGGTTTTCCCTCAGTACGGCTGGAAGGTTGGCTTTTCAGGTAGCGCCTTCCCTCGTGTCCCGCAGGTTAAGCCAGCACCAGGCATGCCCTGAACGACACGTAGGTTTGCGTCTGCCCTTCATGCACTCCGTGGCCTCATCTAGTGCCCCGCTCTGTGTCGGGACGATGGACTCGGTGATGCATCGCCATACGAGGAGTTGGCTCCTCTACCCCAGAGGTCCTCGCTCCGGTCTGGGTTCTAGTGTCCCAGTCCATCCACGCTTATTCGACCTCATCCGTCCCACTCGCAGGCACATCCCGACTTCGTCGCATAGCGGTTTATACGGGATGCCCTCGCTGTGCTGGTGCGCCTAGGCGACCCGCGAGTGGTTCCGTGCTTTCACTGTACGTTCCTTCTCGGCATGCCGTCCTCTACGGCCACGGGGAGTCCATCGGCTGCACTTACTCAGTCCTTCACCGATGACATGGGCCTTCGCAAGGGCCTAACGGCTCGGCACTCCCAAGGTTGCCCATCATCCGCTTCAGACGGGCGGAGGGTTTTCGAGGCTTCACTGGTTCGCTTTCGCTACGGCCTGTCGAGTTGCTTGTCTCCCTGGCGGATCTGACCGGGGTTTTCCCCAGCCAACGGAGACTTTTACCTCCGAGCTTTCCAACGGGTCGGTCGTCCTTCCCGCGGTCGGATATAACTACGGTGGCCACTGAGCAAGCTCCACCGATGGGACTTTCACCCATTAGAACGTCAGCTAGCATCGCTGCACAGGCCCACTTCCCTCCTAATTATTTGTTCAGGAATTCCCGCGAAAACCACGAAGACGAGCACCGAATAGAGTGTGTACTTCATGACTGTGCCTTCGTTCCGAAGAGACGGTCGAGCCAGCTTGATACGACTCCGAAATTCGTCAAAGGGGCCACGTGGTGCTTGTGATGATGTGCTGCACCCCAGGGCACCCACTGCCCGAGATGGATTCGGCGGTGTAGAATCTCAAGAAACAGAAAGAAGGACACGAATACGATCATACTTGGAGCAAGCCAATGCACGCCGAAAACTAGGTCGATCAAAAGTAACGGTGCCCCGTTAGCGGTGAAAAGAATGGCTACGTATACGACGTTCCCGCCAAAGTCCAGGTGTTCCGCACAAGACGTAGAAGTGCAGTCTTCGACGGTCTGATAGGTTGCGTGATGAATGTGGTGCTTCTGTTGGAAAATTGTCCCCGGGCGATGTTGCAGGGCGCGATGATACCAGTATTCGAACCACAGGCACCAGATGAGTGCGCCGCCAAATACAATCGGATTGTGGCTCGACCCGGGAAGAGCAATCAAAGCAGGCACAGCAAATAAAAGTGCGACGATAGCGTTGCGAAGGTTCATGGATGCTCCGCGTTCATGTAGATGGGGCGACCCGCTTTGAGCCACCGCGTGACCGACCGGTCCTACAGAAGTTGTCCCGCACAAGTTTGCTAGGAGTTGGTAGCTCCAAGCGATAGTACGGAAGTACTTTGGAAACAGTCTGGTAAATCTGAGTTGTCATGAAGAAAACCATAGATGCGGCACTCAGTCCAGTCTTGGGCCACCGCCACACGAAATGGACGGCCCGGCCGCGCTGGGCACGGTTTCAGTGGCGGCACACGTCGGTCTGGATCGTGTGGCGGAAAATCGCCCCCTGCTCAATACCGTTAAGGCGGCTCTTAAGGAAGAGGGTCACAAAGTTTCCGCCAATGCTCTGGGCAGAGGGGCGAAATTTGCCGGCAAAATCGCATTTGTCGCGCACATTGGCTTCGCCACGTACGAAGGGTGGGAGGATTACCAAACTTGCGCACACTAAGGAGAGACAGAATTAAAAGGCGACGCGCTCTGTGGGAAAACGCCTTCCTCGTTTTGACTGCAATAACAGTTGGCAAAGAAAGTCGAAAAGCCAACGTTGTCGGCAGGAACGTTGAACCTCTTAAAAGAATTTGACGAAATAGTAGGTTAGCAGTAAGCCGAGTCGGATTGGCTCGAGACGCCGAAGCAGTTAGTAGTTCCGCGTACATCACCTCGGTCAGATCGGATTGATCTCCAAGGCAGTAGTCGCGAGCAGTAAAAATTCAAGCCTGGAGAACAATCATGTGGCACGAACTACCCGAGTTGGTGCGGTGTGACTTTTGTAATGCAATTATTTTGGGTGTGGCTACTTTTTGGCAACGAGCTTCCGCCACTTCACAGACTGAAAGAGGCGCTTCTGGTCTTGGTCAACATGGAAGGGTCAGTACTCCTCGAAATGCTCTGAGAGGTAAACGGCCCGCAGCCGCAACACCGCCTCGGCCATGGGTAGGGTCCAGCGCATCCCGGAACGTTCCATCCTGTCTTTGACCAGATTCTTGCAGGCTCCTTCGACCGGGCCGCTAGCGATGGGGTAGCCTTTACGGAGATAAGAGTCGTAGCGCATTCGGGCGCGGTTTCGGTAGTAATAAGCTGCGACGGCCAGCACAGTGGCTCGTCTTTGTCCTTTTAGCTTACGTTTGGTCGCCATTTGGCGCAGGCCTTTGACCACTTGGCTCACCTCACCGCAGAGGATGCGCAGGATCCGCTCCTTCACAAATTCACGAGCCTCCG
>QHYJ01000256.1:556-3012 GCA_003223255.1 Acidobacteriota bacterium | reverse complement strand
CCAGGAGCGCACCTAATTGCAGCAGGTTGGATATATCTAGCAGCGCTTCACTCACACGAATGTGGTCCATCGCATAGCGCATGCCCGCGGACGTGAATTGAATTCCGGCTGCGCCCAGAACAAACGGCCATAGTAATTTCATATCTTTTTTGCAAATGTGCCAAGTCATGTTCGTAGTTGGCTTCATGGAAGTGCTCCTTCTCTCGCCGCGCGCGCCAGAGTTGTAAAAATGGAGCGCAGCGCCATCGGTTGGGCATCAACGGTTCTGACATTGCCGACCAGCGCGCGCAGTCGCTCACCAACGTTTCCTTCGGAAAATTGTGTGTCCACGAACGAAAGCACATTCCCCACGCTGCGTACTCTCAACCAGCACTTGGGAAAGGGAGCGGCCACGAGTTCGTCGCGATTCTGGCTCCCATTCCGCTCCAATGTGACGTGCACCTCACGGAAGCGCGCAACCAGGTCGCTCATGGATTCCTCGAAAAGTAACCTGCCCTCATCCAGAAACGCTACGTGGGTCGCCACGCCATCAATTTCGCCAAGCTCATGCGAGGAGATCAGGATGGTCATCTCGCCGGCCTGTTGCAGCAGGCCCTCCATGAATTCGTCGCGCACCAGCGGATCGAGGCCGCTGAACGGCTCATCCAAAACGAGGAGCTTAGGACGAAATGGCAATGCACATGCCAGCGACATCTTCATTCGCATTCCGTGTGAAAGGTCGCAAATTTTGCGGTCCAGCGGCAGCCGTAACTGGCTCAAGATAGATTTTTCCAGCTCTTTGTCCCAGGTCGGATAGAAAGGCCGCAGGTACGCGAGAAACTCCTCGACCGTAAGTTTCTGAGGCATGTCCTGGTTCTCGGAAACATATCCGATTTGGCCAAGTTCTCGCGGCGAAATCTTGCGTGAATCGACACCTAATACTTCAACCGTGCCGCGCGTAGGTTCCACAATGTTCATCAAAACCTTGATGGTGGTGGTCTTGCCAGCGCCGTTGGCTCCAATCAGCGCAAAGGCGCTGCCTTCGGGGACGGAGAAGCTCAAGCCCCGGACGGCCTCATGGCGTCCGAATTTCTTCGATAGCTCGTTGATGCTGATCATTTTCGACTCACCTCCAGCGGCTTCTCGAACCGCGTCCATTGCGACTCGATGGCTGCGATAACTTCTTCTAGTTCCAATCCAACTCTCCTGGCCTCCACCACCAATTGCTCCACTTCTTGCTGCAAGATCCGCTTCCTCTCCCCGGCGCGTGCCTGCGGCGGATCGGCAACCAACGTGCCGATGCCGGGCCTGGACTCAAGCCATCCTTCCTGGATCAGGTACTGCACAACTTTGTGCGCCGTATTGGGATGGATCTTCAGTTCAGCCGCCAGCGTTCGCACTGACGGAAACGGCTGTCCCGGTTGAAATTCACCGCTGAGGAATGCTTTTGTCGCGGCAAAGACAACCTGGTCAAAGATGGATTGCCCAGGGCGATGTTGGAATCGTAGTAGCGTCACATTCGTACTGTGACACGTGTGAGTCTTCCTGTCAAGCGATTCCTAGGTTCGCTATACTTCCAGCGTGAACCATCCGCCGATTCTCCTCGGGACCTCCTCGTTCACGGCCACGGGATGGCAGGGATCGTTCTATCCGAAGGGTTTGCGACCCGTCGACTATCTCAGCTACTACGCGCAGCACTTCGACACTGTAGAGATTAACTCAACTTTCTATGCAACTCCGAATGTGAGCGTGGTGCGCTCCTGGAGTGCTAAAACCCCGGAGGGATTTCTCTTTGCGGCCAAGGTACCACAGGAGATCACACGCAAGAGGGTTCTCAAAGATTGCGATGAGGAGTTCAAAGTCTTTCTAACGACAATGGAGGCTCTAGGCGAAAAACTCGGCCCCTTGTTGTTTCAATTTGGAAAGTTCGACAAGACCATGTTCAGGTCTCTCGACGATTTCCTGGGGAGGCTAGTTCCGTTTCTGAAAAGGCTTCCGAAGGAGCACAAGTTTGCCGTCGAGATTCGCAACAAGGACTGGCTGGTTCCTAAACTCGCGGATGTGTTGCTCGAGGACGGCGTCGCTCTCACGCTGATTGATCAAGGCTGGATGCCGCGGCCCTGGGAGATGAAGGACAAATTCGATCTAATCACGTCTGACCTCACTTACGTTCGGTGGTTGGGGGACCGGAAAGGGATCGAGGAAAAAACGACAACTTGGGACAAGGTGATTGTAGATCGCCAAGGTGATCTTTCCGAGTGGGTCAGTCTTCTCAGGAAAGTCCAAGAGCGGCGAATCATGATCCTGGCATTTGCCAACAACCACTACGCGGGGTTCGGTCCTGGGACCGTTGATCTCTTCCGCAGACTCTGGGGCATGGAAGCACCGCGCGTGATTGATCCTCCGCAGCGAACGGGGCAACGATCTTCCCTCTTCGACTAAAAATTGTTCGGTAATCGCGTTTAATTCAGGCGCTG
>QHYJ01000256.1:0-387 GCA_003223255.1 Acidobacteriota bacterium | reverse complement strand
TCAGAACGAAATGGTATCCCGCGTTACTTTGGCCAACTCCCCGATAAGTCACGTATATCTAGCGTTTGGCGGAAAGGGTAGCACACTATGAAACACCCGGCTGGGGTTACTCAGTCGATATGCTATAATTCCGGCATAATATTCCCCGGTTTCCGAATACTTCGTTTTTTCTGTTACGAGATAGCGTTCTTTGCGGATAGACGTATGGGGAACGACTATGATCGATTGGCTCCGAACCCTAAAATCAGCCCACTTTTACAAGAAGGCAAAAAGGCTCCCAAAGAAAGCAATTATCGATCTGTTTCGCACGATTCGCCAGAATTCGGAAGCACCTTCAAATAATATTTTTCATCACGTGAAGGAATCCCTCGGCCAGGCATCATGGTC
>QHYJ01000257.1 GCA_003223255.1 Acidobacteriota bacterium | reverse complement strand
ATTTCCTGCAGAGCCGAGAAGTGGCCGATGCTAAATAGGAACACCAGATCCGAGGTCGGATCGAACTTCTCTCCCGGCGGCAGCACGATTAGCGGACCATAGACGCCGTTGGTGAGCTGACTTTGGTCGTGCCAGTGAGTCGTGCCCAAGAGGGCGAACTTCGCAATCCCGGCATTCGCGAAGACAATATCGAGCTTGCTCTTCTCGCGTTTGATTTGGGCGAAGAGGCGATCCAGATCGCCAAGGTTCGACACGTCTCCCTGTATGGCCGTCGCATTTCTTCCGATCTCCTTTACCGCCGCAGCCAGCTCCGGATCACGGCGTCCCGTGATGAAGACGTACGCACCTTCGTTCACAAATTGCTTGGCCGTCGCAAGACCGATCCCGCTATTGCCGCCAGTAATGAGTGCAATCTTTCCTTCAAGCTTACCCATACTTGTGTCTCCCTTGTCGTGCTGGCGAGTCGCTCGGTCCCGCTTTCGCCCACCTTCGATACTCGGTGTCGTTTATTCTGTGCTGAAGTGGCAGGTAGAGTCGGTCGCGCTAGGGGAAGAGGCTGACGTAGGAGTTCGCAGGCCTATTTCGGTCATGGTCTGGGAGTTTGCCGTCGCAATGGGACCACCTCATCCCAGGGATAGTGGTGGCCCCAGCAGTTCCAGATCGTTGGCACGGTAAAGCTATCAAGGCCTCCATCTCGATCAGTTCGGGAGTTCTCCCAGCAAAGCGACGCAACACACATTCAAATAGAGGTGTGATATTTGCCCGTCGCGAATTAGAATTGCTCGCAATTCGACGTGTGTGGAGCCGTGACATGCAAAATATAGCTCGCCGAAACCTGCTGTACGCCTTCGGAGTTGTATCCGTAACGCCGTTGTCTCTATTTCGCGCCGCGACCGCTCTATCAGGAACGACACAGAAAACAGCGCCTGGCACACCCCCCAATTCATCCCGTAGCGCGGCCGTCGCCAAACCCGGCGAAAATCGGTACGCCTTCACGTCTGAGAAAGTAGCCCGAAGGATTCACTGTAAGGTTACGACTAGCGACAGCCGCGGGTCTTGTTCCATCTTTGAGCTGGCTGCTCTCCCGCGATACGGTCCTCCGCGGCATGTGCATGACCGCGAAGAGGAATGGTACTACGTCTTGTCCGGTGACTTCCTCTTCGAAGCGGGCGGTCAGCGAAATCACCTGCCGACCGGCGGAAGCATCTGGTTGCCGCGGGATCTTCCGCATTGTTGGGGCAACGAAGGCACGACTGCTGGCAAGCTGATCCTTATGTGCCAGCCCGCCGGATTCGAAAAGTTCTTTGACGAGGCCGCGCAACTCCCGCTCTATTCGCAGGACCCCGCAGAACTCCAGAAACTGCACGAACTGCATGCGAAGTATGGGATGGAGCTCGTGGGTCCTCCGATTTTTCCGACGGCCTAGGGCGTCGAAGGCCCTTAAAATGGCCATCACCTCAATTACTTACTTTCCGTTGCAAAACGCGACGTGGAGGATCGTAATGACAACGCATACGGCATGTTCGGCAATTGCGGTGATGGCGCTCTCAGCGCTGACAGCGAATATGGCAACTGCGCAGCTGATGCCTACCTGCGTCGAGAACTCGCCCGAGCGGCGAGGTGAGCTTGGTTGCAGCATCATTGAGAACAAATTGCTGCCCGACGGCCTCAAGGAGCCGCTGTTCTGGCACATTGATCGCTTCGATTCTGCAGAGCGTGCTCGCATGACAGTTAGCGCAGCAGGCGTCGCATTTGACGCCGTCGGCACATCATGGCTGATGACGATTGAGGCACAGACTTCGGACCACCACGGTGGCCGCCATGTGGCACAAGTGGGACCACTACAACTGCCACGGGCGGCGAAGTATTCGATGCAGGTCATGTCAGCCGCGTTCACGCCCAGGATGTACTCCGTGGCTCATCATCATTCCGGCGTCGAAGCTGTGTACGTGATTGAAGGCGAGGCATGCTACGAGACGCCGACACGCGCCTTCAAGCTTCGGAAGGGCCAGAGGCTCGCCCTTCCTGGCGGTACGCCGATGCGTGCGGTGGTCACCGGATCAAGGCTTCGCTACGTCTTGGCCGTCATCGTGTACGACGCGGCGCAACTTCCAACGATGCGGATGGAGGAAGGAACGGACCCAAAGCTAACCGCATGCAGGTAGCGGAACGGAGTTCGGAAGGCTTGATCCAGTCTGACCTGCAGAGCTACGGCTAGCGGCACATGAAGCTTGCGGCCTCATCGCTGCTTCCCGTGCCTTTGTATTTCAGCGAAACGGAAATTCCTCGCTCTCAGGAGTCGATTATTACGGAGGGGCCCTAATGCACAGGAGAAAATTTCTTAGCGCGCTCGGCCTCGGATCTGGAAGCTTGCTTGCGGTCCCGACGATTGCAAAGGCTGCCGGTTCTGACCCGAATTCCTGGCAGCCCGACGGTGCGGGTACGGTCGCTCGATTCGGCGTTTTGACTCCAGACTTTGATCCCGTTCCGGAATCAGAGATGTGGGCAATGGTTCCGCGCGGGATCTCGATCCACGCCGCGCGCGTTGCGCCTAGCGGCGCACCCGGCGCGAGCTTCGTGGAGCCGCCCCACGTGGACGAGGCGGTCGACCGGCTCGTCGAGCTAGCCCCGCGTGCGATCCTGTTGGGATACACGAGCAGTAGTTACGCGGGCATCCCAGTCATCTTCACCTGCCCGGCGGCGGCAGCGGCCCTTCGAAGCCTCGCCGCCCGGCGCATTAGCGTGGTGCATCCACCCTGGTGGAGTGGTGAGGCGAACGACCAGGGCACGGTCTACTGGCGCGCCGCAGGTTTCGATGTCCTACAGTGCAGGCGCATGCAGCCGGCCCGTTCGCGCACCGAAGTCCCCGCTGCCGAGGTCTTCGAGTTCGTCAGCGGCCACACGCCGCATGCAGCGGAGGCGGTCTTCATCGGTGGAAACGGCTTGCGCGCTGTGGGCGCGATCCGAGCACTAGAGGCGCGACTCGGTAAGCCTGTGCTCACCGCCAATCAGGTGGCTTTCTGGTATGCGCTGCGCCAAGCGGGTGTGGGTGCGCCAGTGAACGGATACGGTCGAGTGTTCAGGAAACTGAATCCAGAAGGGAGATCAAGCCAAGACTGAACTCTCCGCGATTGAACGCCATGTGCGCTCGTCGAGAGTCTCTTGATTTAAGGCAACACTGCGGTTGAACAGACTGTATTTGCAACTAAGAGTACTCCCAAGAGCGGCGGCGAACCCTACTTGTTCAAGGGGCGTACGCAGGTCGTCTACGTACGATATGAGAAGAGTCCAACAGGGTGGGCATCCATTCGCGAGATCATCCAGCCTGCCACCGACTAGACGGCCTCGAATTCCGGTCAGATGGTCGACAAACAAGAAGCGCCGAAGTTGCTCGAGCGCGAACGGGACAGGCGCTGACCATGACGGCGCCCGTACCGGGAGCCGGGCGGCCATAGGACGCACAGGCTTTTCGGGGTTAATGCTTGGTGCTACACAAGCCTTTTGGCGTCCAATCATGTACGAACGTGGTTGCAGGCTTAGACGATTCATAGAGGATGAGCACTAAGGATTTCCGCTTTTCTGTACCTGTGGCAGTCAGATGCATCGACAAACCTGTTGGGACGATCACTGCCGGACCACCTGCCCTACCGACTTGAAAGTGGCCGTCCGAACTCTCTAAGCAAGTTTCCCCGGATAACGTATACCAAGCTTCCGGTCCTCCATGCAGGTGGGCCGGGGCGGTCATGCCCGGTGTGAAAACTGCCTCCATGTATTGCGCGGAGTGCTTTTCACCAGGACTTATTGCCAGTGGTCCAATTTCAGCCACACGCTTTCCCTTAGAGGGCGGCTTGCGTCCGGGTTCGTCAATGGTCATCAACCATATCTTGCCTAATGACTCTACGACCGTTCCGTGTGGCCCTTTGTCGGTTTCCGCCGCAGCGCGGTTTTCATACGTCTCCAAATACCAGTACACAGGCGTTCTTGAAAGCTGGCCGATAGGCGCATTGGATAAGACCCAGCACCCAACTTCTGTAGTGCGCTGACTCACTGGAAAGCATCCAGCAACTTCCTGTCCCAATGATGCTTTGCTGTAAAGCAGTGACACCAAAATCAGTATGAGTGATATGCGTTTAGGTGGCAGCATTGTCAACCTCCTCGTACTGAAAAAGATTCGATCTCTTGTGCGCGGAGTTTATCACTGGCGGTCATTCCTTCCTTGGCGCTGGCCGCTCCAGATTTTGAATCCTCGGAATCGCCGGGTTGCGAGAATTTTATAAGTTGCGGTACTCCATGGCTTGCTGCTCAGTCTCGAATGCACCGATCTCGTTGCCGTCCTGTCGCACGATCCACCGGTATGGTTGCCAACGTTTTTTGCCAGTTCCTGTGGCCCGAGAGGATTCCCCTGATGTACCGTCCAAGACATTCAGAACTAATGCCTTCTGATAATGCCAGGGGTATTGTCGGAGGGGAAGGACGATTCTGGGCGAATTGTCGGCTAGTGTTTACCGATGAGCACTTAGGCAATGTCGTTCCGGGTGGATCACGAGGTACCGGAAGCTATCCGGGAGCGAACGTACCAGAAGTACCCGAATCCGATTTATGAGATGGGTTGATGCGTTCTAATCCGTTGCCAGCATCGACCTGCGCGTAACATCTAGTCCGAGCGTGCCGCGGTAGGACTGTTTGGCACGCTCGAGGTCGTTTTGAAAGATGGTGGACGAGAGGGGATTCGAACCCCCGGCCTCCTCATTGCGAACAGTGGGGAAAATAAGCTAAGGCAAGGCGCCACAATCACTTAGCTATTTTCACGAGGCCCTTAATTGGCAAACCTGGCAAACCGGTTTTCTCTTTGTCTTTTCAGTGCAGTTCGACGGTGAGAAGCCGGATAAAATCACGCGCGGTGCCTGTGGCTGTAACGAGGACAAAGTCATTTTCGAGTCGCAACTACGAAGCTCGCGTTGGCGCGGAAACCAGATGGGTTTTTGAAGTGGCAGACTGCCGAAAGTTCTATGAACTGGCCTCGAAACGCAGCGTTAAGTTCGTCGAAACCCCCGTCGATCAGCCGTGGGGCGTGACCGAGGCTATGTTCGAGGATCTCTGTGGCAACATCTTTGTGGTCAAGAGCTCCCGGCCAAAAACGGGCAGTACCAACCCATGATTCTACTTTACGGAAGCCTCCACTTCGCACTGCCTTCTTGGAGTTCCTTCAGGTGCTAGCGCGCCATGCCCGATTCTGGGCGATTCCGAAGTAATCCAGTTGGGCATCGTGCGGATAAGTCCCGGGAACAATCGCCCCTTGTCGGCTCACCGTCGCTAGGGACGGTTATTCCCCACGAGATTCAGCCAGGTACATCAATCTTGACACTGCGCCTCGTTGCGAGAGATCTATTGCCGTTTCGAGATACCGCTGTTGTCGCTCAAAGTAGCTACTACCTTCAAGCTGTTCAAGCTCCTCTCGATGGCCCAGCCTAGCACTTAGTCGTCCGGTGGCGGCCTTCA
>QHYJ01000255.1 GCA_003223255.1 Acidobacteriota bacterium | reverse complement strand
TGATAAAAGGAGTACTGGATGAAACACCGCAGCCAGCCCCAAAACATCCACTCGAGTCTGGGCACGATGAAGAACGGGACGAAGAGGGGCCCGACAAGCACGCAAACAGCCGTGGCGATGAACCCATAGGCGATAACCACTATGGCTATCCCTTGCGCCGCCGCGAGCAGAATGATGACGGTCACGTAAATCAGGGTTCCCAGGAAGTCCGCGACGCTGGGGGAATCGATGCGGGATTCAAACTCTGCAACCCGGTCGACAACCGTTTGAAGCTCTGCTTGGTCGATTTTGTTCGCTAAGAACCGCGATTCGTCAGTCACCAAGTTGTGGAAGCTGGTGCCAATGCCTGGGATGGGAGTACTGTAGTAGTTGACCATCGCGAATCCAAAGCTGATGGTGAGGAGGAGGCCGGCGAAATCGTCGAAGTGGAAAAAGTGTTTGCCAGCGGCGGACGACAATGCGGATTTCACGCCGTACCAGACTACCAGGATCGTCGCGAAGGAACGGAAGAGGTTCTGGCCCATCGCGTCGAAGAAGCCGAGGTTCCGCGTCAGCAAGTTGTTGATGGCCTGAAAGATGAACTGTAGAAAATCCGTGTGCACTTCTCGGCTCCTCCGACGAAGGGTTCAGCGTTCGGCTACGGCATGCGGAAGGTCTGGAGTGAATTGGTCATTGTTCCAGTTACCTGCGCCATGTTTCCGGCGAGGCTGGCCCGGCGCTGTATGTCGGCGTTGATGGCATTTGTAGTTGCTTCGCGCTGCTGTTTGGCAAGGATGGTTTGTTCCTCAAGAAGTGACGCGAGAAGCTTGTTGGAATCCTGAAGCGTGCGCAAGGTCAGCACTCCCGCCGCGTTTATCTTGTTAAGGACCGCCACTTCCGTGTTGAGGTTGGCGTCGTTCGAAAACGAATCCTGCTCGAGGTTGGCGATCCGATTTTGGATGTCTTCGGCGTTGCCACGCATTGCGCCAATCGTGGCAATGGCGTTTGTGTTTGCGCCGTCGGACAGCTCGACCGAAGCGTATTGAGATTTGACGCGCGCGAGCTCGTCAGAGCTCATGCCGCTGAGGTAGTCTTCGGAATAGCGTAGAAGCTCGGTTGTCGCTTGGCGATAACCGTTATCGTTAAGGGGAACCTGCCCTGAGTTGATCGCGCCGACCCACCTCGAGGTATTTCCGTAGGTGTCCTCTGCGACCGTGTTTCTCCACCGCGAAAACTGTGCGCGATAGCGTGCTGGCATATTGCGGAGATTCTTGGCCATTTGGAGAGCCAGGTTGTACTGAGATACGAGCTGGGCATAGCTGTTTCTGAGTTGAACGAGTTGCTGCTGAAGTTGAAAGTACCTGAGCAAAGCATTGTGATAGTTGGTCGGGTCGTACACAATCCCACCGAAGCTGAACTGGGCCGATGCTGTTCCAACGCAGAGAAGCAGAATCAGCGAAACTACCAGAATCTTGCCTTTCATCAATCTTCCTTTCTTGCCTTCACAAATCGGAAGGCATCTTGTGATTGTTGTAATCGGGCAGTGCGAGGTCACCGGCTAGATAGACCTTTACGCGGTGACCCTCGCGGATGGTGACTGTAGGTAGAACGTTGAGGAAGCGGTCCAGGATGTGAGCGGAAGACTGTGCCATACTTTGGCCGAGACCCTGGCGCATGATGTCGGTACCGGACGCAGTCAGTGCGCTACCGGTGCCAGCTTCGGCGGCGGCTCCAAGCGCGCCAATGGCAAGGGATGTCCCGAAGATTCGCGCATAGTGGTTGTTGACCTGATCTCGCAGGCCGGTATCGCCAATTTGATTCAGACCCTGGAACTGGTCGAGGCTGACGGAGTAGCCGTCTGGCATCACCATCCGGTGGAATACGACTGCGAGGCGGTTCTGACCGAAGTTGTCAACTCGTTTTGTCGCCCCGAGGACCTTCGTTCCAGAAGGAATGAGCAGGTGCTGGCGGTCATGAGAGTAGACATCTGTCGTGAGCAGGCACTCGATAGGGCCGGAAAACTGGCCTTCGAGGCGGCTGACGAGCACAGTTTCGAGGACCGTGCCTTCAAACAAGAAATAGGTTTTCGCTGCCGCCGCGCTGAGCGCCCCACTTTGCGCGGCGGCAGGGGACCGACTTTCCTCCTTTCTTTCCCTCTTTGTTTCCACAGAATCGCTGCCTGCTGGGCCAGAGCCCGAGGGTGCAACCTGTGGTGCAACTATCGGCGGCATTTCCTTGAGAAGCCGCGCGAGTTGCGCTGCGTCTGTGCCGCCATCAGGGAAATTTGTAACCGGCGCACTTGCGGGCTGCTCAGACTCCGGTGCGTGACTGGCTAGAGGGGGCTTTCGATAACTCAGAGCAAGATTGGAGGCAAACAGCGACAGATAGTCGCGCTTCTTCTGTTCAGCCTTAATAGGGTCTTCAACGTGTTCCGATGACTGGGCGTTCGGTGACTGGCCGAGTTGAGAGCCTTGAGGCGCCGCTTTGAGCAAACGGGTCTGCTGGGCCAAGGCGTTCTGGGCCACGAGCTGTTCGCGTTGCAATTCCTGGATGCGATTCTGGAGTTCGGCGATTTTGCTCTCGTTAACTTCGATAGGTGCTTGCGTGGTGCCGCTTGGCACCGAGATCTTGGCCGTGGCCTGCGGTTTCTTTCCGCCAGTCAACCACATGATGAGAACCATGGCGAGAGCAAGGCCGATGAGGAGCCACGATTGAACATTCTTCGGTAAGAGACCGGGAGGTTTAGGCGCCTTGTCTTGAATCGGTTCGTTCATGTCACGGCCTCAGTTCTCTGGAAAGCTGCCGCACAAACGTCAATTTCTTCGTGCCGATGGAGAGATAACCGCTGTCGAGAATCTTGGGAGCGATGTACACCCCGTTTTCCAATTGGAAGTTAATGAGATTGGGCTTCCCGTCTTTGATTTCGTAGAGAGTGGGTTTCTCGCGAGCGCCGCATTTGATATAGGTGAATTCAGAATCGTGATAAATCGCGGAGACCAGGAAAGGCTCGCGCGACGCTTTTGAGGAGAAGCGGTAGTCGAACTGAAGCTTGGATTGATAATCAGCCCGAAACTTATTGACTTCTTCGGACGCCTGGGTTTGGGCGGCACGGACATGCTGCTCCGTTTGGCTGCGCAGAGTTTCGAGTTCCCTTTTATAGGCTTCGGCCTCTGCCGCGCGGACGAAGCCGCGCAAATCCGTGTTGCCCGTTACCGTGAAGTCGTCTTTCGGCTCGACGAAGAGTTTGAGGTCGGGCTCCGCGTTTGGTTCGTTGCTGACTTCGTTCAAAAGAAACGAATAAACGTGCCCGGTTGCCGTGATGAGGTTCAGATTGCTGCGAATACCTGTCTTTGCCGGGTGGACGTAGCAAAGATTGTGCACGCCATTAATGATCCAGAATTCTTTGTCGCCAGTCGTGAAGTCCAGGATCTCCTCGTTCTCTGGGAGCACGATAAGAGTGGAAAATCGGAGCTTGGCTCGGACCTGGATGATGTCCCGTTGGGAATATTTTACCGTGCGTGCTGCCGTGGTGTCCGCCACGGCGGCCGGCGCAGCATGGATGGCTGAGAAAAGCGCAGCGAATACAGCTAGTCTTCGAACAACGGACTTGAACGCCACTGGTTCAGGCATTTTTGTTCTCCTGACGTGTAGTGATTTCTGAATCGTGAAAACTACGGACGGGATTGCTGGCCATTTGCAAAGGAAAAAGGATTGGTCCCAAAACAGCCACGAGCACGCTAACGGCCCCAGCAAGGAAAGCAAGCAGAAAATACAGGGCTGGGTCAGATTGCACGAGAAACCTGAGAATCAGATAGCTGCCTATTGCGCCCGGAACGATTACGACCCAGAACAACAGGCAAATGAGGAGTGCCTTGATCATTTGTCACCCGCCAGAATCTCGAGACCCTTCTCGAACCCGAAGGCGTCGAAAGCCTCCTTGCGCTTTCGGTTGTCGTAAGGATCGTTTGTGTAGAGCCAGTAGCTTTTCCTGTCCACGTTCAGATTTGCGATTTTTGCGAGCTCGGGCGTTTTGATAAGGAATTGCTGCTTCGGAATCAGGTTGGGTATGAGTTGGACCTCGGTGTCGTTGAGGTGGAACTGGCTCTTGTAAAGTTCGCGATCCATGTCTGGGTTGGCGAGAAAGATTTTTGTCGCGCAACTCTCGATGATGACGTTGAGGATGTCTGAACGGCGAAGTTCGTCAAGTGACTGCGTTGAGAGCACCATTGCGGCGTTGTGCTTACGCCATGTCTTCAGTGCTTCAACGGTGTATCGCTGGATGCTCGCGTTCCTTAGAAACACCCAGGCCTCGTCGATGAAGAAAGCCTTGAACTGTGGCGTAATCCGTTTGTCGGTGACGGCCGCGTTCGCGCGGTGCAGGATGTAGAATAGAAGCGGTTCGAGAATTTCGGGGTACTTGCTCATCGCTTGGAAATCAAAACACTGGAACGGTGAGAAGGAGATGCTGTCTTCTGAGTTGTCGAAGACGAAACCGAACTGTCCGCCGCGAATCCACTTGGCAAGTCGGTCGGCGAGCTGGTATCCGAGGGTGTTGGTTAGCACGCTTAGCATACGTAATGGTGGATCAACCGCGTAGAGATTTTCGATCTGGTTGTAGAGGTCACGCTCGGTGCTGGGGTCGAGTTCGAGTGCGCTCGAGCCTTGAATAAGAACCTTAAGGAGTAGCGCGAGGAAATCGAGGTTTTCTTTTGTGGGAGGAAGGGAGAAGGGGTTAATCTTGAACGGCTCGCCTTCCAGACCCACCCGGACATAAGAGCCGCCGAAAAGCTGCGTGAGACTCTCGAAGCTGCCGCCTAGGTCAAAAATGAATGTGCGCGGCGAGTACTTCTGAAGATTCGTAATCAGAAAATTCAGCAGGAACGATTTGCCTGCCCCCGAGCGCCCCAGAATCATGGTGTGCGCGACGTCACGATAGTGGAGGTTTAAGAAGTAGGGGACGTTGTGATTTGTTTCAAGGACCGCAAGGTACTCCTGCCGGAGATGGGAGTTGCGAGGCTCGCCACAGTGGAGTGTGAAGAGGAAAGAAAAGTCGGCGTAATTCGTGTTGAGCAAGTAGAGATAGCGAAGGTTGAAAACGTAGTTGCCAGGTACAGCCGCAAGAAATGAATTTAGGAGATTGTATTTTTCTTCGTACAGTTGCCCGTCATGGATGCTAAACACTTTATAGAACTCGGCACAAGCTCGGTCCACGTTCTCGGGGTCAAGATCGTAAATGACCACGGTTAGAGAGAACTGGCCGAAATAGTTGCCACGAAGCTCGATCTCTTTGATGCTTTCTCCAAGTTCGCGGACCTGAGATTCCTTCGAGTCGTCGACGAGCATATCCCTCTGAGCAAGGTCGTTTAGGTTGACCTGGCTGAAGAACGACCGCTTCGTGTTGTGGAAATGACGGCGCTTCGCCTGGATTGCGCGCCGTGTCTTGGCCGAGTCCTCTTTTTTCCAGTCCGTAACGACGTGGTAGTTGGCGTGAACTTCGAGCAGGCGTCTAAGGATTAGCGGGAAGCTCCGTACGGGAGGCTCTTTTAGCGTGAGGACTTTGACGTAATAATCGTCGAGGCGAAGATGTCCTCGGTGGCATTCGAGATGCGAGTCGCAGAGCTGGTAGTCGAGGAAGGTGTCGTATTTGAGTCCTGCCAGGTCAAGCTTGGACGAGGAGAAATTCAGTGTCTGCTTGAGAATGCGGAAGGCTTCTTGCTTGTCCAGAAGTCGAACTGCCAGAAAGTCGTTGACCTGAAGGATAAAACTTTGGGCCTTCTGCAACAGCGTGGCCTGGGCTTTGGAGATTTCCACGTCGAGCAAGACCACTTGCTTCTGCGTTGAGAAGCATGCAAGTAGCTCGCCGAAGGCCTTTGCTGGGTTCTTTGGGAAAGCAGCAAGTGCTCTGCCAAAAGTCCGCGTGTAGCGAAAGCCCTCAAACAAGATGACGTAGTAGATGGAGAGAGAGAAAAGGGTTGCCGCTTTGCTGGCGAGATAGGCAATTCGATTTTTTATTGCGGCATCGACGACGGCGCTTCCGTAAAGCTTGTAGGGGATAGTGGGGTTATTGCGCCTGAAGAGATACTGATAGACGCGGTAGTTCTCGCCAAAGAGCTTGAGAGCTGATTCCAGCCGCTTCGTCAGGCCGTCGATTGAAACGTCATCTAGGCACTCGTAGTCCACTCCCCGCAGTTCAAGAATCACGCCGAGATCGCCGGTCTTTGTGAGAAACGAATGCTCGTCGATGAACGCGTAAAGGTTGAGTTGCTCATTAAACGAGCCTGTTTCGGCATAATTCTTGAAGATGCGCTTGAAGCTAAGCATTACGAACCCTTCGAATGGAAATGGGGCTAAACTTTGCTGGATCGTACTGATGGCGGAGCCTGGTGGCCCGGGTAGTACTGATTGCAGAGCTTCGCGGCAGTCAGGAAGAACCAGAGGATTTGAGGGTCGGTTTTAGTCGCCCAGCGTGCGACGAAATAAAGCTACAGGAACATAAGGATTCAGCCAAACAAACTGCCAAGCAGGTTGAATGTGGCCGCCCCTAGACACATCGCAAATAAGAAGAGCTTTCTTTCCGCACCAAGAATGGTGAGTGGTCGCGATAGCGACCGATGGACCGTATTTATTCGCCTGGATACCGTCATGGCTCTGTCCTCCCGTTCTTTGGGTCGATCCACTATCCGGGAAAGAGCCAGGCCATGAAGTTCACGGCGGCAATGGCCATGCCAACGCCGAATAGAACGCCGGCGAGAACGCGCTTCGAACCGCCTTCGCCAAACGCGAACGTCAAGCCAGCAAGCACGATTGCCACGAGAGAAAGACCGCGCGCGATGGTGCTGGTGAATGCTTGCATGAGGACGACCGCGTTCTCCCAGGGAGAACCGGTTTGTGCGAATCCAGGAGCAGCGAGAATCAAAGCCGCTGCGAGGACAGCAAGATTCCGGCTGATGTGTTTGAGCCGAGAGGCAGTTCGCGAAAGTCTTTTCATTGTCGTCCTTCTCCTTCTTCGAACTTTGGGTTGAAAGAGTTTGAGGGAGTTCTCACCGGTGCCCGCGGCTGGCGGGAGCAGTCACAGACACGAAGGGAGGGCCGCTGTCCGGTTGATTGCGCCTTGATCCGCTTCAAAGCACACGTGGAGCGTGCGCTCCATTGACAGGGTTTCTACCTTCGCGTCCGGCTCAGAACCATCGAGCGGCACGCAACTAAGCAGGGTGGCTGACCGAAGTGGGACGGCTCCACCAAGCCTACGGGGAAAATCCAGTGAGAACTCCCCTCACTATACTCAGAGGCCCTAAAAAAGAAAAACGTCAACAAAAAATTGCGGATTTGCAAGAGATTCCGGGGTGTTTTCAACGGTCACGTCGGGTTCCACGCCCTTACCCTCGATACATTCTCCCTGCCAGGTATACCAGCCGGCCACCGGCATTCTGAGGGTGTATCCTCCGGGCAATATGAAATTGGCTCCTCCGAGAACCTCACCTGCGGTTCTCGTGCCGACGATAGTGGCGAGGCGATTCTACTTTGCAAAGCTGGCTACCATTTCCGCTGCGCTGTGCGTGTATTCGTTGATGAGAATCACGATTCGACCGTGGAAAGGTTGCGGGCCGATCCCTTCAGTGACGAGGATCATTGAGCGGTCTCTCTGGAACACTTTGAACCGCAGCGCCATCATAAGGAGCTCTGTCTTTGTCGCGGGGATCTTACCGATGCGTGTTAGACCTTCTTTGCGATAGCCCTTCCGAAGGCGGAGGCGAGTCAAGCTGTAGCCAATTTGGAGCTTTCCGGGACAGAGGTAGCTCATGAGGCGGAGCGAGCCGAGACCGCCGCCGATGTTGCCTCGAAGGTCGACGATGAGCCGCTGGACCCCTTGATCTTTGAAATTGCGGATGATGTTATCCAAGCCCCGTGCGAAATCCAGGCCGACGGCACCTGGGAACGTCGCCACGCGGATGTAACCAGAATGCTGGGGCAAAACCCTATAGGAGAGGCTGCGCGGCTCAATCATCGGAGGCCGGTCTTTCGCAGCCCGGTTTGGGACACCAATAGCGACTTCTCGCTTGGTTCCATTTAAGCCGGCAAGTTCAACGCGGTGGTTGGCACCAATGCGAAAGCTTGGTGATTTCGGTGGAACAATCGGCTCGGAATCGATGGAAAGAAGGAATTCTCCGGGTCGGATTCCCGCCTGAAATGCTACGCCATCCTCGATTACGTCCACGAACATCCAACGTTTTCCCTGGGGACTGTCAACGGCCCGCAACGTCGCATTTATCGAGTACGGTGCCGGGATACGGTCCCGCCTCTGGTGGAAGAAAGCTGTGTGGCTGCTGCCGAGTTCTTTGAGGAGCTCGCTTATTCCGGTTTCAAAATCAGGGGTTTCCGCCTTTAA
>QHYJ01000254.1 GCA_003223255.1 Acidobacteriota bacterium | reverse complement strand
ATTGTCGAAGCCGACCTATCGTATTTAGAATCAATACCTAGCCCTTACGCGATACTTCAGCACCGACGTCCCGTCCTTGGCCACGGGCACGTTGAATTGCGCGGCAAAGGCCGCTGTTTTTGTGTACTTGTAAGTGGAAGAAAGCATCTCCCACTCGCCACCGATGGGTTCGTTCGCTTGAACTACGATGGGGATGTCCTTGTGGTTGCGCAGCGTGACTTCGTACTCGAATTCCCAGGTGTGGGTGTCCACATGTTTGTAGTCGATCTGTTTATGCTCGGCAACAACGTCAAACGCATTGCCGATGTGAATGTTGATTTCCTCGTCCTTGGGCGTGTGGTCGATGCGGTCTTCTCCAGCAAACAGGATGCCTCCCTTTGAATCCTTCTGATAGACACGAACGTTGCCAGCAGGAAGAGGAATGCCCAGGCCGTTTTTCTCTTCGTTTTTAAATTTGTAGTAAACGAACACGGGGTCTTTCAGGGGCGCGCCGGGAGCCTGCTGATTGCGGTAGTAGTAGCTCTGGCCATTGACGACGAAAAGTTTCTCGACGGGGACACCGGAGCCCTGGAGCAGACTGATCTGCTTGGTTTCTTTATCTTCGACGGAAGTTTTGCGGCCCAGCGTGTAGAGATGGTATTCGCTGAAGGCCTCCTGCTGGAATTGCGGGGCTGCGGCTTTCGCCGCCACCATTTCCCGTGCCGCCATGGGCATTGGAGCGGGCGGCTGAACGCGATTCAGTTCGCCAGCGACCAGTTGCAGATGCGCGTTGCGGAAGGCGGTGCCGCTGTTGTTGACCACCGTGACCCAGCCGTCGAGGTCGGCGTTTTTGTCGTCGCGCGCGACCGTCAGAACGTAGTCCGCGTTCCAGGAAAGATTATTCGCGAGATACGAAGCTTCAATCTGCTGCCTGCGCGGGCCGGAATTCTCCAGCGACATGAGCAGCGTCGGCCGGTCATAAAGATTCGCGGGAACTTCGGGGAAGCGATAGCTTTCGGCGAACATTCCGGTGACAATGTCGTTCCCGATTTTCCAGACTGGACCGTTGTTGTCTGACAGCAAGGTGGCTTTGATCTCCTCGTGCTTGGTGGTGCCGCTTTCCTGATAGGAGCGGACCAGCGTGACTTCCTTACCCACGTATTTGTGCAGGAGTTTCGCGGGCTCGAGGAGATCGTATTCGTAATTTTG
Organism: Acidobacteriota bacterium; assembly: GCA_003223255.1. Classification (GTDB taxonomy): domain Bacteria; phylum Acidobacteriota; class Terriglobia; order Acidiferrales; family UBA7541; genus Acidiferrum. Next base: position 19,550 of record QHYJ01000254.1, on the reverse strand, counting down.
CTCGATGACGCCAAGCTTTTCGGGATCGGTGAGCGAACGGAAATGCACGGTGGCGGGATTCACGGTGGCGGCGATGTCCATGAATTTCAGACGAAACGTGCCGGCGGGAAGCGTGAGGTTGCGGACGTCGCGGATGAGCGCGATGTTGGAATTGTAGACCGTGACGTTGAGGTCGGTCTGATCGTTCAAAGTGGTGGACTGATCAACCGCATGGCCGGCCTCTTTTTCCTGCGCAGCATGAAGACGATTTGCGCGAGCCGCAGGATAAACAAGTGCCGCGCTGGCGGCGAGAATTGCGCCGGCGCAAACCACGCCAATCAGCCGCGTGATGGAGGGATTTCCGGGGATTTTCATTTCCTTTCACCTCGTTTTGACTTTTGCTTTCTAGGTTAGAACGTTGGACGAGGGATTTCTTGCACAAGAGCGTGGACTCAAGTTCTTAAGAAAAGCAGATCCCTCGCTCCGCCTGCTTGCTGCAAGCTGGCGCGGGAAGACGGTGCATAACGTTTTGAATCGGCTCCAACAATCCCCTCGACATTATCGGGAGGCAACCGGGTTCCAGGTAAGGCCACCATCGGTGGTTTCGAAGACCTTGGTATTGCCAAGATTCCAGACGGTCGCGTGAAGCGCATCCGTGGCGCGGACACCGCCCAAATCCTCGTCCACCGGGGAGTGCACGATGGCCCAATGCGCGCCGGCATCGGTGGTGAGAAGAATCGTTCCAGCACGGCCAACGATCCAGCAGACCTTATCGGAAGGGGCGGAGCCAGCAGTCAGGTCCGCGAGCACGCCACTGGTTTGCCGCAACCAGGAAGCGCCGCCATCGTTGGAGAATTCGATCATGCCCGCGTGGCCAGCACGCCAGAGGATTTTCTTGTTCGGAGCGGCGATCAATGTCAAGTTGGAAGCACCAGCGAGTAGGGCGCGAGGAGCACTCACTTCGTTAAGTGCCGCCGCGGGAGCGGGCAGGGGAGGCGCTTGGACAGGACCAGTGGTCGCGGCCCTGTACGCAGGCACACGTGATTCCGATTTCGCTTTCTTCGTCTGGTCTGCTTGCGCAAGCTGGCTTGGGCCAGGGAGCTTTTGCGCATTGGACTGGTCTTGTTGCTTTTGCTGTTTTTGTGGCAGAGCATTCTCGGCTTGTGCTTGCACTTCCACGGCCTCCGACACCGCTCCCGGAGCCCTGGCCCTCGCATCCTGAGCGGGCTGGTTTTGAGAAGGATTTACGGCGAGGATGTCGCGCCCAGTGTCCTGGTGCGCGCCCGCTTCTTTGTCGACAAGAGGCTTGGGAGCTGCGGCCTGCGCATGCAATTCAGACTTTTCGAGTGGTTTCAGATTCTTGGCCTCCGGCTCGATTTTCGCCGCGGTCATTCCGCCGACCGCGCCCTGGTCCTTGGAAAGGCTAGCCACCTGATCCTGTCGAGCCTGATTCAGTGATGAAGACGCTGGGGCTTGGCCGGTGACTCCTGGCTGCGGGGCCGACGTAGCGGGCGGTTCCACGCGCGCCATTTTCAATTCCTCTGGAGCTTTCCATCGCGGCAGTTGGTTCTCGTGCCACGCGACCCACACAAGCAGACCGGCGGCCAGGGCACCCGCAGGAGCGAGCCATTGCCAACGCACGCCGCGAGAAATCCTTGTCACACGCGATTTCTCTGGACTCTTTGCGGCCGGCGCGATTTGTTCTTCACGGGCAACAGCGGCACGCCCGGCTGCGCCCGTCCGCAGGGCTTCTTCTTCGGAAACTGTTTCGGGAGCTTGGAGCGGAATGGAATCGGTAGCTTCGAGTTCAGAAAGAATCACCTGGCAGCGCGCGCAGCCAACGATGTGTTCTTTCCACGAGTTCATTTCTTCCGCGAGAAGCGAGCGCTCATGGTAAGCGGCCAAAACGTCAGATTCCGGGCAATGGAGTTGTCCGGCGCGGCCACGAAGGCCGTTAACAAGGAATCCCCCCAAGACAGCATCAAACTTCTTGTCTTCTTCAGCAGCCATCCCTGCGTCTCTCCTTCTTAGAACGGGCCATTCGGGCTTCTCTTGCACGATCGTTGACCGGTCATAGGCTCAGCCATCGGGTGGAGGCGATTTCGAAATACCAGGCTGTGGCGGAATCGCGTCGAGCAAAGGCGAAAAGTCGAAGGGCCAAGCTTCTGTGGCGTATTCAAAACAGAGCTGGATTTGGGCATCGTCGAGGCTAGGCTGAGCATTGGCACCGAGCTGTGTGCCATGACCCGGCTGCGCGTGCGGGCCATTCTTGGCAGCGCCGCCCGACTTGAGAATGGCGATGACTTTGTCTTTCAATTCCTGGCGCACACGTTCGAGCTTGCGGGAAACGGTGGCCTCGTGCTCATTCATGGCTTTGCCGATTTCCGCGAGGGTGAGGTCTTTCAAGTAATAAGAAATGAGCCGGGTACGATCGAGCGGGTTGAGAGAAGAAATGGCTTGCTTGAGCGCAGCGGCCAGCAAGCGGAGGTAATGTGAGCGTTTCGGGTCGGCTGGTTCCCAATCCGCTTTTTGCTTTGCAGGAAGAACTTTCTCCTGGCCTTCTTCATCCTCCAAACTTTCCAAACGTTTTTCCTCACGCAAAACATCGACATAGCGCTGCGCGAGCACAGCGCGAAGCCACGTGGAAAGCTTGCTGCGGCCGTGAAAATGATTGAAGAGAGAGACGCGGCCAAGGGCGGTTTCCCGCCCGTAAAGCGTGGCGTATAAAGAGTCGGCAAATTCGCGGGCGTAGGCATCGCCGGCCGAGCGCTTGGTGATGGCCGCGGCAGCAATGTAAAGATACTGGCGATAGGTGGCGAAAAAATGCTCCCAAGCGGACTCGCATCCGGCGGCGCACGCGGCGGCTAAAGCCAAGTCTTCCAGGTGAAGCGAAGCCAGATAATCCTCGAGCTTCTGGCGAGGGGCCGACTCACCAGCGAAGCGCTTCGTCGCGCTGCGCTCGAGCGAAAGAGAAAAGCGTTCCAAGGAGAGACTCCAGCGGGCCGCTTGCGACTGGGCGTAGAGTTTTTCCGCAAGAGAGGAGCGCCCGTCGAGCAGGCGCAAGAGACCCCCAGCTAGGGACTGACCCATGCGATTTGGATCCGGGTCTGCCATTTTGCGAAAAAGCAAAGATAAAAGACATCGAACCCCCGAGTATCAACCAACGCCCAAGGGTTCCCTTGCATCCTAGAGCATAAGCCCTATGGATGGGAACTTGGAGCGCAAAACACAAACAACGGGGAAGGAAATTGGAGTATCCTAAAGGTTGTGTTGCGGTCTCGGCCTCGCAACTGAAACCGCCTCGCCGGGGTTAGAAAAGGTGCTGCAGTGCGCTTACGGGAGCATTAGCGACTTCGCGTCGTTGGTACCAAAGTCCTATTCAGACGCCCTCAGCCTCGTCAGTACTCTGGTACTGCTTAAGCGCACTTCCCACATTTGCCAGCGAACTGGGGATCGCCAGGTTCCCTAGGAATCTCTGTTCTCTGGACGGAATTTCAACGAGGCGGCACGCGGATGACAACCATGATGGTAGATCCACCACGCAGAACGACGATGGGCGTTGGTTTTGAGGCCAACCGCGGCCGTGAGGGTGATCCTCAAGCTTGGAGAAAGGCAATTGGCACGCGGCCCGTACCCGCGCGTCTGGCGCTGCTTCCTGAGCCAAACAAGCGCTGGAGCCGCCTTGGAGTCAGCGCCATCGGACAAGTGGCCGTGATTTGTTTTTTGCTCCTGATCCCGCTGATCTCCCCGGAACAAATGAAGACCGCGCTGAAGTACCAGGTCGTGGAAATCATGCAGCCACTTACCATGGTTCCTGTTGCTCCACCACCACCGCCTCCACAAATCAAGCCCAAGCCTCTGCCAAAACCGAAGCCTGAGGTGATACCTGATCCACCGAAATTGAATCCGAAGCAGCCCCATGTGTTCCTGACGGAAAAGGCGATCCAACCGGAAATGAAGAAAGTGGAAGTGAAGCCGGTGGAGCTGAATCCCGAGTTCGATCCGGTGAAGATGGACGCATCGGTAAAACAACCAAGGCGTCCGAAAGACGACGTCAAGGTGGGCGTGATGCCAACCGGCAGCGCCGCACCGGCGACGGTTGTAGCTCCTGTCCAGAAAGTGCAAACGGGAGGTTTCGGGGATCCCAATGGAATCCCGGGTAAGGGTGACCCGAACCATGCAACCAACGTTAACCGCCTGGGCTCCCCCGCACTGCCCGGCGGACCCGGCTATGGCAATGGCACCGGAGGCGATAAGGGAATTCGCGGCACAGTGGCGAGCACGGGCTTCGGCAACGGCGTCGCAATTCCTCCGCCAACCACGAAGAAAGGCACGGTGCAAACCAGCGGCTTCGCGGACCAGACCGTAGCCGCCGAGGCGCCGAAGAAAAGAGCGGCCAACATTGAAAGCCCCACGACTCCTGTAGACATCCTCGAAAAACCCCGCCCGGAGTATACGGCGGAGGGGCGTAATCTGAAAATTGAAGGCGACGTGGTTCTGGATATGGTATTTCTGGCAAACGGTAGCATTCAGGTAAACCGAGTCATCAGCGGTTTGGGTCACGGGCTCGATGAGGCCGCCTCGCGAGCGGCACAACAAATCAAGTTCAAACCGGCAAAGCGTGAGGGCCAGCCGGTGGATTTTCCGGCGCGCGTGCGAATTGAGTTCCGCTTGGCCTACTGAGGAGAAGGAAGATGCGTAGAGCGGCTGCAGGTGTTTGTGGTGTAGTGCTAAGCGGGTTGGGAACGGTCGCCGCAGCGACGCCCAGGCCGGAAGACCAGACCCCGGCGCGGACTATGGCGGACGTGATCGACCGGGTGATCACCAACGAAAACCGGGCCATCCAACAGATCCGGCAGTACTCGCCTTTGGTCGAAACCTACATCCAGGACCAGAAGCCGGACAAAGAACTTGGGACCGTGCCCGCAGGCGACAAATATTTTCTGGGCCGCGCAGACTTTTCCAAGGGCGTATCTCTGGTCTCCTTGACCGACACCAATAGCAAGGGGAAAAAGATCTTTGGCGCCATCGGCAACTTCTTCTCCTTCTCGGCGGAATTCATCCCCGGCGGATTCCTGCAGATGATCTTCATTGACACCAACGGCTTCGACAAACAGCACTACAAGTTCGATTACGTGCGCCGCGAGTTTCTGGGGGAAGTGCGCTGCTTGGTGTTTGATGTCACGCCCACGGAGAAGGCCGGCAAGGGCCGCTTCCTGGGCCGCATCTGGGTGGAGGATCAGGATTACAACATTGTTCGTTTTAACGGCGGATACAGCGGCAACGGGCACTCCAGCTGGTATTTCCACTTCGATAGCTGGCGCACCAACGTACAACCGGGCATCTGGCTCCCTTCGTTTGTCTATAGCCAGGAAAGCGACATGCATTACGCCGTCTCGAAGAAGCTGGACTTCCGGGCCCAAACGCGCTTGTGGGGCTACAACCTGGGCCACGCCAACCAGGAGCAGGAGTTGAGCAAGATCCTGGTCGAGACGCCCGTGCAGGACGACACCAAGACCGCCAATGACCTCACGCCGATTCAGGCGCAGCGCTCCTGGGACCGCCAGGCGGAAGATAATGTCATTGACCGCTTTGAGCGCATTGGCTTGGTCGCGCCGCATGGCGAAGTGGACAAGGTGCTCGATACGGTGGTCAATAACCTCGAAGTGACGAACAGCATCGACGTCGATCCCGAGGTGCGCTGCCGCGTTCTGATCACTTCGACTCTGGAATCCTTTACCATCGGGCACACCATCGTGTTGAGCCGCGGCCTGGTCGACGTGCTGCCCGACGAGGCCAGCCTGGCAACGATTCTGGCTCACGAATTGGGCCACGTGGTTCTGGGCCACCGCATGGATCCTGCCTACGGGTTCTTCGACAATTTGCTGGTGGACGACAAGGAAACATTCCGGCACTTTGGGTTTGCTCGGACGCCCGAGGAAGAAAAAGCGGCGAGCGAGAAGGCGATCCAGTTCCTGAATAATTCGCCGTACAAGAATCAGCTTGGCAACGCCGGGCTGTTTTTGGCGGCCTTGGAACAGCGGCAAAAAGAGATTCCCAACCTGATTAGCGGCCACTTGGGAAATCGTGTCCCGGTGATCGCCGATCTCAAAACCAGCGCTGCGGATCCCAAGCAGAATCCGCAAATGATTGCGGCCCTGCCGATAGGCGGGCGCGTCAAGCTGGATCCCTGGAACGACAAGCTGGAGCTCATCAAGAGCAAGCCGCTGGGAACGGTGGCGGAACGCGAGAAGATGCCGTTCGAAGTCACGCCGTTCATGCCTTACCTGATGCGCTACACCGCGGAAGCGGCAAACAAACCGCAATAGCTTCAAACTCAGTCTAGTGTGTTGTTGAGAGCTCCCGGATCAGCTTGTAATTGAAAACCACACCGTCGTAAAAGTCCCGAACGCCCACGCGCTCGTCTTTTCCGTGTGCGCGGTCATCATTCTTGTCGAACAACATGCAGGAGATGCCATAGGTGGGGATTCCTGCGATACGCGTGTATTTCCCGTCCGTAGCTCCGGTGGACATAGTGGCCACGAGGGGGATGCCAGGCCATGAACTACTCCGAGTCTTTTCCATGGCCCGGGTCACTTCAGGAAGCAGCGGGGAGGGCGGCAGCGGAACTACAGGCACAACTCTTCCCTCGGGATCCGTCTGCCGCACGATGCTGATTTTCACTTTAGGGTCGTTCGTGACGCGTTCGAGCGTCTTGAGAATTTCCTGCGGGTCTTCTCCGGGAAAAAGCCGACAGTTGACGTTGGCGCGCGCGGCTTGTGGCAGTGCGTTGCGCGCATGGCCGCCCGAGAGCATCGTAGCGACGCACGTAGTGCGCAGCAGCGAATTGTAATAAGCATTTTCCGAGAGGCGGCGCGCGGCTGCAGGGTCCGGAGGCTCTTTGGCCACGGCTTTCATGTCGGCGGACCACTGCCCGGAAACCAGCGCAGCCGTGCGTTCGAAATAGTTTCGGGTGATTTCGTTGAGGTGCAACGGAAAAGAGAACGATTGCAAGCGGGCCAGCGCGCCGGCCAGATGATAAATGGCGTTGTCCGGAGTAGGAACCGAGCTGTGGCCGCCTGGATTCAGCGATTCGAACTGGAAATCCACATAGACTTTTTCACTGGCCTGAATCGCCGCAAGAATTGGCTTTCCGTTTTCCTTCTCGAATTCGCCCCCGTCCAGATTAATGCAGTACTCCGCGTCGATCCAATCACGATGCCGCTTGAGCAGCCAGTCCACGCCGTTCGCCGAGCCGCCTTCTTCGTCGGCAGTCAGAGCAAGAATCAAATCGCGGTCCGGCAGGAAGCCTTCTTGCTTCAAGCGGATGAAATTCGTGACCAGGACGGCGTCACCCTCCTTCATGTCCTCGGTGCCCCGTCCATAGAAGAAGCCGTCTTTTTCAATGAATTCGAAGGGATCCGTGGTCCAATCGGTCCGGAGCGCCTCCACTACATCCAAATGCCCGATAAACAGGATTGGCTTGCGGTCTCCGGTTCCGCGGAAGCGCACCACCAGATTCTTCTTACGGTCATTCGGCCCGTCCACGTGAAGGTCATTCTCGGGAAAACCCGCGTTGCGAAGGCGCTGCGCCATAGCTTCGGCGGCAGTTGTCACGTTGCCGACGGAATCGGTGGTGTTGATCTCGATAAGCTGCTTGAAAATGTCTCGCGCCATCTGGTCGATGGGGTCCGGACTTTGCGCCCTGGCTGGCGGGACAAAACAGGCAATCCCCGCCAACACCAGCACCGAGCGAATCGCTCTACGCATTGGAGCTCCTCACAACGAGAATCAAGAAAAGGGTAACGGGCCTTGCGGCTGCGTTGGACGCATTTCCAGCGCAAGGCGCAGCCAGCGCGACCGATGCGAAGCCACCCAGAATAGCAGAATCATGGCAAATCCACGGTCTAGCAGCAGAAACACCATAAACGCTAAAAAAACCGCAAGTCCCGTGCGCTCGGGCCTCATCAGCGGGGCATGAAAGCGGCTATTGACAAAGCGCGTCAGTTCCCGCGGCCATTTGTAGACCCAATACAAACCGTAGATGGGAATCAAGTGAAACCAAGCCGCGCGCAGCGGCTTGATGGGATAAGCGCGGACGACGCGTGCTTCAACACCACATGAAGCTCATAGACGCATACCAGCCAATACACTAGGCAGATGAAATTCGCAAGGAACAGATAGAGCGGAGGCACGAAAAGCGGTTGTTTCGCGAGCTCCGGATGCGGCGAGATCGCCACCATTTCCGCAATGACCGTTGCTACGCCGAGCAAGTAGCCCATCCAAATGCGGGGAAACGGAGGCAAAGCCGGTGGCTGCGCCGGTTGCCCTTGCGAATCTTCGCTGGACCAATCCATTTTGCCCTCGACGACGACGCCTTGGCAGGGTAACGGCGCGGCGGTTGGTACGTCAAACTCCTTGCAGGCTTCGGCATCTTCGACTTAGGTGCATTTGCTTCACGCCACGCGCCTTGCATAAACTGTCAAAGCTCTACTTAGAAAACCGGGAGGAAACAAAGCTTATGAAGCTGGTCCAAAAACGGATTGCTCAAATCGCGCTGGGGGCAGCGCTGTTCGTTTCGGGAGTCGCCGCCGGCACGCTGCGCGCGCGCGGCGCTGCGGTGCAGAACCGTTTTGGCCAGCCGAAAACCGTGCTGCACGTGGTCGTGTATAAATTCCGGGAAGACGTCTCGAACTACGACCGGGAAAAAGCCATCAACGGCATCAAGGACATGGCGGGCAGAATCCCCGGCATCAAAAATATCTGGCTGAAAACGGAGCGCAACCAGGCGCGCGATTTCAGCGGAGTTTATGCCATCGAGTTTGCCAGCCCGGAAGCCGCTGCCGATTACGCCGAAAGCCCGGTGCACGAAGCCTGGTCGAAGTCCTGGCAGCAACTGCGCGAAAACAGCCTGTCCTTTCAAGTATCGAATCCGTAGCGGTAGAGGAAGTTTCGCCATCGTCACCAAACCCGCAATCGGATGTCCTGCCCGCAAGAACCCCTGTTAGAATCGTTCTATCTCTGAGGCTTTCAATCCAGAGGATTGGTGCGCGCGGATGCCAAGTCCCGAGACTCCCTCTCTGAATGGGCCGGACAAGAAGTGGCGGCTGGGCTTTTGGAGCCTCATCGCCACGCAATTCCAGGGCGCTTTCAATGAAAATGGCCTGAAATTCCTCGTCATTTATCTTATTCTCGCCATCGAAAAAGACCTAACGCAGCGCGACCAAATGGAATTGTTGGTCGGCGTACTGTTCGCTGCCCCCTTCATTTTGTTTTCTCTCACCGGCGGCTTTATCGCCGACCGCTTCAGCAAGCGCAGCGTCACAATCTGGACAAAAGTGTTTGAAGTGGGGGTCATGCTGTTTGCCACGGCGGCATTGGTGGCGCCCAATCTCCCCCTGGCCCTGGCCGCTATTTTCCTCGTTTGCACGCAGGGGGCTTTGTTTGGGCCATCGAAATATGGGTTACTGCCGGAACTGCTTCCACAAGAGGAACTCTCTTGGGGAAACGGCGTTCTCGAACTTGGGACATTTCTGGCGATTATTCTCGGCAGCATGACCGGCTCGTTTCTCGCGGAAGCGTTTAACAGCCGGGAAGTTTATTCCGGCGTGTTGCTCCTTGGTTTCACAGTCATTGGTTTGCTTACGAGCCTTGGAATCAGCCGCGTGCCGGCTGCGGCTCCCTCGAAACGGTTTCACCCTGCCTCGCTGATTGATGTCTGGTCGCCCATGAAATTGATCCGCAGTAATCGCTTGTTGTGGCTGGCCGTGCTGGGCAACACCTACTTCTTCTTTGTAGCCGGGCTGTTGCAGTTTGACATTTTCATCTATGGCCAGGACGTGTTACACATCCGCGCGACGCAAGGTGGCTTCTTGCAAGCCGCCGTCGCGATCGGGATCGGCCTCGGAAGCTTCGCGGCCGGGTATCTTTCGGCGGGAAAAATTGAATATGGCCTGATTCCCCTTGGCTCACTTGGCATGACTGCGCTTGGACTTTGCCTGGCCATACCGGACATTTCTTTCCGCACCGTCTTGCTGCTCCTTTCCGGCCTGGGTTTCTTCGGCGGTTTTTTCATCGTGCCGATCAGCGCGCTAATTCAACACCTGCCGGAAGAGGACAAAAAAGGCGGCGTCATCGGCGCGGCAAACTGGCTTTCATTTGTGGGTATTGGCGCCGCTTCCGGCGTGTACTACGTTGCAACGCATTTCTTGCGCCTGACTCCTGGGGGAATTTTTCTCTGGTCGGCGCTGGTGACGTTTGCTGCAACCGTCTATGTGGTGTGGCTGCTGCCGGATTCGTTGTTGCGCCTGCTCCTGTGGCTGGCCACACACACGCTGTATCGCCTAGACGTCGTGGGGCGCGAAAACGTGCCCGCGCGAGGCGGCGCGCTGCTGACTCCGAATCATGTTTCCATGGCCGATGCCGCGTTCCTGGTTGCATCGGTCGACCGGCCCATCCGCTTTTTGATGTTCCGCGGCTCCTATGAGCATCCGCTGGTAAAACCCTTTGCGAAAATTCTGGGCGCGATTCCCATCGCCTCGGACCAGGGGCCGCGCGAATTGATTCATTCCTTGCGCCAAGCCACGGAAGCGCTGAAAAACGGCGAAGTCGTGTGCATTTTTCCGGAGGGGCAGATGACGCGCATTGGTCAGATGATGCCGTTCCGCCGCGGCATGGAGCGCATCATCAAAGGCGTAGACGTGCCCATTATCCCCGTAAATCTCGACGGCGTCTGGGGCTCGATTTTCAGTTTTGCGGGCGGGCGCTTTCTCTGGAAGTTCCCGCGGCGGGTTCCGTATCCCGTTCGCGTCACGTTTGGGCAGCCGCTGCCATCCACGGCGACTTCGCAGGAAGTGCGCCGCGTGGTGCAAGATCTCGGTGCGGAAGCGTTCGAACGACGCAAGAAGCGCATGCACACGCTTCCGGAAACGTTTGCCTATACGGCGCGAAGGCATCCTTTGCGGTTCGCCATGGCCGATGGACAACGGCCCAAGCTGAATTGTTTCTCGGCGCTCGTAGGCACTTTGGTTCTGGCGAGGCGTTTGCGCAAACACTGGCAGGGGCAAGAAATGGTTGGGGTGCTGCTGCCGCCCTCGGTGCCGGGCGCGCTGGTGAATTTTGCCGCGATGCTGATGGGCAAAGTCCCGGTAAATCTCAATTACACCGTTTCGAATGAGACGTTGGCTTCCTGCGCGGCGCAATGCAATCTGAAAACCATCGTGACCGCGCGGATTTTTCTTGAAAAACTGAAGGTCCAGCCGCCACGCGAAGTGATTTTCATCGAAGACGTCGCTAAACAGCCGGGCGCGGGCGAGAAACTCGCCGCGGTCCTCGCCGCTTGTCTTTTGCCAGTGCGGGCGCTGTCGAACTTCGCGGGCAGCGAGCGGCGCGCCACGCTCGACGACATTGCCACAATTATTTTTTCCAGCGGCTCGACCGGCGATCCCAAAGGTGTTGTCCTGACGCATTACAACATCGCTTCCAACGTCGAGCAGCTCAACCAGGTTTTCATGCTGCACGCCCGCGACCGCATCCTGGGCATTCTCCCGTTTTTCCATTCGTTTGGCTTTACCGGCACGCTTTGCCTCCCCGCGGCAACCGGCATCGGCGTGGTCTTTCATCCCAACCCGCTCGATTCGCGCGTGATTGGCGCGCTGGTCAGCAAATATTCCGTGACCATGCTGCTCGCCACCCCCACTTTCCTGAACGCCTACACACGCCGCTGCGCGCCCGAAGATTTTGGCAGCTTGCGCTTCGTGATGGCGGGCGCGGAAAAATTGCCGGAACGCATCTCGCAGGCATTTGAAGATCACTTTGGTATCCGGCCGCACGAAGGCTACGGCTGTACGGAATGTTCGCCGGCAGTCACGGTCAACACCACCGATTTTCGCGCGGCTGCTTTTCGCCAGGTGGGCGCCAAACGTGGTAGCATCGGCCATCCTTTGCCGGGAATCGCGATCAAAATCGTCGATCCGGATACTCTGCAACCGGTCCCTCCGAACGAACCGGGGCTGCTGTTGGTTCGCGGCCCTAACATCATGCGCGGGTATCTCAATAAGCCGGAAAAGACCGCCGACGTTCTCCGCGACGGCTGGTACAACACCGGCGACATCGCGCGGATGGACGAAGAGGGCTTTTTGCGCATCACCGACCGCCTCAGCCGCTTCAGTAAAATCGGCGGCGAAATGGTGCCGCACATCAAGGTGGAGGATGCGCTGCAGGAACTTGCTGGCGCGACGGAACAAATGTTTGTTGTCACTGCTGTGCCGGACGAGAAAAAGGGCGAGCGTCTCGTCGTTCTGCACACTTTGGAGGATGGACGGCTTGAGGAGTGCCTGGAAAAGCTGGGAAAGAGCGACTTGCCCGCACTGTGGCGGCCGCGGGCGGATCAATTCCTGCGCATCGAAAAGTTGCCGTATCTGGGAACGGGAAAACTCGATTTGCGCAAAGCCCGTGAATTGGCGCTGGAGATGACGCGGCGTGCGATTCCGCATTAGCTTCAAATGGATTTCGCGAGCGAAGCACCTCGCATGACGCCGGCTGGAAATCCGTTGCGCTGGCGCACGCCGCTTCTTCGCCTGGTCCTAACAGGGATTGTCCTCGCGATTTGGTTCTGGACGCAATCGATGCTCGGGGCGCGAACCACGCCGGTCAACGGCGGAATCGGCGATGCCCTGCACAACCTGACCGCTGGCCTGAATTCCTACTTCGCGCAAAGCCCTGCCGCCGCGAACGCGTTGCTCATCCTAAGCTCTGCGTGCATTGACGCGCTGGCCTTGTTTCTCCTGGGCAGCTGGCTCTTCGGGGGGAGCGTTCGGCCGTTTCTGGGTTTGGTTTTGCTCCTGCTCTTGCGGCAGCTCCTACAGGCTCTCTGCTCGCTCCCGGTACCGCCTGGAATGATCTGGCACTATCCGGGTTTCCCCTCGCTCTTGGTGACCTATCAGGTAGCCAACGACTTTTTCTTTTCCGGGCACACGGCCATTACCGTCTTCGGAGCGATAGAGCTCTCCCGCTTCCATCGCCAGTGGCTCACGACAATCGCCATCTTGGTAGCGCTTTTTGAAGTTGCCACCGTTCTCATCCTGCGCGCCCACTACACGATGGATGTCTTCACAGGCATCCTCGCCGCACTATGCATTGCGCGCGTCAGTGAACGCCTTTCCCCACCCCTGGACCAGCGCTTGGCCGGCAACCGCTAATCACCAAACAAACCTTTTGGTTTCTTGTGTTACGGAAAGAAAATTCCCTGGTCCACAGGTCACAGCAGAATGTGCCCCGCGTCACAGGAGCCGTGGCACCTTCTCGCCTATAGTGTGATAGCGGTGTTTTCAAGTTTCGGAATTGGACGTTGCTAGGACGCCCATCCGGAATTCATTTGTTGAGACTGAGTCGTAAGCACCGCAAACATCGCCAATGAACCTCCGCGGAGGTCCCTATGCACCGAGCTCCCGTCATTCTGGACGGAAATGAAGCAGCCGCCTCTGTCGCCTACCGGCTGAATGAAGTCATCGCCATTTATCCCATCACGCCCTCCTCTCCCATGGTGGGCGGACCAGTGGCGCTCGGAAGGCAAGAAGAACATCTGGGGCATAGTGCCCGACGTGATTGAAATGCAGAGCAAAGGCGGCGCCGCAGGAGCGCTGCACGGGCCGCGCGCACGGTCGCCACGCACGCTCTTTCCATCTTTGGCGATCACAGTAACGTGATGGCCGCGCGTTCCACCGGCTTCGCCCTGCTGGCCGCCAATTCCGTTCAGGAAGCTCACGATTTTGCTTTAATTGCCCAAGCTGCCACGCTCGAATCCCGCGTTCCCTTCCTGCATTTCTTCGACGGCTTTCGGACCTCCCACGAAGTCAATAAAATCATTCCCTTGCTCGACGAGGATCTGCGCGCCGTTATCGACGAAAGATTCGTCCGGCAGCATCGCGAGCGCGCGCTCTCTCCGGATCGCCCCGTGCTACGCGGCACGGCGCAGAATCCCGACGTTTTCTTCCAGGCCGGCGAAGCTTGCAACCCGTTTTATCGCGCGTGCCCGCAAATCGTTCAGGACGTGATGGATCGCTTCGCGCGGCAGACCGGGCGCAGCTACCACCTATTCGATTATGTGGGCGCGCCGGATGCGGAGCGTGTCGTGATCCTGATGGGCTCGGGCGCCGGCGCGGCAGAGGAATGCGTCAAAGCGCTGCAAAAGTCCGGCGAGAGAGTCGGCTTCCTCAAAGTGCGCCTCTACAAGCCTTTCGCGCTGGATGCGTTTTTTCGCGGCTCTGCCCACGACGGTGTGCAGCATTGCCGTGCTCGACCGAACGAAGGAACCGGGCAGCGTCGGCGAGCCCCTCTATCAAGAGGTAGTGACCGCTTTTATGGAGCGTCACTCCGGGAACGGCTCGCGACCGCTGCCGCACATCATCGGCGGGCGCTATGGGCTCTCTTCGAAGGAATTTACTCCGGCGATGGTGAAGGCCGTCTTTGACGAATTGAAAAAGCCCCAACCGCAAAATCATTTCACCATCGGCATTCATGATGATGTGACGCACACCAGCTTGAATTACGATCCCGCGTTTTCGACAGAAGACCCGCGCACCGTTCGTGCGCTCTTTTACGGCTTGGGCTCCGACGGCACGGTAGGCGCCAACAAAAACTCCATCAAAATCATCGGCAAAGGAACGAACAACCACGCGCAGGGATATTTCGTCTACGATTCCAAAAAAACCGGAGCTATCACCGTCTCGCACGTGCGGTTCGGCCCCGAACCCATCGAGTCCACTTACTTGATCTCCAAAGGCAGCTTCGTTGCCTGCCACCAATTCCAATTCATCGATCGCATTGACGTGCTCGCCGCTGCCGAGCCGGGCGCGACATTCCTGCTGAACAACGCGACCGGTTGCTCTTCGATTTACGGCGGTAACCTGCCGACAACGCCCTACACCGTGAATCGCGACGGCCGCGGGCCGGGCCTGGTCGAACTCCCTCTTTGAAGACAATGCCGAATTCGGCCTAGGCATGCGGCTCGCAATTGACCAGCAAGCCCTGTTCGCACAGCACCTGGTCACGCAACTCGCGGGCCCATTGGGCGGCGCGCTGGTAACCGGTTTGCTCGAAGCCGATCAGTCCAAGGAAGCTGGAATCGAGGCCCAGCGGCACCGCGTGGCCGAACTCAAGCGCAAGCTCGCTTCCATCGATTCCTGGGAGGCTCGCGAGCTTCTCGCGGTCGCTGATGCGCTGGTGCGCAAGAGCGTCTGGATCGTCGGCGGCGACGGCTGGGCATACGACATCGGCGCGGGAGGCCTGGACCACGTGCTCGGCTCGGGGCGCAACGTCAACGCCCTGGTCTCGACACAGAGGTTTATTCCAATACCGGCGGGCAAATGTCCAAAGCCACTCCGCGCGCCGCGGTTGCGAAATTTGCGACCGGCGGAAAAGAAAGGGCCAAAAAAGACTTGGCCATGGAAGCCATCAGTTATGGCTACGTGTACGTCACGCGCGTGGCCATGGGTGGTAGCGATAGTCACACCATCAAGGCATTTCAGGAAGCGGAAGCACACAACGGCCCGGCCTTGATCATCGCCTACAGCCACTGCATCGCCCATGGCTATGACATGGGATTTGGCTTGAATCAGCAGAAGAACGCCGTGCTTTCCGGCTATTGGCCGCTGATGCGCTACAACCCGGCCTTGCGTCTCGAAGGCAAAAACTCGTTCCAACTCGACTCGAAAGCGCCCAGCATTCCGCTCAAGAAATATGCCTACGAAGAAGCACGCTACACCATGCTGACGCGGAGCAGTCCCGAGACCGCGCGGAAATTGCTTCACGATGCGCAAGACGACGTCGAGCGCCAGTGGCGCGTCTACTCCAACCGCGCCGCCATGCCGGGCAGAGGAACTTCTAACATTGCTCCTCACGAACCGGAAGAGGCCGCCGTCGAAACCGTCAAGAAAGGAGGCGACGAGGAATGAGCGACATCTCCACGCGGTATTTAGGACTCGCGCGGAAAGCACCTCTCGTGGCTTCCGCTTCTCCTCTTTGCGAATCCGTGCCGAATATTCGTGAACTCGAGGACGCCGGCGTGGGCGCCGTGGTCCTCCCTTCTCTCTTCGAAGAACAACTCGAACTGGAAAGCAGCGCCTGGGATGACGATCTTTGGCGCGGCGCGGAAAGTTATCCCGAATCCCAGCCCCTGCTTCCCGATTTGCGAAACTACAATCTCGGCCCCGACGGCTATCTCGATTTGATCGAGGGCGCCAAGGCCGCCGTCGACATCCCCGTAATCGCCAGCCTCAATGGAGTGTCACCGGGCGGCTGGGCGGAGTATGCCCGGCTCATGGCCGAAGCAGGCGCGGATGCCATGGAACTGAATATCTATTCCATTGTCACCGAGCCCGCAGAGAGCGCCGTGGAAGTTGAAAAAGGCTATGTGGACCTCGTCCGGCAAATCAAACGCACGGTGCGCGTGCCGGTAGCCGTCAAGCTGTCTCCTTTTTTCAGCGCCCCCGCGAATATCGCGATGCGATTGGATGACGCAGGTGCCGATGGCCTGGTTCTTTTCAACCGGTTCTATCAGCCGGACTTTGACGTGGAATCGCTCGAAGTTGTGCCGCGCCTTACGCTGAGCCACCCCGATGAATTGCTATTGCGTCTTCACTGGGCAGCTATTCTTTCCGATCACGTCGAGGCCGACCTGGCCATCACCGGAGGAGTTCACAGCGCCATCGACGTGGTCAAGTGCATCCTGGCTGGCGCCAGCGTCGCCATGATGGCTTCTGCGTTATTGCAGAAGGGAATTCACCACGCCTTCTCCGTCCTCACCGATCTTCACCGCTGGCTGGAAGAGCATGAATACGATTCCGTGCGCCAGATGTGCGGCTGCATGAGCCGGCGCTCGGTTCCGGATCCCACGGCCTTCGAACGCGGCAATTACATGCGCGGCCTCAGTTCCTACACTTCTCGCTCCGGCGCCCTCAATCATTAAACCAACAACTGGATTTTTCTGACTTCGGACACACGCTCATCCAGCGTGTTTATGGAGTTCAAGACCATTCGGAAGAGTCTCCTGAGAGGAAACAGGACGCTGGGGCTTCAGGCAAAGGGCTAGATAGAGCTGATTAGGTGGAATCCGACTTATTTTAAATTCCAAAAAGTGGCGTCGGGCTTCAGCAATTCGAAACCGGCATCCCAGGCTTCGTGGCTGCGCCACACCACTTCGGCTTCTGCCTTGCGCCCCGTTTCGGGATGAATCAATCGCACGCGGCGATGTAGTGGAAGGTCGGCTCCCACTACGGCCATGCATCCGGAATGGCTCACGTCCACGGTGACCGCGTTGGCTGTTTCCTTCGCACTCCCCTGATCCCACTCGACCAGCAGCTTGATGCGCGAAATGATTCGCTTATGACTGCGCAATCTCTCCCATCGCTCCTGGAGGGCGTTGACTGCTGCGCTTGAGACTACGTTCGTGGTCATGAGGACCTCACCGTGGGGGAGTCGCCGGGCCCAAAGGGAAGACTCCAATTTAATCCTGCGGAGCGCTCCGGTCAATAGTGCTTTTTCGAAGGCCCACTTTTGGTCAGCAGCCCCTCCACCCACCAATGCTCCCGCCAGTCCGTGGCCGTGACGCTTTCAGGGCTGCCACCTTTTTGTCTTTAGGTAGGTCCGAGATCCCAGCTGCGAGTGCAGAGTTTACGTCGACAGGGCCGATTTCGTCGGCACTCTCCCTCAACGGTAATGCTTACCACACATTTAGACAACGCGGTACAAATTCCAGCTTGTCTTTCCCAGAGGCGCGCTGAAAAAATAATATCCACGATTCGCTTCCGACCGGGCCGCTTTCTGCCGTCCGCGGATGATTAATGGGCCGATTCTGCATCCCAGCCTGGATAAAGGCGGCCGCGGACCGCTGCGACCCAAACACTGGCTGGCTTATTCGAACCTTCTAAAAGGAGATACACGTTGCGAAAGACCGAAAGACGTTGGCAGGCGTTGCTCCTCTGCAGCTTCCTGATTGTTTTTCCGGCGAGCTGTTTTGCTGCTGCCGATGAGGCGACTCCCGATGCGCCTGCACCCCGACACCCCGGGAAGGGAGATGCCAGTCACGTGGGCATTGCCGTGCGGCTTTCCACGTTGGGCGCGGGCGCAGAAGCCGCGGTCTCATTGACCAACCGGCTGAATGTGCGCGGCGGCTTCAACATCTTCCAGTACAGCCGCGGGTTCAACCACGATGGAATCACCTACAAAGGCCAGCTCAATCTCCGGTCCGCAGAGGCGCATCTGGACTGGTATCCCCTCGGTTACGCCTTCCATTTAAGTCCCGGTCTTCTAATTTATAACGGGAACGGCGCCACGGCCACAGCGAACGTTCCGGGCGGTAGTTCGTTCACGCTCGGCGGCGCAACCTATACGAGCGACCCCACGAATCCCATCATGGGTACTGGCAAGCTGGACTTCGTGAAAGCCGCGCCAACGGCCATGTTCGGGTTCGGCAACCGGCACTTCACTTTCAATTTCGAAATGGGCGTGGTCTTCCAGGGATCCGCACGCACGAAACTGAATCTGACCGGCAGCGCTTGCGATTTTACGGGATTGAACTGCGTCAATGCCGCCACCGACCCTAGGGTGCAAGCTAACGTCGTCGCGGAGCAGAACAAAATCAACAACAAGCTTTCGCCATTCAAATACTACCCGGTGATCGCTTTCGGATTTGGCTACCGCTTCTGAAGAGAAGCGAGGCGTCAGGGCAGACGTTTGTTGAGCAGACGAACGCAACCAAATAGGCTGGCCGGACTGGCGGTTAATGCTCCTCCTTTTAAGAAAGAAGAAAAGTTTCTGCAAAAAAAGCAAAAGCCCCAAGTATCAACCGCTACTTGGGGCTTTTCAGTTTAATCCCGGCAGCGACCTACGTTCCCACGCAGTTACCCGCGCAGTATCATCGGCCCAGCGAGGCTTAACTTCCGTGTTCGGGATGGGAACGGGTGTGACCCTCGCGGTATAACCACCGGAAAATTGCAGAGATTCGAAGTTAGAGATCAGAAGTTAGAGATCAGAAGTTAGAAACTTCCGCTCCAACTAGGTCCTCAATCCTTTGTCTGCGCGTCTTCCTTACCAAGGGGCGCATTGACAACAGTCTCAGAGGCAGCCGAAGGGGGAGGTTTTTCCCACATCTCACCTCCAACATCGAACCTCTGAATTCAGGCTGGCATTACAAGCTCGACTCGAATCGAGCAAACTGCAGAAGCAAAGCTTGCTTCTTTTTAGGCCCGGACCACTTATGAGTCACGAGCCTCTTCTTTCTCTCTCTTTCCTTGCGGCACCTTGTGGGAGCCAGACGGTTTGAGAAAGTTTTATGATTAAGCCGAACGGGCGATTAGTACGGGTCA
Source organism: Acidobacteriota bacterium (assembly GCA_003223255.1). Lineage (GTDB taxonomy): Bacteria > Acidobacteriota > Terriglobia > Acidiferrales > UBA7541 > Acidiferrum. The sequence continues at coordinate 207 of QHYJ01000254.1, read as the reverse complement.
GCTCAACACATTACTGTGCTTCCACCTCCCGCCTATCAAAGTCGTAGTCTTCGACTGCCCTTCTTAGGCCTTATGGCCTTGGGAGACCTTATCTTAGGGCGAGCTTCATGCTTAGATGCATTCAGCATTTATCTCTTCCAGACTTCGCTACCGAGCGATGCCGCTGGCGCGACAGCTCGTACACAAGGGGTCTGTTCATCCCGGTCC
>QHYJ01000056.1 GCA_003223255.1 Acidobacteriota bacterium | reverse complement strand
CACCAGCGCGCCACTCAGAATCGGGAATTTGCAGGCCAGCACGCGGAGATTTCTGCCAATCTCATTCGCACGGTTCTGCTGCTTCGGGGAAGACGGATTGGTATTGTCCGTGCTGCCCGGCTCCTTCTTGGGAGAGGTCTGGGGAATCGTTTCGTCGCGCAGAACGGGGTTTTGCTCGGTTTGGTTTATGCGCGACTGAATTTCGTAAACCACGCGCAAATCGCTGACAAACTTCGCACTGCGTGCGTAGAACACATGCACGTGGCTGCCCGCTTTCCGGTAGATCGTTGCGGGAGCGAGGTCCGCAAGCTTCGGCTTGCGCCAGTTAAAGCCCGTAGCGGTCAAAAGCAGCACGATCGTGGCAGCAACGGAGACGGCGCTGTAAACAAAGCGGGGCGATTGCAAGTTGCGCAGCCAGGCCCAGAAGTCCCGCTTGCTAGGCACTGCGCCCAGCGTGGCTCTCAGGATGGCCGTTTCCAGTTGCAGTGGCGGATCGACCTGTTCCAATGCATACAGCCCGCCGAGCGTGTGCGCCACGCTTGCTACCAGGGGGGCGCACGACGCGCAGGTGTTCACGTGCTGATTGAAAGCGCTCCGCTCGTCAGCGTCCAACAACCCGTCGAGGTAGTCGCTCAAAACGCCGATGCTATGCAAAACGTGCCTCATGCCGGGCGCACTCCCATCTGCTGCAGAATCCTCGCCAATTCGATGCGCCCGCGGTTAATGCGTGACTTCACCGTTCCTTCCGGCACGGCCAACACTCGATGAATCTCCAGGTACTCCAATTGCTGCAGGTCGCGCAAGATGACCGCCTCGCGCAATTCCGGCGATAGCCGCGTCAGCGCGCTTTGGACCTGCCCGCTCAACTCGCCTAGAAGCGCTTGCTCGTCGGGGCGGCGTCCCACAGATTCCTTGTTTTCCACCACCGGCATGGCGTCGTCCAGCGAATCGGTAACGCGATCCCTCTTGGTTCTACGGTAATGGTCAATCAGCAAATTGCGCGTCACACTGGTCACCCATGTGGCGAATCCGCCATGGGCCGACCGATAACTGGCTAAAGTCCGGTACACCCGGAGGAACACATCCTGCGTCAGGTCTTCCGCTTCCGTGCGGTTGCCGGTGAACCGGTAGCAGATGTTAAAAATGCGGCGCGTGTGGCGACGCACAAGTTCCTCCCAGGCCGACCCGTCGCCCTGCAGGCATTGCTGGACAAGTTGGGCATCCTGCTCCAACGTATCATCAGCCTCTAAACCGATTACGGTGCAAGGCGTGTCTGCGAGCCGGCTTCTCTCTCAAAAAACCGCTGGCAGTCCAACTCGGCCTGCCAACTATGGAACGAAAACTGCTAGCGAAATGTTCCCTTTGAATCTGGGCCAGGCTTTCAACCGTCATTGGTGGCATCTTACTCAGGAGTTGTTGGCGAAACAAGAAAATCCGGGCAGTTCGGAAAAGCTCACAAAGGGCAGCAAGCACCTCGCCTGTCCGCCAAAGCCCCGAGAACACGCTTGGCCTTGGCTCTCGAGCGAAGCTCCCACCCGAAGTGCCGCGAGCCGGGGCAGTGATCCTATAATCTGTTGATATGAAAAGCCTTATTTAAGATATCGGAACGTGTTCATTTTTCTCTGGACCTCATGTCGCTCGCGCATCGTGCTCACTTAAAACCCTGTTCGCGAAACAGCTCCAGGCCATTTGAACATGTTCAACTCCTCCGCACCAGGCGCCTAGAAAAGTCCGTCGGCTAAAAGACCATGGCACGTGCGGCTGGGGTTGCGACCGGGGCGGCCTGCTAATGCTTTCCCAGCAAGGGAAGCGATTGTTTCCGCCTATTACGATCAGGTTCAGCGATGGCACGCGGCCAAAGTGCGCGAAGAGCTTGTTGGCAGAGAGGGATTGCGCGACCGGCTGGCGTGCGTGCTGCATTGAAGTACGGAAGCCAAGGAGGAACGATGACGAGCACACAAGCAGTTACGCACTGGTACCCGGCGTCGGCGGCGGACAAGCGGCCATCCGCGTGGTGGTACTGGGGACGCGCCGTGTATGTCAGCCGCCGCGACTATTGGAAAATCACGAAAGTTTTTCTCGCAGTGGGAATTCCTCTCGGAGCGGTGGGAGTGTTGTTTCGCATCCCGATGGCGTTCTGGGGAGCGGTCGCGCTTGCCGAGATTGGGCTGTTGCTGCTGGCGTATTCGTTGGTTGGCTTATACCGGATGTATGGGCATCCGGGAGTGAAGTATGTGCGCAAACTGGTCGCTCTGGGGGAGGTGCAAGGGAAAGTGACCGTCGCGGATTTGCATATCGGTACGTACCGCCATGCCTTTTTGCTTTCCGACGTGTTGCCCGAAGCCCAGATCAAATCGGTGGATTGCTGGAATGCGGAAGGCGAGTCTCCCGAGGAGGCGGTTGCGGACGTTCGCGATTTGGAAGTGCCGCCGCAGTCCGATCCGCGGATTCAGACTTTTGAGGCCGATTATTTCAGCGTTCCGCTGCCGGACGCGTCGTGCGACGCGGTGTGCTTTGGCTTTGGCACGCACGAGCTTCCGACAGGCGGCGCTCGCGAGAAACTGTTCGGCGAGGCTACTAGAATCCTGAAGCCGAAAGGAAAGGTTTTGCTCTTCGAGCATGGCTGGGACGCGCACAATTACGTGATTTTTGGGCCGGTGATTCATCACGTAACGAAGCGGCAGGATTGGGATAAGTTTTTGCGCGAGCGTCTTGACCATGTGAAATATGCACGCAGCACGCAGGCAGTGGATTTGTTTGCGGGCACGCGGCGCTAACGGAAGCCGCCATGGACAAGCACAGCGGGGACGCGGACGTCGTGGTCATCGGCGGGGGAATCGCGGGACTGGGCGCGGCGATTCGGTTGAAAGACCGCGGGCTCGAACCACTGGTGCTGGAAGCGGACTCGCGCGTTGGCGGGCGTATGACCACCGATCGCGCCAATGGGTTTGTGATTGACCGGGGCGTGACGCTTTTCGGAAATGGATTCCGGAGCATGCGTGCGCTGGTGAAGCGCCTAGACCTGTCGTCACTGACCTGTCCGGGAAGCTTCAGCGTAGGCATCCAGGACGCGGCCGGCTGTCGCGGCTACCGCGGCGGGCGGTTCGAGGATCTGTTGCTCGATCGGGGCATCTCGTGGCGGGCACGCTCGGCCGGATTGCGATTCGGTATGGATTTGTTTCGCAATTTCCGCGCGCTGTCTCACGGCAATAGTTTTCTGAGTGGCGCGTTGGATGGAGAGAATTGCCAGGAATATTTTCAGGGGATTGGCGGCGAAGAGCTGTTCGATCGCATTTTCTGGCCCGGGCTGAATGGGCCGATGGGCGGAGCTGCGGAGAAGTCCTCGCGCGTCATCCTAATGCAGGTGATTTGGAACCTCCTGGTGCGCGGCCAGTGGAATCTGACAGACGGCGTGGACCGAATTCCGGAGGCGGCTGCCGCCCAATTACCAGTAGTTACGGGGGCGCGCGTGCTGCGCGTAGAACGGAGTGGAGCCGGAGTTGAGGCGCAGGCAGAAGTGGAAGGGAGGCGGCAGAACTTTCGCAGCCGGGCAGCGATCTTCGCCGTTCCCGGCCATCTGGTTCCCGGTCTTTGCCCGAGCTTGCCGGTAGAAATGTGCGAACTTCTTTCTCGCACGCAATACTCGAAGATTGCCAATGCGGCGGTAGCACTTTCCAATCCACCTAAGACTCCCTACGCGGGATATGCATTCACCCCGGATGTAGTTCCTGGGGCAGAAATCGAAATGGAACATTTGCGGCGCCCAACCGCTGCCCGAGCGGAACCGGGCTGGCGGGCGTTTTCCTGTGGAATACGCCCGGGAATTGCCGGCTGGAAGCGGATGACGACTCGTTGAAACGGCAAGCGAGCCAAATCGTGGAGCGAACCTTTCCGGAGTGCCGCGGCAAGGTGCTTTTTGTTCATCTGGTGCGGTGGAACATCGGGATCGCGCAGTTTCCTCCCGGAAGGCTGCGCGAGATGACCGCTCTGCGGAAGCAACTCGAGGGTTGGCGGGAACTCTTCGACCTCTGCGGCGACTACCTGGACGGGCTTTCGAGCGAAGGTGCTTTGCGCACGGGAGAAGAAGCGGCCGAGCGGGTGACGAATCACCTTGTGAGGCGCTGAACAAATTGCCGGTTCAGCCGATGCTCGTTTTCCCCAACTTGACGCGCTGGGTAGCTCCCGATAGTCTGGCCAGCGCATGCAAACATCGTCGAGGAAATTTCTTATCATTCTGGCTGGCCTGGTTTTGGGCGGATTTGTTGTATACCAGTCTACCGGCTTCATCCACAAAGCGAATTTCAGCGGACAAAAACTGCTGCGCGCGGTTGCAGGCGCAAATCTCTATCTGTTGTTGCTCCCGGTAGTGGTGATTTACGGCTGCTATGCGATTCGGGCGCTGCGCTGGCAATTGTTTCAGGGCAATCTCGGTACTTCGCGCTTTTGGGTTATTTACAAGATGACGCTCGCGGGGTTTGCCGCGACTTTCATGCTGGGGCGAGCCGGCGAACCGGTTCGGCCTGTGTTGCTGTCTCGAAAGGAAAAACTTCCTTACGCGGACATGTTTGGCATTTACGCGCTCGAGCGATTGTTCGATTTTGCGAGCACTGCGGTGATTTCGGCGTTGGCATTAGTTCTTTTTAATGCGCACGCGGGCAACGAAGAAACGGGCGCGGCTCTGTCAACGGCGGCCAGAACCGCCGGCACCCTGTTATTCGCGGGAGTGAGCGCAGCGGCGCTGTTTCTCGTGTACTTACGGCTCCACGGGACAGCGGTATTGGAACGTCGGCTTCAGGGCTGGCGCGAAGCGCCCGGGTGGCGCCGATCCCTTGCGGGAAAATTGCTTGGCTTCGTGCGTGGTGTGCAAGCCATCCGTAACCTGGGCGATCTGCTGTTGGCTATCTTCTATTCCGCGGTGCACTGGTTCCTGGTTCTGCTGGTATATTTCTGGGCAACGCGAAGTTTTGGTGGAACACTTGGCACGCTCAGCTTGGGCGATGTCATGCTGGTCATGGCGTTTTCGCTGGTGGGATCCGTGGTGCAGTTGCCCGCGGTCGGAGGCGGGGCGCAGCTCGCTTCGGTGCTTGTGTATACGAAGATATTTGCGGTAGAAACAGAGCCGGCAACCGCCGCGGCAATCGTGCTCTGGCTGATTGGTTTTGCGGCCTGCTGTCTTGCAGGTGTGCCACTCCTGATTCAGGAAGGTATGTCCCTGGGCGAATTGCGCGGGTTGGCCGAACACGAGAAAGAGACGGCGGGCTAAGCACCTGGCTAGCAAGGAGAATCCGGCCCTGTGAAGTGCCCTTTTTGCGCGCATGTGGACGACAAAGTAATCGATTCGCGGGAAGGCCGCGGCGGAGACACCATCCGCCGCCGCCGCGAGTGCTTGAAGTGCAGCCGGCGCTTTACTACCTATGAGCGCATCGATGAGATTCCCTACATGGTCATTAAGAAGGACGGGCGTCGGGAACGCTTCGAAAGGCAAAAGATCCTGCAGGGGCTTTTGAAGGCCTGCGAAAAGCGGCCCGTGGCCACGCCGAAACTGGAAAGCATCGTGGACGAAGTGGAAGGCGTGGTGCACGAGTCCACCGAGCGCGAACTGACTACCACGGAAATCGGCGAAATGATTATGAACTGCCTGAAAAAGCTGGACAAGGTCGCCTACGTGCGCTTCGCTTCGGTGTACCTGGACTTCAAGGACGTGCAGGAATTCATGAGCGAGCTAAAGAATCTGTTGAAAGAGCACGCCGTCAAAAAGTAACCGCGTGCCGAGATGGTTCGGTCCGTGTCGCGGGGAGTGCTGTGTGGAGGCGAGGACGGAGATGAATCGCAGAAATTTTCTGAAGTCGGGAGCAGGCAGCGCTGTTTTTGGTGCGGCGATGATCAATCGCGGGCGCTATCTGCTGTTTGCCGGCGGACCCCAGTATTCGACACGCGCGATTGAGCTGGTCGAGCGTTCGACGGTCATCGACATGCTTGCTCCGTTGTGGATCAGTCCCAGCAAGACCCGGTTGATGCTTGGCAACCCCGAGAACTTCAAGGCGGCGGACTACGCCCCGTACAAAAACTCGGGCATTAACGTTTTCCATATCGCGATCGGTACCGGCGGCACCGATGCGTATCTTGAAACGCTGCAGTTCCTGTCCGGCTACAACAGCTTTTTGGCGCGGCACGATGCCTGGTTCGAACGCGCGGATACTCCGGCACGCCTTGAAGGCATTAAAGGTTCAGGAAAAGTGGGCCTCATCCTCGGAATTCAAAACTCCGAACATTTTCGCAAAGCGGACGATGTCGATTATTTCTACGGGGTGGGCCAGCGCGTCTCGCAGCTCACCTACAACGCGCGCACGCTGATCGGCAATGGCTCCACAGAGCGGCGCGACGAGGGACTTTCAGATTTTGGCGTAAGCATTGTCGAGCGCATGAACAAGGTCGGGATGGCGGTGGATGTTTCCCATTGTGGTGACAAAACTACGCTGGACGCTTTTGAGCTTTCGAAAAAGCCGGTGCTCATCACCCATTCGAATTGCCGCGCGCTGAATCCCAATCACCCGCGCTGCAAGACCGATGAGGCTATCAAAGCCATGGCCGCCAGGGGCGGCGTCATGGGCATCACGGAAGTGCGCATGTTCGTAAGCCCCAAAGAGCCGACGGGGATGGATGCCATGCTGGAGCACTACGATTATGTTGCGAAACTCGTGGGTGTCGAGCACGTCGGCGTGGGAAGCGATACGGATCTGCTGGGATACGATGCGCTGTCTCCCGAAGAGACCACGCAGTTGCGCTCGGGATACAAGAGCAGTTACGGATTCCGCGAGAAGAACGACATCGACGGCTACACTTTTGCCAAGCGGCCCTTCGACCTTGCCGAGGCCTTAATCCGCCGCAAGTACAGCGACGCCAACATCGAAGCTATCTTGGGCGGCAATTTCCGCCGCGTGCTGAAGGAGATCTGGACGGTCTGAAATCGTTCGGCAAAGAGTAGTTCCTTCTCTCGGTGAGAGGTTCCCATGAAAAAGAAGGCCGTGATGGTTCTGTTCGTGGTGCCCGTGTCCGCCGTGATGTCTGCGAGTTCACGCGAAGGCTTTCTGATTGAGCCCTTCCATCTCGTAAATTTTTGCGACCCCGCCAGCGATATCGAGTGTGGCGTCGAATTCGAAATAGAAACGGATTGAGCGTCACCGCGGCCAGACGCCCGCGGTAAACGACTTGATGGTCTGGAAGCCGAGCTTCTCGTAGAGTTGCACCGCGGTGCGATTGTCGGAGGTGACGGTGAGCGTCAACTCGCGAAACTTCATCGAGCGCAACGCCTCCCCAGAAGTCTGCATGAGCATGCGGCCGATGCCATGTCCCTGAAAGCCGGGCAAGACGCAGACCTGCGTGGTGTGACCCACGCCCGAAGAAACTTCGCTGGTCAGGACGGCGGCCACCAAGTCATCGCTGCCGGGCTCGTGGAGAACAAATGACGTGCCCGGAACAAACTGGCCGCATCCCGGGAGCAGGATAATGTTCTTCAGAAACTTCAGTGCGCCGGTTCGGCTGTGGTACTGATCGTTGATTTCACCGTCCACGTGGTTGGCGTAAGCCAGGTAAATCAGCTTGGCGCAAGGTTCAAAGTAGCGGTCGTTCCAACGAGCGAGCCTCAGGCCGCCCGAAGCGCCGGCTTTCGATTCCCCCATTCGGTGCAAATCCAGAAGCATAAATTGGCGGGTGTAAAGCCGGAAGCCATGGTCGGACAGCGGCGCGTCGACCGGGCCGCTGAAGGGCATGAGCTGCGCTTCGATGCGCAAAAGATGCGGAATCGCCCGCATCGAGAAGAGCATTTCTTCGAGCAGCCTTCGTCCCAAAGCTTCTTGCGCAAATTTGGAAGAAACGTAAAGGCCGCCGATGAGCCCTTTTTGCTCTTCAAGAACGTAAAACGAGTAGCCCGCTGCCGTGCCGGTCTCGAACGCTACGCAGCCTGCCAGCGCGCGCGCTTCCATGAAGCGCTTGATCAGCTCCAGCGCCCCGCGGTAATCCCAATGCAGTTCATCGCGCCAGTGACGCGCCTCTTCCTCGAGAAGCGGCTCAATTTGACGCACGGTGGTTTGCCGCAAGTCGACAATGTTCATGGGCACGCGGATTTGGTGCGCCCCCGCCATGATGCCTCTATCATAGCCGATTCGCGCAAGCCCGTCTGGAAAGACCGTTCGAGGGCGTGATACGAATCCGACACACCGCGGGCGGCTTTTCAAAGTGTGCAACGACGTATGTGCTAGGCTGGTTTGCGGCGACTTTTTTAACAAGGAGCTAGAGGAACGAAAAGCGAGAGGCGCCGCGCACGCGAGCGGCTCAGGCGACGCATGCAAATCTTCTCGGAACTGCGGTATCCATCGCGGTGGTACACAAGAATACTGACACTCTTACTGGCGCTGGCGTTATTTGCTGTGCTGACGACGTCGGCGATTGCCGGATTTCTTGTCTATCGCATCGTCAAGCCCCAGCGCAGCGCGCCCGAAATCAGCATGGCCAGCTTTCCCGGGCATCCTGAAGTGATGGATTTCCAAGTGCCGGAGCTCGGCAAGCGGGAAGGATGGTTCTTCCCTGGCGTGCGACGCGGGCCGACCATCGTCCTATGCCATGGTTACGAGTCCAGCCGCGGCGAGTTGTTGACGCTGGTCTCTGCATTGCAAGACCACCAGTACAATGTATTCGTTTTTGACTTTGCCGCGCATGGCGCCAACGCGGGAATGAGCACATTGGGTTATCGCGAAGCTGAGGAGTTGAATAAAGCCGTCAACACTCTCGCTGCCCGCGACGATCTGGATCCTACTCGCTTCGGATTGTGGGGCTATAACCTCGGCGCCTATGCCGCGTTGCGCGAAGCGGAGGGCGACAAACGCATTCGCGCACTCATTTTGGATTCCGTGTATGACGACCCAGAGCAGATGGTGAGGGTCGGAGTTGAGCGGAACGGCCTGGGCCCATTTCCTTTTATGGTTCGTTTCACGCAGCTTAGTTTCGGTTACCTCAACAACGCCCACCGGCGCGATCCGCCGCTCTCCAGCAAGCTTCTGGCGCTCTGCGGTGTCCCCATGCTGTTTGTTCAGGCGCAGGATGATCCGGACATGGCCGCGATCACCCGCCAGATGTTCCTCGAAGCTCCTGAGCCTCGTGAGGAGGCCATCATCGCGCATGGCAATTTTGTGGGCTTGAGCGATCAGGAAAAGCGCGATTACGAGAACCGTGTGGTGTCATTCTTTCTTTTGCACCTGTCCCCCACCGCTGCCAAGTCCCTCAAGTGAGCCGGGCATGAGGATCCGATAGAGATACACTCCCGTAGTCTGTTCGTTGAAGGGTATTGGTTCACACGCGAAGGGAACCGGAGTTAAGTTCCTGCAGCGGGGCATGTCCGTGAGCACGTATTCTTTGCGCAGATTCTCCTGGCTCCAGTCTTTTATCTCCTGGTGCAAGCAGAAATTCAGGCTGTAGTGTTGGCCCCGGCTCATCCCGCCCACGGCCAATTCGCCCAGCGGAATGTTCTGCAGTTGCAATTGTCGGGCGATGGTCTTGCCGGAAGGATCGAACTTGAAGCACGACGGCGCAATGTAATAGGCGAGCATCGTGGCTGCAAGGATCGGCAGAACACAAGCGGCGGCGCGGAGAGGAAGCCCCTTTTTGCGCAGGGGCCTGCCAAACAGGGCCAAGAGAAAATTCGCCGCTCCCAGCAAGGCCACGATGATGCATACGCCGGTCACAAACCGTGGGTTTCCCGGGGAAACGCGCGGTGCCAGGAGTTCAATGAAGGCGACCGGAAGGATGAGCGAAAGCGAGAACAGCAATAAGGCAACGCGAAGCAGGGAACGCGGAATTTTCGTCATCGCCGTGAGTGAATGGGCTAGTAGCAAGCCAATAGCGGGAAGCGCGGGAAGGATATATCCGGGAAGTTTGGACCGCGAAAAAGAAAAGAACAGAAGACAAAACGCGGCCCAGCAGGTGAAAAACCAAGTCGATTCGTTCGCATGGCGCGTACGCAGAAATTCAACTGCTCCGTGAACTATGGTCCAGAGAAAGAGCGCCAGCCAGGGAAGCAGCGCCGCCAGAAGTACGGGCACGTAAAACCAGAAGGGCTGGATGTGCTGAAATTCGGGGGTGAGGTAGCGCTTGAAATTGTGTTCGATGAGGAAGACACGCAAGAAATCAGCATTGCGGCGGGCGCAGAGCACATACCAGGGCAGCGCCGTCGCGCAAAAAGCGGCAATCGCCACGGGATGAAGGAGCCGAAGCGCGTCCTGCCGACGTTTGGTGAGCAGCGCCCAGAAAAACACGGCACCGCCGCAGAGAACAATCGCCGCCGGGCCTTTGGCTAGCACCGCCAGTCCAAGGAAGGAACCAAACAAAATTAACGCGAGCCAAGGCGTGCGTGGAAGGATGGGTGTGTTCTTATCGCGCGTCAGGCCGAGGAGCACCGCCGCCCAGACCATGGCGATGGTGAACATCGCGCTGAAAGGCATGTCGGTCGCGGCCGCATGCGAAAAGCCGATCATGCCCACGGTTGCGGGCAGCAAAAGCAAGAGCCAGCGCGCCGTTTCTCCGCCATATAGGTTCCATGCCAGCCAGGCCAGCACGAGCGTGGCCAGCAGCGCAGAAACGGCGCTGGGCAATCGTGCGGCAGCTTCGCGCACTCCGAACCATTTGAAACAGAGTCCCGCACCCCAGTAAAAAAGCGGTGGCTTCTCGAACCACGGTTTTCCATAAAGCCGAGGCGTGACCCAGTCGTGGCTCTCCATCATGTCGCGTGCAATCCAGGCATAGCGCGGCTCGTCCGGCCCGATGAATCCAAGCACGCCGAGATGGCTGAAGTAGCAAATGTAAAGCGTGGCGCAGAGGAGCATGCTCCACGCTAGGAAGGCGCCTCGGGTGATGCTGGCATTCTCGGGCGGTGGCGTCCTTGGTTTCGTCACGGAAGGTTGAGTCTAACACTAACATTGAAAGACTTTGTTCCACTCCCGGACCTCTTGCATACTGTCGCGCAATGACCTTTTCGTTCCATGGGGTTCCACGATGAAGGAGCGGCTGGAATACGCCGCGGTCTGGCTGGCCATTAAGGGACTGGGCCTGATGCCCAGATCCATGGCCCGCCGCTTGGCCGCCGCTTTGACACCATTTCTCTACGGTTGTTTGCCGAAATTGCAGAAAACTGCAGAAATCAACTTGTGCATCGCCTTTCCGGATTGGAGTGACGCCCGACGAAAATCTGTCATTCGGCGAATGCTCCGCAATCTCGGTTGGATGGCGGCGGAGTTCGCGCACTTTCCGAAATACACGAAGCAAAACATTGAGCAGATCGTGGTTCTCGATGGCCAGGCCAGCGCCGCGGGACGGGTGTGCTTTATCTAACCGGGCATATCGGCGCGTGGGAGCTCTCTTCCTTTGCCCATGCGCTGTACGGTTTCCCGCTGCACTACATGGCGCGCCCCATCGAGAACCGCCGGATCGATGTGCTGGTCAATGGGTATCGCCGCCTTTCGGGCAACCAGCCGATCTTCAAAAACGAGTCCGCGCGCGTCACCTTGAAGGTTTTGAAAGAAGGTGGAACCATTGGCATTCTCGCGGACCAGAACACCATGCCGTCGGAAGCCGTCTTCGTCGACTTTTTTGGAAAAGCGGCCAGCAGCACCACAGGGATCGCGCGTCTCGCGTTACATACCGATGCCGCCGTTGTGCCCGGCTATGCCGTTTGGGACGAGCAGCTTGGCAAATACCGGCTGCGTTTCGAGCCTCCGGTGGAGCTGATTCGAACCGGAGACGCCGAAAGCGATATCCTCGAAAACACACGGAAGTTTGCGAAAGTGCTCGAAGATATTATTCGCAAATATCCGGACCAGTGGGTTTGGGTGCACGGCCGGTGGAACACGCGGCCAAGCGGCGAACCGCCGGTTTACGATTTTTCGTGAGGCTGAACATGAAACGAACAGCAAGAGAACTTGCCGACGCCCTCGGTGCTACGCTCGAAGGGGATGGCGCTCTGGAAATCACTGGCGTGGCCGCCCCTGGGCGTGCCGCGTCGCGCGAGTTAATCTACGTCGATTCCGCCAAGCACGCAGACCGCGCGGCCGCCTCTGCCGCGCTTTGCGTGATTGCCGCCGAGGGCCTGCGGCTGCCCGGCAAAACCGTGCTGCGTAATCCGCATCCCAAGCTGGCGTTTGCCAAAGCCGCCGCGCTGCTTCTGGACCGCGCACCGATTGCCACTGGGATTCATCCCACGGCCGTTGTCGCGCCGCTCGCGAGGGTGGAGGAAAGCGCAAGCATCGGGCCCTACGCCGTGATTGGAGAAGATGTGCACATCGGCGCGGAAACGCAAATTGGCGCGCACTGCGTGATTGGAGCGGGCTGCTGGATTGGCGAGCTTTGCCGCATTCACCCCCGCGTGACCCTCTATCACCAGGTGCGCATCGGCCATCGCGTGGAAATTCATTCCGGCGCGGTGATTGGCGCGGACGGATTCGGTTACGCCTTTGGAGAAGGGAAGCACTGGAAGTTTCCGCAGGTTGGCATTGTGGAGATTGGCGATGACGTCGAGATCGGCGCGAACACTACGATTGACCGTGGTTCGCTCGATGACACGCGCATCGCCGAGGGCGTAAAACTCGACAACCTGATTCAGATTGGGCACAACTGCCAGATCGGGGCGCATACGGTCATGGCGGCACAAGTCGGTTTCTCCGGCTCGTGCACTGTCGGCCAGAACGTCGTCATTGGCGGCCAAGCCGGATTTGGCGAGCGCTGCGAACTGGAAGACGGCGCGATGATTGGAGGACAATCGGGAGTGCTTGGCGGGAAAACCATTCGCGGAGGGCAGACCGTTTGGGGAACCCCGGCACGTTCGCTTGAAAAGTTCAAAGAGCAGTACGCTTCCTACGCCCGTCTCCCGGAATTGGCTGCGCGCATCAAAATTCTTGAGGCCAAACTTGGCGTTAAATGAAAAAGACGGCACTCCCCGCTGGCGCGTCATTGTCGTCGGCGGTCACACGCGCAGCATCGGCAAAACACAGCTGGTTTGCGAGGTGATCGCCGCGTTCCCTCAGGCCAACTGGATTGCCGGCAAAATCACGCAATATGGACACGGCGTCTGCGCACAAAATGGGGAGAATTGCGACTGCGCGCCAAGCGAACATGTCTGCGCGCTCGACTGGGAAATGCACGCCGATACCGGCACGGACAGCGCGCGTTTTTTGGCCGCGGGGGCTCGACGCTCCTTCTGGCTTCGCACCAAGCAAGGTTTCCTCGCCGAAGGGCTTCCTTTGCTGCGAGCTGCGGTCCAGGAAGCGCGAGCGGTTTCCTACGGCGATCTGCCGACGCTTATTTTGGAGAGCAATTCCTTGCTGCAGTTTCTGAAACCGAGCCTTTATTTCGCGGTGCTCGATCCGACGAAGGAAGATTTCAAGGATTCCGCCCGCGCTGGTCTCGATCGTGCCGATGCCCTCATTCTTCGCGCTTCCCCCGGGGCATTTCCCGCGTCGCCGCCATGGACGCGGCTTCCAGCGCGGTTGCTCCGCGAAAAACCATCGGTCTCGCAGCGGGAGGGCGAGCCGCTTCCGCAGCCCTTGCGAGTGCTGGTTCAACGGGCCCTGGAATCGCCGGGAACAGTTGCAATTTGACGACTTCTGGTCTGCTATCACAGCATCTTAGTCGTTGACCCCCAGCGTCAAGGCAGGGATAATCGGAAGTACCGATGTTACTGGAACTGGTACTACTTGCTGCTCGGGTTCCGGTGCAAGTCATAGGGACCACTGCAGTTAGACGACGAAAGCTAGGTGGGGAAGTTGATGCGGCGGGCTACGCCGGCCCGCTCGACCTGTCAAGTTTTGCATGATGCTCTGGGGGAGCGCCGCATGGCCTCATTTGCACGCGTTGGAGCGCAAGCCGCCACGGCGCCTGCGCCGGTCCCATGGCAAGAGCGGGATTGGGCGGAGCGCCTCGAGAAGGCCATAGAACGCGGCGCCAATCACCTGCTTTCTCTTCAAGCCGAGCAGGGCTACTGGCAAGGCGAACTCGAAGCCGATTCCACTCTCGAATCGGATTACATCTATTACCTGCAGGTTATCGGCAAGGCTGATCCGGAGCGCGTGGCCAAGCTGGCCAACTCCGTCCGCAAGAAACAGCTGCCCGATGGCGGCTGGAGCATCTATCCTGGCGGGCCTTCGGAGCTGAATGCCACGTGCAAGGCATACTTCGCGTTGAAACTCGCAGGCGACTCGCCGTATGCGCCGAACCTGGTGCGCGCGCGGGAAATGGTGCATCGCCTGGGCGGCCTCGAGCATTCCAATTCCTACGTCCGCTTTTACCTGGCGCTCGTCGGCGCGGTGAGTTGGGACCTTGTGCCATCGATTCCCGTCGAGTTGATGCTCGTTCCCAACTGGTTCCTTCTGAACATTTACGAAATGTCTTCGTGGACGAGGGGCATCGTGATCCCCATGGCGATTCTGTCCGCGTTGCGCCCCGACTGGAAGTTGCCGGCGCGCGCGCATGTCGATGAGCTGTTCAAGGATCCCGAACGCAAGACGGCCGCGCTGGATTGGAGCGGCCAACTCCTTTCCTGGAAAAACTTCTTCCTCGCTGTAGACCGTGGCTTGAAGCTGTACGAAAAGTCGCCCTGGAAACCATTTCGTCAGCGCGCCATTCGCGAAGCCAAGTCCTGGATGCTGAATCACCTCGAGCGCACCGAGGGACTCGCCGCTATCTACCCCGCGATGATGAACTCGATTTTCGCGTTGATGGCTTTCGGTCATGGGCCGGACGATCCGCTTACCTTGCGCGAGATCAG
Source organism: Acidobacteriota bacterium (assembly GCA_003223255.1). Taxonomy (GTDB): domain Bacteria; phylum Acidobacteriota; class Terriglobia; order Acidiferrales; family UBA7541; genus Acidiferrum. The sequence continues at coordinate 23,212 of QHYJ01000056.1, read as the reverse complement.
GGAATTTTCGCGCTTTGAAATCGAGGAGCACGACACCATTCGCATGCAGCCGTGCGTTTCGCCGGTGTGGGACACCTGCATCGCCATGGTCGCGCTCGAAGAAGCGGGTCTGCCTCCGGACCATCCGGCGCTGGTCAAAGCCGCGGAATGGCTGCTCTCGAAACAGGTGCTCGGCCCGGGCGATTGGCAAGTCAAGAACAAGGACGCCGAACCGGGCGGTTGGGCCTTCGAATTTCGCAACGACTTTTATCCCGACGTCGACGACACCGCCTTCGTGCTGATGGGGCTCCAGCGTGTGAAATTTCCTGATCTGCCGCGCATGGAGGCCGCGATGCGCCGCGGCATGCAGTGGCTCCTGAGCATGCAGAATCGCGATGGCGGTTGGGGCGCTTTCGACCGCGACAACGACCGCAAGTTCCTCTGCAACATTCCCTTTGCCGATCACAACGCCATGATCGATCCTTCGACCGCGGACGTGACGGCCCGCGTCGTCGAGTGTCTTGGCCGCTTCGGCTGGCCTTCGGATCATCCCGTCATTCAGCGCGCGGTGAAGTTCCTGTTGAAGGATCAGTGCAAGGACGGTCCCTGGTTTGGTCGCTGGGGAGTCAATTACATTTATGGAACAAGCGGCGTTCTGCGCGCTCTCGAAACCGTTTCCCTCGCCACGCGCGAGTTCTGTCAGCGAGCCGTCAACTGGCTCCGCAGCGTCCAGAAAGTGGACGGCAGCTTTGGCGAGTCACTCCTTAGCTACGATCTGCCTGATGCCAAGGGGCAAGGTGCCGGTACGGCTTCGCAAACTGCGTGGGGCCTTATTGGCCTGCTGGCAAGCGCAGGGACAGAAGACTCTGCGGTCAAGAAAGCAGTCGCTTACCTGGTCCATCGCCAGCAGCCAGATGGCTCCTGGAGCGAGCCCGAATTCACCGGCACCGGTTTCCCGGGCGTCTTTTACCTGAAATATCATCTTTACCGGAATTCGTTTCCGGTCTATGCGCTCGCGCGCTATTCCAATCAATTGCGCAAAGCACGAGATTACGCCTCGGTGAAATTTCAGCCCAGCGGGTTCCGGCAGCGCAGCGGGATTTAACCAACGATGATGCGCTTACCAGCGCGGCTTACCACAAAAATGGCAAAAGTCCGCATCGCACAGATTTTCAGCTCTGCGCCGCCGCGTTTTCTCCTGCATGGCGTGGACCCGGAGGAAGTTCTCCATCCTGGCTCCCATGCGCCGGTTTCCCGCGAAAGAATGCGAGGGCTTATTGCCGATCCCGCCCCCGTGATTTGGATTGGTGGGAGCGAGCCCTTGGTTCATCCGGGCATCGGCCATTTTGCGCGCGCGATTGGTCACGGCCACTATGTTTTTCTCGAAACGGACGGCACTCTCCTCTGCCGCCGCATCCACGAATTTCAGCCTCTGCCGCAAGTATTTCTGACCGTTCTTCTCGACTCGCGGCAAGCGACGATGTCCTCTCTTGCGGTCGAAGGGCTGCGCGCCGCACGCCTCTCCGGCTTTTTCACCGTGATCCGTTCACTGGTTCACGAAGATGCGGACCTCGTGCAGCTTGGGACACTTCGGAAATTCATTAAGGAAAAAGATGTGGACGGCTGGCTGATTACCGCGGCATCCGGCGCCGAAGCCGCCGTCCGCAAAGCTGCCGAAGCCCGCCGCATGATTCCGAGTAGTTTCTGGCGTCAGTTTTCCGAGCATGTCGAAGAAGCGATTCTGGCCCAAGCCCAGGGCAGGGAATTGCATGTGGCGACCTCTTCTGCGGCGGAAGGTGTGGGCGTCACATGACCACACTGGTTACCGGCGCTTCCGGCTTTCTCGGCAGCCACGTCGCGCGGCAATTGGTGGCGCGTGGCGAAGATGTGCGCGTGATGATGCGCCCTTCAAGCACGAATCGCGCCATCGGTGATCTCTCGCTCGAATACGTTACCGGCGACTTGCGCGATCCCGCCGCAGTCGCGCGCGCGATCGCGGGCGCCAAGCGCGTCTTCCATGTGGCCGCGGATTACCGCTTGTGGGCCAAGCGCAGGCAGGACATTTACGATTCCAACGTGGGCGGAACAAAAAATCTTCTCGACGCCGCCATGCGTGCCGGCGTCGAGCAATTCATCTACACCAGCACCGTGGCCACCATCGCTGTCGACCGCACGAAACTTCCCAACGAATTCACCGAGGCCCGTCTCGAAGAAATGGTCGGTCACTATAAGCGTTCCAAATGGATGGCTGAGCAGGAAACGCTCAGGGCCGCGAAAGCTGGCTTGCCCGTCATTGTGGTCATGCCAACGACGCCGGTCGGCCCGTGGGACTGGAAGCCCACGCCCACTGGTAAAATCATTCTGGATTTTCTAAACGGCAAAATGCCCGGCTACGTCGAAACCGGCCTGAATTTTGTTGGCGTCGAAGAATGTGCCGCGGGCCACGTGCTTGCGTCGGAGAGAGGCAAAGTCGGGGAGCGCTATCTCCTCGGCGGTGAGAATCTCACGCTCAAGGCGATGCTGGACATGCTTGCGAAGATCAGCGGGCTGACCGCACCCAAGCTGAAAATTCCTCACGGGCTCGCGTTGGGCGTGGCTTATGCTAATACTGTCGTCTCGCGCCTGATTGGCCGCGAGCCAGGTATACCGGTCGAGGGTGTGAAGATCGCGCGCCACATGATGTTTGTGGATTGCTCCCGCGCACAGCGCGAATTGGGTTTCAAGGCGGGCCCGGTGTCTGCGGCGCTCGAACGCGCGGTGCGCTGGTACGAGGCCAATGGTTACATCGCGGAAAGCCGTGCGCGCAAAATGGCGCGCGCCCGCGCCGCCTAGGCCTGATTCGCGGTTCGCACTTAAGGTGGGTCCTGGCAATTTTGTACTGGCCGGTCTTCCAGACCGGTGCTGGCCTGTGTCCATGAGAATCCTTGTCACCTTTGCCGTCGACGCCGAATTCGCCCCCTGGCGGAGACGTCATGCTTTCATCCGCGACGCAATCAGCATTCCTGACCCCCCAATGAACCGGCCGTTCTACGAACGGTTTGAAGGGAACGTTTATGGGAATAACGTCGACGTATTGTTGACAGGAATCGGATGGGAGGACTTGTTTACAAACATCGCGACGAAAGCTCTGCGTGATTTGCTCAAGAAAAAGCCGGATTTTTGCATTTCCACGGGTCTGGCAGGTGGCTTAAATGAAGAGTTGCGTCTTGGGGAGATCGTAGCAGCCACTCGAGTTATCCTGAGTCGGAAAGACGAAAAGGTATTCAGTCATAAACGTCTTTTGAAACTTGCCGAGGCCTGTGGAGCCAGAGTTGTCAGTACCATGATCACGGAAACCCACATTGTCGGTGAAACATCGGCGAAAGCGACTTTGTCTACGTTTGGCGACTGCGTTGAAATGGAGAGTTATTACGTCCTGCAATCCGCGACAGGGACTCAAATTCCTGCGATTGCCGTGCGCGCCATCAGTGACCATCGAACGCATGAGCTTCCGCTGGATTTCAATAGAATCCTGGAGCGCAATGGTGCGGTAAAAAAACGGCAGTTAATCGGCGAGCTCGTTCACCATCCCCTCGGTTTGCCTGGCCTTATCCGTTTTGGCTGGCAGAGCTGGCGGGCCACGCACTCCTTGGCCGATTTTCTTGACGAGTTTTTGCTTTCCCTCCCCGAGTACGGCGGGCGAGTTGCCGCTGCGGCCTATGGCGGGATGGCCACCGGATGAGCCGCACGGGTGCAACTCTCGATAGAGCGCGGGTCCTCGGTCCCATCCCCAAAACCATGCGCGCCGGCGTCTTCCGCGAAAAAGGCATCGTCCGCGTTGAAGAAGTTCCTGTCCCCGAGGTCTCTGACGGCGAAGTGCTTATCAAAGTTGCGGCCTGTGGCGTCTGCGGCACGGACATCAAGAAAATTTTCCACCGCTACGTCGAGCCACCGCAAATCCTGGGCCACGAGCTCGGCGGTACCGTCCTCGCCGTGGGCCGCGGCGTCAACAAATGGAAGCCCGGCGACCGCGTCATGAGCTTTCATCACGTCCCTTGCGGAAAATGCTTTTATTGTGAGCGCCGCCTCTTCTCGCAGTGCAAGCAATACAAAACCACCGGCCTGACCGCTGGCTTCACTCCGAACGGCGGTGGTTTCGCCGAATACGTCAAAGCCATGCCCTGGGTCGCCGACCGCGGCATTGTGGCTCTTCCGGACAATGTCACCTTCGAGGAAGCCACCTTCATCGAGCCCATCAACACCATTTTGAAAGCGGTGCAAAAGGCCCGCGTCGCCGCCAACGAAACGGTCTTGGTTATCGGCTGCGGTCCCATCGGCCTGCAACTCCTCCTGGTCGCGAAGCTTGCCGGCCCTCGGCTCTATACCAGTGACCCTATGGCCGTGCGCCGGGCCAAGAGCCTTACTTTAGGGGCGATTGAGTCGTTTGACCCCAGTGGTGGTAAGCTGGTGGAGGAGATAAAGGTTCGCACGGAGGGCCGGGGGGCTGATGCCGTGCTGGTGGCGGTGGCGCATCCCGCGGCGGTTGTGGAAGCGCTCGCCGCCGCGAGGCCTGGGGGACGGGTCCTGTTGTTTGCCGCGAACGATCCGGTAACCAAGATCGAATTCCCCGCAGCCGCTGTCGGGATTGACGAAAAAGAAATTTTAGGCAGCTATAGCGCCGCCGCGGACATCCAAGAAGCAGCGGCAGAACTGGTGCTCCACAAGAGACTTCCGGTCATGGACATTGTGACGCACCGTTTTCCCCTGGATAAAATTCAAGAAGCCTTGGAGCTAGCAGCCAAGCCCACGGCAGAATCGCTCAAGGTTTTGATCACGCACGCATGAGGATTACTACCAGGAAAGCGGAAACAGGCGAAGAATTGAAAGCTGCTGTCACTCACGTCGCGGTTCCATCCAAAATGACCGCCGCGGTTCTGTATGGCAGCGAGGATCTTCGCATTGAAATGATCGACGTGCCCTCAATGGCTGCCGACGAAGTGCTTCTGCGCGTACGCCTCGCTCTCACCGATGGCACGGACCTCAAGGTTTGGAAGCGCGGCTATCACGCCCTGATGATTCAACCGCCGGCGGTCTTTGGCCACGAGTTGGTGGGCGACATCGTCGCGGTGGGCAAGCGCGTCGACCCCCGCTGGCGCATCGGCATGCGCGTGGTGGCCGCGAACTCCGCCCCGTGCCTTCGTTGCTACCATTGCCGGCGGGGTCAGGAAAATCTCTGCGACGATTTGCTCTTCAACAACGGCGCGTACGCGGAGTATATGCGCATCCCCGGCCGCATCGCCGTGGAGAACATGCTCGAGGTTCCCCACTCTGTCGATGACCAGAGCGCTGCGCTCGCCGAGCCGCTTGCCTGCGTGCTGCGTGGCATTCACGAAATGGAAGTGAGAACCGGCGACACCGTCGCGGTAATCGGCTGTGGCCCTATCGGATTGAAATTCGTCCGCATGCTTTCTCGCCGCGGAGCTCGCGTCATCGCTCTGGCGCGCCGCACTGCGCCTCTCGATGTAGCCAGGCGCCTCGGTGCGATCTCTACGATCAACGTCAACGAAGTGGAGGATGTCGTCGCCGCCGTAAAAGCTCTCACGGAAGACCGGCGCGGCCCGGATTCCGTTGTCGAAGCGGCGGGCAATCCTGCCACCTGGAGGATGGCGCTGGCCATGGTGCGACGTGGCGGCGTCGTGAATTTCTTCAGTGGCCTCCCGTCGGGCACGCACGTTGAAATCGAGCCGGCATCCATTCACTATTCGGAAATAAAGCTCATCTCCACGTTCCATCACACGCCGCGCTTTTTCCGCGAGGCCCTGGAAGCCATTCGCCGCGGAGACATTTCTGCCCAAGACTTTGTCACCGAAGAAATTCGTCTGGCGGACTTGCCGCAAGCCTTCGAGCGCATGAAATCGCGCCGCGGCGAAATCAAGCTTGCCGTCCGGCCATAGCTTGCGCGTTCGCAAAGCACCCGCCCGTCATTCCGAGCCTGCCTGCGCAGGGAGGCGAAGCGAGGAATCTCCCTTCTAATGCTGGGTCCCGGCGAACTCGAGATCATGCGCCACGCGCCCAAAGCGGGCTGCTCTCCGGCCGCCGCACAGGAATACACGCGATGGCTCGCCACGCATCATTACGAAAACTTCAACGTCGTTTCCTGGCTGCTCCCCAAAGCGCTTCATCAGCATTTCTACAACGTCTATGCCTATTGCCGCTGGGCGGACGATTTGGGCGACGAGGTCGCTGATCCCCTGCGCGCGCTCCAGCTTCTTGATTGGTGGGAGCGCGAACTGGATGCTTGCTACGAAGGCAAGCCGTCGCATCCTGTCTTTGTCGCCTTGCGCCAAACCATATTTACCATGGACATTCCCAAACATCCTTTCGCTGATTTGCTGAGAGCGTTTCGCCAGGACCAAACCACCAAGCGTTATCCGGACTGGAACGCGGTTCTCGGCTATTGCGTCTGTTCCGCCAATCCCGTTGGCCGTCTGGTCCTCTATCTTTGCGGCTATCGCGATGAGCCGCGGCAGCGCCTTTCCGACGCCACCTGCACCGCTTTGCAGTTGGCGAATTTCTGGCAGGACGTTTCGCGCGACCTCGACAAAGGCCGCATCTACATTCCGCTCGACGCCGCTGCGGCTCACGGCATCACCGAAAGCGACATCGTCGAGCGTCGCTTTGACGACCGCTACGTCGGTCTGATGCAGGATCTCATCACTCGCACGCGCGCCCTGTTCGCCGAAGGCCTGCCTCTCGCCAAAATGGTTGATAAACGCCTCAGCATCGACCTCGAAATGTTCAGCCGCGGCGGCCTCGCCGTTCTCGACGCCATTGAATCCATCGGCTATGACACGCTGCACAAACGTCCGGCCATCAGCAAACTGAAACAGGCACGGCTTCTCGCAGGCACGCTGGTTAGGCACGTGGTCGCTTATGGTTCACAACCCAGCAAAGCGGCTAGACTCCCTTCGGTTGCGCGGCCGCATTATGCTGCGCCACCGTCTGTGGCCACGATTACCGCATCCTACGAGCACTGCCACCGCATCGCCCGCTCCGCGCACAGCAATTTCTATTACGCCTTTTTCCTGCTGCCGAAACCCAAGCGCGACGCGTTGGCGGCCCTTTACGGCTTCATGCGCCTCATCGACGATGTTTCGGATGAAGAGCAAGACCTCGCCGCCAAACAACGCGGGCTCGCTCGCTGGCGCGCCGCCCTCGATCAAGCCATCACCGGCCAGGAGCAAGTTTTTGATGGAAATGCCGCCGTGGCCTCTCCTGCGGCGACGCTGGGTGGCGCTGAAGAGATTCTTCCCGCTCTCGTCGACACTATGCGGCGTTATAACATGCCGGCGCGCTATCTCCACGATCTCATTAGTGGCGCGGAGATGGATCTCACCGTCCGCTTTTATCCCACGTTCGACCGTCTGCGCGAATACTGCTACCGCGTCGCCGGGACCGTCGGTCTTACCTGCACGCACGTCTTCGGTTTCAGCGATGCCCGCGCCCTCGACCTTGCCGAAAAGCTTGGCCTCGCCTTCCAACTCACCAACATCATCCGCGACATCCACGAAGACTACAAACTCGGCCGCGTCTATCTTCCCGAAGAAGACCTTGCGCGTTACAACGTTTCGCCGGAAGATTTCGCGCGCAGCGAAGCAACTCTCGGCATTCGCGAGTTGCTTCGTTTTGAATCGGACCGCGCTTGGCAGCTTTATGAGGAAGGCTCGGCCTTGCTCGGCTTGAACGAGCCAGACAGCCGAAGCGCTCTGTGGCTCCTCGCCCATACCTACAGCGCGCTGCTCGGCCGCATCGAGGCGCTGGATTTCGCCGTTTTCGGCAAAAAAATACGTCTCTCGAAGGCGGAAAAGATGGTATTCATGGCCAAGGCCCGTTTCGGCCACCACGCGGAAGAGAACATTCTTGAAAAACGTGATCGTGATCGGCGGCGGGCTGGCGGGACTGGCAGCTGGCGTCGCGCTGGCTGATTCGGGCTGGCGCGTCCGTCTCTTCGAGCAGCGTCCGTTTCTGGGCGGCCGCGCCACTTCTTACGTCTTGCCCGACGGCGAGCATGTCGACAATTGCCAGCACGTGACTCTCGGCTGTTGTGCGAATCTCGAAGATTTTTACCGCCGCATAAGCGCGTCCGGCAAAATCAAATTCTTTGACCGCCTCCTCTTCCTCGATCCCCAGGGCCGCCGCGGGGAAATAAAAGCCGGTGTCCTTCCCGCTCCGTTTCACTTCACCGGCGCCTTCGCGTCGTTTGCTCCTCTCACACTTCTCGACAAATTGTCGATTGCCCGGGCCATGCTGCATATCATCCAGCACCAAGGCCAGCCTCCAGAGCTTCACGTAGCCGGCGGCATCACCATGCTCGAATGGCTTCGCCTCCGTCGACAAACGCAAGGGGCTATCGATCGCTTTTGGCGGGTCGTCCTCGTCAGCGCTCTCGACGAAGAACTCCATCGGACCGACGCGCGCTTCGGTGTCGATGTTTTCTGGAAGGCCTTTCTTCTCAATAGCCGCGGGTACCGTATGGGAGTTCCCGCCGTTCCACTTTCCCATCTGTACGATGGCTGCAAATCGGAAATCGAGCGACGGGGCGGGGAAGTAGTCTTACGTGCTCCGATTCGCGGCTTGAAACTCGAGAGCGGTCAACTCGCCGGGGTGCGCTTGGACGAAAGCCGCGAAGAATCCGCCGACGCTTACGTTTTCGCGATTCCACACGCCGCGCTTGCCGAACTCCTCCCGGAAAGCTTGAGGCAGGCGGACCCGTCCCTCTCTCATCTCGACAAAATCAAAACCTCACCCATCACCGGTGTGCATTTCTGGTTCGACCACATTGTCATGGATGAACCGTTCCTGACGCTTCTGGACACCACCACGCAGTGGGTTTTCAATAAGACCGCTCTCTACGGTCGTCCCGTCGGCGGTTTCACTGAAGCGTCAGGTTCAGAAAAAAACAGGCAATACCTTCAATTGGTCATCAGCGCTTCTTACGATCTCTTACAAAAATCCCGCGAAGAAATCATCGACCTCTGCCTCGCGGAGGTTCGCCACGCTTTGCCCAAAGCCCGGGACGCCCAATTGCTCAAAGCTACCGTCATTAAGGAAGCCGCCGCGACCTTCTCTCCCGAGCCGGGTGTGGATCGCTGGCGCCCCGCACAGACAACAAAAATCCCTGGCTTGTTCTTGGCGGGCGATTGGACGCAAACCGGCTGGCCCGCTACCATGGAAGGCGCTGTCCGCAGTGGTTACCTCGCTGCGGAAGCCCTTCTTCGCACTTCCGGCACGCCAAAGACTTTCCTGCAGCCCGATCTCGCCCCCGACGGCTTCATCCAAATGTGGCTCGGCAATCCGCGCCGAGCGAAACGCTAAGAATCGGCGTGCCCATAGTGGCCGATCTTCCTCTCCTTCAGCGTCAATTCCTCTCTTGCCGCGTCTATTTTGTATTCTGCGGCATGCGTGGCCATAAAATTTTGTAGGCCCTCCGGGAAGCCCAGAAATCCAAAGTCAGAAAGATTGCGGGATGCCCGGGATCGTGCCATAATCAGCTCTGCTGGTAGTTCGGATCATTCCGGAACAAGTTGGCCCAGTCCCCTCCGGGGCTATAGACTTTCTGGAACCGTTTTTTGCAGCCCGGCTTGACTTCGAACTCCCAGAGCGCTACAAAGGTAGAGGTCCCATCTCCTGCTCGCGGACGTACGTCACTCTGCAAAGCTAATTCAGGTAGGCATAGCGCGGTCCGGCCGAGTGTAGCAATCCGAATGGAAACAAGCCAAGTTGTCGCACGGTTGTGCCGAAGTTCAGTTGTAGCCGCTGCAGCCCTTTAGGGCTGGCGGGCGGAGGCGTTTGTGGATCGTAAGTATAGTCATCGCGGCTACCGCGATTCCGAAAAAAGTGAGAAGCGCGAGCGCTCTCACGAAAAGAAGCCGCCTGCGGGCGGCCCGCGCGGCGCCGACCAGTTCGGCCCGCGCACCCCGCGCATGGTCGGGACCGTCACCCGCGCCCGCTGTTCCAATTGCGGCGCTGTCCTCGCCCCTGGTTTCGATCCTAACGGCAAGTGTCCCAAGTGCCAGTTCGAACTCCACTGCTGCAAGCAGTGCCGCTTTTTCGATACCGGCGCACAGTTCGAGTGCACGCAGCCAATTCGCGCGCGCATCTCCCCCAAAGACGCCAAGAACACCTGCACCTTCTACGAATTTCGCATGACCGTCGAGAAAGACACCGCGCCCACTTCCTACGCGCAGTCCGCCGGCTCCATCGCTCCTGCGCCGCCGCGCTCGAGCGACGCCCGCCAGGCCTTCGAAGACCTCTTCAAGAAATAACGCCCCGTACCACAGGCTTTGTAGCGGCACGGCATATCGTGCCCTCCTAAGCCCGGATTCTTTTTCTCCCTGCCGAAAACTGACCACTGAAAACTGATCACATTTGGTATCCTCGTGCGGTCAGGAGTGTCAGCATCATGAAACACTCACGCCGCCTGTTCCTCGAAGCCGGTCTTGCCCTGCCGGCGGTACTCAGTTCCGCGTCGGAGTTCGCCACCGCGCAATCTCCGGCGGCTGCTTCCTCGCAAGACTCTTCCTTCGATCCCTGGGTCGAAATCCATCGCGAAAATCTTCGTCACAACGTTGCCGAAATCTCCCGCCGCGTTTCCGCGCGTCCGATTCTCGCCGTCATCAAGAACAACGGCTACGGCATGGGCGTCGTCAACATCGCCCAGCTTCTCGAACCGCAACCTGAAATTTTTGGCTTTGCCGTCGTCAAACTCCACGAAGCCTTCTCTCTCCGCGACGCCGGCATTCGCAAACCCGTCCTTCTTCTCGGTCCTTTCGACGAACAGAATCTCGCCGACGCCGTCGCCCGCGACGTCCTGCCTATGGTCTACACGCCTGCCGGCTCCGCGCTCGACAAAATCGCCGCCAAAAGGCAAAAGCCCGTCTCGCTCCACATCTGCATCGACACCGGCATCGGCCGTGTCGGCGTGCCTTATCACCAAGCCGCCCCGCTCGTGCGCGATCTCGCCGCCCGCAAATCCGTCCGCATCCAGGGCACCATGATGACCTTCACCGAAGATCCCGACTTCGACAAAGAGCAGCTCCGGCGCTTCAACGAAACCTGCTCCGCATTCGAAAAAGAAGCCATCCCCCTCGGCAAAAAGCACGCCGCCTCCAGCTTCAGCCTCTTTCAGCATCCCGACGCGTTCTTCGACATGGTTCGTCCCGGCATGGCCATCTACGGCATCTATTCCGAAAACGAATTTCGTCACACCAACATCCTCGATCTTCGCCCGGCCATCAGCCTCAAAGCTCGCGTCATCTATGCCAAAAAATTGCGCAAAGGGGACAGCGCCGGCTACAACCGCGCGTACATGGCCAAGGACGACGTGTGGGTCGCCACCATTCCGGTCGGCCACGCCGACGGCTGGCCCCGCGTGGCCCCGAAAGGCGCCAAAGTTCGCATCAACGGCGAACTTTATCCCGTCATTGCCTCTGTTTCCGCCAGTCACTGTATCGTCGAGATCGGCCCCGAAGAAAAAGTCCAAATCGGCGATGTCGCGATATTCTTCGACGCCCAGCCCGGCTCTCGCCCTGAAGACATCTCCGAATCCTGCGGCGCCTCCGTCTACGACCTCACCATGCATCTCAATCCCTTGCTCCCCCGTCGCATCGTTTAACGTCGTTTAGCAATTTGTCGCGTCAAGTCGAACCTCTCGGACTCACCATCACGGAAGCTGCCGCTGCGCTCGGCGCCACGCGCACTCCTTTATCGGAACTGGTCGCCGGTAAGCGCGGCCCGGAAATGCCTCCAATTCGCCTAGCCAACTGCCATCGCGAGACTTTTCCTGGGAGGCACTTCAAAGGGCGTGCAGGCGCTCTTGCTTACCTCTCCAAATCGGTTCACAATCCGCCTGCTCCGCCCGCATAGCCCGGCGATCCGCGTGGCGGCGCTCTCGAATCTCCAAGAAAGGCCAGCCATGCGACTCCCGGTTATCACCGCATCCTTAACTCTTGCAACCGCAATCTCCCTTTACGGCCAATCCAAACCTCCCGTCCCGCCTTCCGATTACGGCCAGTGGGAATCTCTCGCCACGTTCCGCGAATACGGCGGCCTTTCTCCCGACGGCAAATGGCTCGCCTACGCCATCACTCGCTCGAATCGCAACAACGAACTGCGCGTCACCAACATTGCCGACGGCACCACCAAGACCATCGCCTTCGGCGCCGAACCCGCCTTCTCCTCCGACTCTCGCTGGGTCGCCTATTCCATCGGCATTTCCGAAGCGCAGGAAGAAAAGCTAAAGAAAGAGAAAAAGCCCGTCCCCAAGAAAATCGGTATCCTGAATCTCACCACCGGCGATCTGTCCACCGTCGACGGCATCGAGTCTTTTGCCTTCAGCCCTGACGGTGCCTGGCTCGCCATGCGCCGCACCCCGCCCGAAAAAAAGGATTCCGACAAAAAGGATTCCTCTGACGCCTCCGAAGTGGACGACACTCCCGCCGGCGCCGCGCTGCTTCTTCGCCAGCTTTCTACCGGCCGTGACGCTTCTTTCGGTAACGTCTCCGAATACGCTTGGCAGAATGTGCCCAAAACCGGCACGCTCCTGGCGATGACCATCAACGCCGAAGACAAAACCGGCAACGGTATCCAAATCTTCGACGTGCACACTGCCGCCGTCCGCGTTCTCGACACCTCCGCCTCCGTATACTCCGGCCTTTCCTGGCGCAAGAAAAGCGCCGACCTGGCCGTCCTCCGCGCCAAATCCGACGATCACCACGAAGGCCCCACGCAAGTCGCCCTCGCTTGGACCAATCTCGGCCAATCCTCCGAATCGGCTCCCGTCTATGATCCGACCGCCGACGCAAAATTTCCTGCGGCCACTCGCACGGTTTCTTTTCACAAGCCGGAGTGGGCTCTCGACGGCGGCATCGTTTTCCTCGGCCTCGCCAAATGGGAGGACAAAATCGGCGAACCCGCAAAACCTGCAACTCCCGCTGCGGACGCAACAAAGACCGCTGATGCTTCGAAGTCCAACGATGCCTCCGCAAAAGACACCGGTGCCGCCAAAAACAAGGACGAAGACGAGCAGCCCGCCGTGGACGTTTGGAACTGGCGCGACGTCGAAGTCATGCCCAAACAAAAACTCAACGCCAAGAACGACCGCCAGAAAAACATGCTCGCTGCCTGGCACCTCGGCAAAAATTCTCTCGTTCCCCTCGGCAAGGACCTGGACGAGCGCATCACTCCTCTCAAGCACCAATCTCTTGCCGTTTCCGCCGACTGGTCCGCCTACGCCATGGAACGCTCCATCGGCCGTCCTGCCGCGGACATCGCTCTCGTCGACGTTTCCGCCGGCGCACGCACCAAAATTCAGGATGGCCTCAACGACGACCACTACCTCGAAGAAAGTCCCGCCGGCCGCTACCTCCTCTATTTCCACGACGACCACTATTGGACCGTCAACACCGCCACACACGCCGTCGTCAACATCACCCAAAACGCCCAAACTTCCTTTGTGGATCGCGAATCCGACTGGACCATCAAGCAGAAGCCGCCCTTCGGCATTGCTGGTTGGACCAAGGATGACGCCGCGGTCATCCTCTACGACAAATTCGATCTCTGGCAGGTTGCGCCTGACGGTTCCATGGATCGACACCAGCAAGCCCATCTATCTCAGCTTGTTTGGCATCAGGTCGAAGAAATCCGGTTTCGCTCGCCTCCAGCCCGGTGCTTCCGGCGCCCTCACTGAAGAACATCTCGTTCTGCTCGACAAAAGCCTCGATCGGCTCGCGAAGGCCAAAGACGCCGACGTCTTCGAATACGTTCAGCAAACTTTCGTCGAATCACCCAACGCCTTCATCGCCGGCCCAGACTTGAAGAGTGCGAAAGCGGTCACCAAGACAAATCCCTTCCAAAGCAATTACGCCTGGGGCCGCGAAGAGCTCATCGAGTACAAAAACAGCCACAACGAACGCCTGCAAGGCGCGCTCTTCTATCCCGCGGGCTACGACTCCTCCAAGAAATATCCCATGATCATTTACATGTACGAAAAGCTTTCCGACGGCCTGCACCGCTACAGCGCGCCTTCCGAGCGCAACTATTACAACGTGACCGCCATGAACAGCCACGGCTACTTCGTTCTCGAGCCGGACATTCTTTTCAAGCCGCGCGATCCGGGCGTTTCCGTCGTCGATTGCGTTACGGCTGCCGCGAAGCGCGTCATCCAAATGGGCGTCATCGACGCTAAGAAAATCGGCATCATGGGCCATTCCTGGGGCGGCTTCGACACTACGTATCTCGCTACCCACACCACGAATTTCTTCGCCGCCGCCGTCGCAGGCGCGCCCATCACCGACCTCGTCAGCAATTACGGCAACCATCATTGGAGTTCCGGTATCGCCGAAACTGATCACATCGAAACCGGCCAACAGCGTATGGAAGTTCCTCTCTACGAAGACCTCCAGGCCTACATCCGTAATTCTGCGGTTTTCGGCGTATCGAGCATGACCACGCCCCTGCTCATCGAAGTCGGCGACAGCGATGGCACCGTCTTCTTCCACCAAGGCGTCGAGCTCTACAACATCGCCCGACGCGCAAGGAAAGATGTCGTCCTCATCGAATACGCTGGCGAAGACCATGGCCTGCGCAAAAAAGCCAATCAAGTCGACTACCAGCGCCGCATCTTTCAGTGGTTTGGTCACTACTTGAAGGACGAGCCCACCCCGCTGTGGATCTCCAAGGGTGAAACCTATCTTGACCACGAGAGGGAACTAAAGAAACTCAAAGCCGCCTCCGCCAAAAACTAGCAATGCTCAGGCAAATGGGAGAGTCGGTCTTCCCGAACCCGGTCGCGTAGTTTGCGAACGGCGGCGAGGGATCTGCTTTTCGCCGTTCGTATGTGGGGGCTAACCCTCACTCTTCCGAAAAATTCAATCTCGCAATCTTGTCGTCCTTCGTCAGCCCCATCGAAATCATAAGCGTCATCTCCCCAAACTTCGCGCGATACCGGTAATTCCTCCGCTCTCCTTCTTCGGTTCGCTCCATCAATTCCAGCGTCTTCAAATCCCCATACTCTTTCAATGCCGGCCCCAATTCCTCCATCTCGTCCGGAAAAAGCCGTTTTCTCGCCTCCTCGGTGAACTGTTCGGGTTTCGCCTTCCCATCGGCAATCGACCGCAACAACTCTCCTACCATCTGCGTGACTTGCGGTTCTTTATCGGCAATCGGTTTTTGCTCTACCGGTTTGAGCGCAGGATTATAAATCGCTGCTACGCCGGTCACGATCTTGGCGGGATTCGAATGCCCGGAATCCAGATTCGTCAGTGCCACCACCGTGAATTTGTCATCGACGTACCGGGCGATGTAGCAGGTAAACCCTTGCCACGCCCCGCCGTGCGAGACTATGCGATGCCCATTGACCTCACCGACTCCCCACCCAAACCCATAATCCGCTTTGTTCGGCTTGCCGTCGTTGAGCTTCTCCACCGTCCACATCCGGTCCAAACTCGCTTTCTTCAGCAGCTTTTCCGTGTACAACGCCGCATCCCACTTCTGCAAATCCTCCACCGTAAAATACAGCGCGCCATCCGCCGTCGAATTCAGCGATGGCGAGACCCATTCCTGGTTTTTGAGTTGTCCTTTCACCAGCCGGTAGCCTGCCGCCCGCCTCGGAATAATATCCTCTTCGCTGATAATGCGCGTTCGGTTCATCCCCAGCGGTTTGAAAATCCGCTCCTGCAGAAAATCTCCGTAGAATTTTCCCGTCACCTTGTGAATCAGAATCCCCAGCAGCACGTAATTCGTATTCCGGTACGCCCAGTCCTCACCTGTCTTGAAATCCATCGGCATATCGGCGATTCGCTTGTACAGCTCGTCTTCGGTGTAATCCAGCCGCATATAAAACGGTCCGCCGGGTTTCGTCCGCGCGCCGCTTTCATATTCGCCTAATCCCGAGGTATGGCTCAGCAGGTTATGTACCTTGATGTCGTTCCACGCTTCCGGCGCATCCGGAAAATATTTCTTGATGGGATCCTCCAGCCCCACTTTGCCTTCTTCCACCAGCATCATCACTGCCGTCGCGGTAAACTGTTTCCCCACCGACCCCGATTGAAAAATGGTGTCCGGCGTTACCGCGGCATTCCATTCCACATTTGCCAGGCCGTAGCCCTTGGCCTTCGTCATCTGTCCGTCGCGGTAAACGCCCAGCTCCACGCCCGGAATGTGCTGTTTCTGCAGTTCGCCTTGAACAAACGCATCCACCTTCCCATCCACCTCATCCGTTGCCGGCGAATGGTTTGCCCACACAGGTGCGGCCCCTGCCAAAACGCAAACCGCCAACGTCCGTATCTTTTTCACGAAACCCTCCAAGTATCGAGCGACCCTAGACAAGTAAACTATTGCTGCGGCGCCACTTCGCGCTCCCGGTCGCCCCAGGCGGCCCACGGAATCGTCAGCCACAGCGCTGACGCGCTCAGCGCCAGAACGCCAACACTGGGTGGCGGAGGAGCAAACAGGGACGCCGCGTACATCACGCCCAGAAACAAAACAAGCGACCACAACGCGTAATTCCATCCGTCTTTCGAACGCGTAGCCCTCCCATACAGAATCACGCCAAATAGAAATAGCCCATATTCAACCAACAGGGTCAGGGGAAGGGAATTCCACATTCCCAGGCCGACTTTCAAGCCTCCAGGATAAAGCGGCATATCAGGACGGTGGGCAAAATAATCCAGCAGCCAGTGCGCCGGCAAGAGTGCGCCAACGACCGTCGCCGTTTCGAAATCGCGCCGTAAGAAAAAAATAAACCGCGCCCAGCAGCAAACCCCACATCAATTCGGTTAACAAGCTATGTGAAATGGGATACGAAACAAAATCCAGCGGGCTGACCCGCGTGACGCCCGGCACAATCTGAACTTGTTCGAAACCCAGGAGAAGCAGCACCGGCCAAAGGCAATCCGCGAACTGCGCGGACAACACCAGGGTCCCTAACGACGCCTTCGGCGCCACCTTCTTTGCCGCCATGGCCAGCGCAAAATGCCCCAGGAACATGGCCCCGGACTATGACCACCGCCCTTCTCACTGTCAATATCTCAATTAATCTCAATTGATTCGCAGAGAGAACGTGGGGCGTTCAGCTTGTTCGGCGGGTTTCCCTTTTAACGCGTCATGAATTTGTCGCAGCAAAGCATCGCGCGAGAACGGTTTTTGCAGGAACGACGCGCCTTCCAGCACACTTGCGCCGAACTCTTCCGTGTACCCGGACATGTACATCACTTTCAGGTCCGGCTGCATCCCTCTCAACCGCTTGGCCAGCTCCGGGCCGCGCATGCGCGGCATCACCACGTCGGTCACCAAAATATCGATCTCGTCTCGGAATTTTTGTCCGATGTCGAGGCCTTGCTCGCCATCCGCCGCCGTCAACACCTGATAACCTGCGGCTTTCAGGAATTCGCAGATCAGCGCCCGCACGTCCCCTTCGTCCTCGACCAGAAGCACCGTCTCGCGCCCGCCGCGCACCTTGGCCACGCGCTCTTCGGTAGGAGCCTCCTGCGCCTTTTCCGGCACTTGGGGCAGGTAAATCTCAAACCGCGCTCCAGCTCCCGGAGTGGATTCCACAAAGATGTAGCCCGAACTCTGCTTCACGACGCCATACACGGTCGCCAGCCCCAAGCCCGTTCCTTTGCCCGGCTCCTTGGTCGTAAAAAATGGCTCGAAAATCCGTGCCCTGGTGCCTGCGTCCATGCCGTGGCCGGTGTCGCTGACGGCGAGCATCACGTAATCCCCCGGCACCAGCGGCGGCCGCGCTTGCGCGTACAGGGGATCCACGCAAACATCCTCCGTCGCGATGGTCAGCGTTCCACCCTTCGGCATGGCGTCCGCAGCATTCACAATCAGGTTCAAGAGCACCTGTTCGATTTGTCCCGGATCCGCCTGCACGCGCGCGAGCGGTTCGCTGAGTTGCACCTTGTATTCAATGTCCTCGCGCAGCAGCCGCTGCAAGAGGCGGCCCATTTCCGCGATTAATTCGTTCAGGTCCAAAACCTTTGGCTGCAGCATCTGCCGGCGGCTGAACGCCAGCAGCTGCCGCGTCAACATCGCCGCGCGGTCCGCTACGCGCCGAATCTGCTCGCAGTTTCCGCGCACCGCGTCGGTGGGCTTGATGCGTTCCAGCGCCAGGTCGCTGTTTCCTTTAATTACCGTCAGCAAATTGTTGAAGTCGTGCGCCACACCTCCCGCCAGCCTTCCCAGCGCATCCATTTTCTGCGCTTGCCGAAGCTGTTCCTCGAGTTGTTCGCGTTGCTCTTGATTGCGCTCCAACGTGTTGCGCATGCTTTCGAACGCTCGAGTCACGCACGCCAATTCGTCTCCGCCTGCGGCGGTCAGCGGATAGCTGAAATCTCCTTCTTCCAGCGCCCGCACGCCTTCCACCAGCGAACCGAGCGGCTTCGTAAACGTATCCGAAATCACGTAAACCAACAGCACGCCCGCCAGGATTACGATCAATCCCAAGCCGACGAGCCAATGGTTCAGCCGCCCGACCGACGCCAGCGCATCTTCATCCGACTTCAGCACAACAAAAGTCAGATTCGGATGCGCTCCCGGCAGCAGCTCGAGCGAACTCGTATAGAAATGTCTCTTTCCGAGTTGCGGCTCCAGTTTGCTCCCGCTCTTGATCAGCCCGGCCAGCTGTTGTTCGTCGACCGCCCCCAACGAACTCACCGTAAGGTCGGCGCCGGACTGAAAGACCACCTCGCTCGCCAGAATCCGGCCTAAATCCTTGGCTCGCGCCGGATCGATCTCCCGGCCCACAATCACCGCCCCCATCGGCACGCTATTGATCGGCGGGTCCTTAAAGAAGCGCTTCACCACCACCCGATAGACTTGCTTCCCGTTGACCCACCAATCCTGGCTGCCGGCTTCGCGCACGAGGTTCTTGAAGCTCTTACTCGACACATTGGCCGGAAAGTCCGAAATCCGGCTTTGCAACGCGGTGACTTTGCCTTTGCTGTCCACCAGCGCGAACAAATCGCATTCCTCCGATTGCCACGGGTCCTGGCTCACATCGCGAATGACCGTAGGATCGCCGTTGCGCATGTACGCCAGCGTGGCCAGCAGTTCTGCCTTGCGGCCTAACACCAGCCGGCGTTGCTGCTCCATCACCTGAAATGTGAGGATGGAATTGCGCGCGTCTTCTTCGACTTGCCGTTGCGCTTGCGCCTGCATCGATTGGCGCACCGTCAACAGCGTGCCGCCCGTCATCGTGGCGATGACCAGCACCAGCGAGAGCAAAAGCTTGCTGCGCAGTTTCATGTGCCCCGCGAACTCCTGAATGCGTTCGAAGGCCGTCCGAAACGTAGAGGGCCGGGTTGCTTGCTTTTCTATGCGCCCGCTGACTTTGCGCTCGGGGACATGCGCCTCGCGCCCAGAGGGATCTTTCTCCACTGGCTTTCGCATGAGAGAAGGTTAGGAGCCAATAGAATGAATTCCTGTCCCTCTTTTTGGAAATAGGTCCCCCGTACCATATTATTCAGTACGCGTGTACAGCTGTCCTTCTTCCTTTTTCTTTTTGGTTTCCTTTGTCTCCGTCGGTTCTTTGGACATCAGCTTGAAGCAAAAGAGAAAATTCACTGTCTTGATCGAGCGGGACGGGGAAGGCTACTACTCTCCCACGCCCTCAACCTTGGCAGCCAGCGCGGCACATTCCGGCAATACTCCTCATATTCGGCGCCGAACATCCGGCCGAGCGTCGGCTCCTCGTACCCCAGCACAAACAGGTGCACTCCCAACACCACCAGGCACGCCACCACAATCGCTGCCAGATTCGCTCGTCCGAACACGACCCACAGCCCTGTCCAGCCCGTAAGGAAGGCCACGTACATGGGATTCCGTACGTAGCGGTAGAACCCCACCAGAACCAGCCGCTTTGGCGGAGCGATGGGCGCCGGCGTGCCATGTCCCGTGCGCCCAAAGTCCCACACGCACCGCAACGCTACCGCAAAGCCCAGCACCGACGGTACCGCCGCGATCCACCGCCAGCGCCCCGCGCCGGTGCTGGCCACATGAAACCCCAGCCATCCCGGCAACAACCAGAACCACAGCGCAAAGAAGGCCGCGCCCACCAGCAGCGACGCCCCCGCCGTCGCCCAATTCCCGTTGCCCTCTTTTTTGCCATTGTAAGGGCGCAGCACGGCTGCGCGAGTCTCCTCAGCGTCTGTCTTGACTGTTCCACTCCCCGTATTTGTCATACATCACGCCTTTCTATCTCCTGCTCTTTCCATTTTCGAATTTCGAACATTGGCCTTCTTACTTAAGCAAACGACTCCTCGCCCTGTTCGGTTACAACCCTCGGTTGCAGAGCCACTTCTTGCCCTGCCAAATTGTCTGCTCTTTTCATTTCTTTGCATCGCGTCGGAACTTTCCGAAAGTAGCCTTTTGCTTTGCCTGAGTGCACAATGGAGTCTGCATGCGGTCGCAATTTCCAAAGCAAAAGGGACTGCTCATGACCAACAGGAAAAACCTGTTCCTTCTCGCGATCGCTTCGACCACCCTCGCATCGAGCGTAGGCGCCGCCGCGCAAAAGCCAGCCGAGCCGCGCTTGCCGTACACCGCGGTCCACGCCCCGCAATTTAATTCGGCTTCCGAGGCCACGTTTTTGCACGACCCCGACCGCGTCATCGGCGTCATGGCCGGTACCGTCGCCAAAGCCTATCCGGCCGCCATTCTTTCGCAGCACGGCCTCGTCGAAGACCAATCTCCCTCGGGCCCCATCGCCGTCACCTGGTGAAGCTATTGCAACACGGCCCTCGTGTTCAGGGCCGCCAATAAGGGGCGCGAACTCCAAATGGACAACGCCGGCGTGATCGGCGGCAACGAGGTCTTTCAGGACCGCGAAACCGGCAGCCGCTGGCAACAATCCAGCCTGCAAGCCATTTCCGGGCCGCTCAAAGGCGAGCACCTCGAGCTGTATCCTTTTCTTCTCACGGATTGGAAGGAATGGCGCCGCCTGCATCCGGACACTTTGGTGCTAAAGCCTCTGCCCGGCTACGCCGAGCGCATCCCCGAAAAGAACGAAATGATCCGCCGCGGGCTCTCTGGCGCAGGTTCCGCGCCTCCCGGCGTCCTCCGCGTGGACGACCGCCTCAAGCCGCGCACCATGATTCTCGGCCTCGACGTCGGCGAATCGAGCGAAGCATTTCCCCTCTCCATTCTTCGCGAAGCGCGCGTCATCCACGACGATCTCGGCGGCCAGCCGGTTCTTCTCGTCCATCAGCCGGCGTCCGACACCACCACGGCCTTCATTGCGCGCGCAAAAGGGAAGACCCTGCAATTCCGCGCCGCCAACCCGGACGCTAGCGAACTCACCGACAAGGAAACCGGCTCGCGTTGGGATGCCTATGGAAAGTGCCTTTCCGGCTCGTTGAAGGGCTCACAGCTCGAATCGCTCATTTTGGAGCCGGAATATTGGTTTGCCTGGTCCGAATTTCATCCCGAAACCAAAATCTACTCCGCCCCGGCAGCGAAACATTAAGTCACCTCTCCGCCCGGTCGCCCGGTTTTGGCGAGCGGAGGCGAGGGATCTGCCTTTCGATCTTCTCAAAGATAAAAGCAGGTTCCTCCTCGCCGGCCTGCGGCAGGCGGAGCGAGAGATCCCTCTTCCCGCGTTAGACCTGTAAGCCGCGCCTTTATGCCGGCCCTGGCATCGTCAGCGGCACGCCCTTTTTCGCGAAGATCAGTGCCAGCAGCTTTGCCGGCTGGCTCTCGCTCGCATTCCGTGACACTTCGTGCGTGCTTCCGGGCGGCTCGTAGAACATTTCCCCTGGCTTGTAAGTTCGTTCTTCCTGGCCGGAAATCTTGGTCACGACGTTTCCTTCCAGCACATACGCCAGCACGAACCCCGCATGGTGATGCACCTTGCCCACTCTTCCCGGCGCATAGTCCACGGTACTGACCGTCACTTCCCAATCGTCCATGGTGAGATTCGGCAAGTCGTGCTTGAACACAAGGTCTGCTGCGGCTCGCTCCGCGCCTTGCGCCTCCGGCTCAGTCGCAGACCGCGACTCAACGGGGGATTCCGGCTTTGCCGCGGGATGAGCGTCCGGCTCGGCCCCGAATTGGGAGCCGCGCGGAACTTGATGACCTGGCATTCCGGCTCGTGCCTGAGCCTCCGCCGCGCCCATTCCGCACAACAGCGCAATGGCTCCCGCAAGTGTCTCTCTTCGTGTCAGGTTCATGGTCATAATGGGCGATTATACTCTCCACGCATGCAACCTGGAGGCTCCGCTTTTCTCCAGCGCACGCCCCGGTCGAGCAGCGGAACAAGCATTTGCAGACGGCACTCATCGAAGCCGCCAAGTTGGCGGCGCTACAAAATGCCGTGAGTTACAAATCGCGAGCCTGCCCCGTGCGAAGCGTCAGGCTGGCTTGTCCCGAGCTTCGAGGGTTCAGCGCCGCCCCTTTTCCACAAATCCACAGGGTCGCTCGAGTCGGCCGGGACAATGCGCATTCTCTTAATAAGGAATACACCGGGCATTCGCGTAGTCTTGCACACCGAACGGTTTGCCACTTCCAACAGCAGGAGAGCAGTGATGGCCATTTATCAGACCGGGGGGTACCGGGTGAAGCCGGAGGCGGTGGAAAAAGTCAAGCGGGCGATCGAGGTGTTTGTGAAGTACGTGCAAGAAAATGAGCCGGGCACGAAAATGTATCTGGCGTGGCAGGAGAAGAACGATCCAACGCGGTTTCTGCACCTGTTCATCTTTGAAAACGAGGCGGCGCAGGCGCGCCACGGCCAATCCGCGGCGGTGAGGCAGTTTGAGGCCGCGCATTCGCCGGAGCTGGTGGGCGGGGACGTGGTGTTCACCGATTACGAGTTGATTGCCGGCAAGCCGACCGAGGAGCAGTGGGTGGCGGGGAAGGCGGGTTCCGCATCGTCCACGGCGAAGAGCAAAAAGGCAGCCGCAGGAAAGAAGCGTTAGCGAAGTAGGAATTAGATGTAGCGCCGCCCGGCATTTATCCCCTCCCCGTCGGGAGAGGGCAGGGGTCAGGAGGAGAAAAGAGCCGACCTGCCCCTTCGTTGTTACCCGAGGGGCCGTAAAGCCCCTTCCTTTAGGGTGGGGATATAAGGCTCCGTAGACCGGCAAGGTTCTTTAAGGTTCTTTATGATAGGTTCTTTTTTAGGTTCTTTGCCAAAGCTTGACAGACAAAGGGAGTTGAAATAACGTAGACGAAGAAAAAGCGAACACGAAGCTTTAACCTT